>CAYWAU010000112.1:0-6418 GCA_964456395.1 uncultured Dehalococcoidaceae bacterium
CCCGAAAGCATGACCTGGACCTTATTTATCTCCTGGCGCCCACCAGCACCGGGGAACGCATCGTGGCTGTGGCGGAAAGGTCGCGGGGGTTTATTTATCTGGTCTCTCTTACCGGTGTTACCGGAGCCAGAGATACTCTGCCTGCTGAGCTGGAGAGTTTCGCTAAAAGAGTCAGGCAAAAGGCAAAACAGCCCCTTTGCATCGGCTTTGGGGTATCTACCCCTGACCACGCCAAACGGGTAGCCGGGATAGCTGATGGCGTTATCGTGGGCAGCCGCCTCATTCAGCTGATTGAGGAAGATACCTCTCTTTCTTCACTCAAGACCTTCGTTTCAAGTCTGCGTGAGGCTCTTGATTCAAAGAACATTAATTAGGAGGTTAATTAATATGTCAATCATATCATGGCGTAGCCCGCCACCGGCGTAAACAGAGTAAACTAGACTTTAAACAAAAAATAAAAGGAGGAAAAATGGAAAGGACAAAGTTTATTCTTGACGAAAAAGACATGCCGACTCACTGGTACAATATCCTGCCCGATTTGCCGGAGCCGCTACCACCGGTTTTGCACCCGGGCACCGGCAAGCCGGTAACCCCCGATGACCTGAAACCCCTCTTCCCCATGAGCTTAATCATGCAGGAGTTCAGCCCGGAGCGCTACATTGAAATCCCGGAAGAGGTGCAGGAAATATACCGCACCTGGAGACCCACCATCCTGCACCGGGCGCACCGGCTGGAGAAGGCTCTGGACACGCCAGCCAAGATTTTCTACAAATATGAAGGAACCAGCCAGGCAGGCAGCCACAAGCCCAACACTGCCATTGCCCAGGCATACTACAATAAACAAGAAGGAGTGAAGCGCATCACTACCGAGACCGGTGCCGGCCAGTGGGGCAGCGCCCTGGCTATGGGCTGCATGTTCTTCGGCATTGAATTAAAGGTCTACATGGTCAGGATTAGCTATGACCAGAAGCCCTACCGCCGCATCCTGATGGAGACCTGGGGAGCTACCTGCGTACCCAGCCCCAGCCCGGATACCAAGGCAGGGCGTGATATGCTGGCTAAAGACCCCGACTGTACCGGCAGCCTGGGACTGGCTATCAGCGAGGCGGTGGAGGATGCCGTCGGGCGTGACGACACCCACTACTCCCTGGGCAGCGTCCTCAATCATGTCCTGCTTCACCAGACCATCATCGGCGAGGAAACCAGACTGCAAATGGAAATGGCTGATGCCTACCCGGACATTATTGTCGGCTGTATCGGCGGCGGTTCCAACTTCTCTGGACAGTTCCTTCCCTGGATAAGGGACAAGATTAGCGGGAAAAAACCAGACCTGCGCATTATCTGTGTTGAGCCACAAGCCGCGCCTACGCTGACCCGGGGACCCTATACCTATGACTTCGGCGATGTAGCCGGGCTTACCCCCCTGCTCAAGATGTATACTCTGGGGCATGATTTTATCCCGCCACCAGTACATGCCGGTGGACTGCGCTATCACGGGATGGCACCCATCATCTGCCACCTTTACAACCTCGGCCTGGTTGAGGTCAGAGCGGAGCACCAACTGGCCACCTTTGAAGCCGGGGTACAGTTTGCCCGTACCGAGGGTATAATCACTGCCCCGGAGCCCAACCATGACCTCAGGGTGGCTATTGATGAAGCCCTTAAGTGCAAGGAGTCCGGTGAATCAAAGAACATCCTGATAGCTCACAGCGGGCACGGGCATTTTGACCTGGCTGCCTATGATGCGTATCTCTCGGGGAAGATGGTAGATTATGAGTTCCCCGAGGAAAAGATGAAGGAGGCACTGGCGTCACTGCCCAAAGTACCTTCAGCATAAAGATACCGCCTTTTAATCCATTATCCGCCAGCCCCCTCTTCCTCATACGGCGAGGGGGCTGATACTCCTTAACAATATCTTAATAATTGGCTATTATGCTATAATTAGATAGCCATGAAAAGGATAAATCTAAAGACTTTAGCCGTTATTTTCGTCCTTGTCCTGTCGCTGGCACTGAGCGCATTGTCCGGCTGCATAACCATAACCACGCCGGAGGCACCAAGTGCCCCGCCACCCACAACCACACCCTCCCCACCTCCAACACCGATCAACCCCACCTGGACGCCGCCGTCAGCAGCCAATCAAACCGTAATACTCTCCAGTATTGCCGATGTCGTGGCTAAGGTTAAGCCTTCAGTAGTAGCTATCACCGCTGAGGTGGTGAGTTTCGACTTTTTCAACCGACCATATACCCAGGAAGGGGCAGGCTCAGGCTGGATTATAGATGAAAGTGGAATTATTGTTACCAATAATCACGTAGTTGAAGGCGCTAAAACTATTACGATAACCCTGGATGATGGCAGGAATTTCACGGCAGATACTGATTCCATATTTACCGACCACCTCAATGACCTGGCCATATTTAGCATAGATGCCCGCAACCTGCCGGCACTTGATATCGGCGACTCCTCTAAACTAAGGGTCGGTGACTGGGTAATAGCTATCGGCAACGCACTGGGGCTGGGGATAAGAGCCACCGAGGGAATAATCAGCCGTAAGGATGTTCCCATACCGGTAGACCAAGGGCAAACACTTTATGACCTTATTGAAACAACTGCTGTCATTAACCCGGGCAATAGCGGTGGTCCACTGGTTAATCTTGCGGGAGAAGTGGTTGGCATTACCAGCGCCAAGATAGCCACCATAGGCGTTGAGGGTATGGGCTATGCCATCAGCACGGAAACTGCTATCCCAATTATTGAGGAACTGGTCAAGAACGGGTATGTAATCCGTCCCTGGCTGGGTGTGGGACTTCACACTGTAGACCAGGGTGTAGCCCGTCAGTTAGGGCTAACTGTTAATAAGGGTGTCCTTCTTGTTGAAGTAGCTAGCGGCAGCCCGGCGGCTCAGGCTGGATTAAAGGCAGGTGACGTTATTATCAGCATCGGTGGAAAAGAGGTAGCCGATGTCCAGGAATTAACGAAATTTCTGCATGCATCCCAGATTGGACAATCTCTAGAAATAGTCTTCTGGCGTGGTGATACCAAATCTACCGTTCAGGTAATACCCGCCGAGAGCCCCCCACCTCCCTAAGTCACTCCAGTCTTTTTATTCCCAGCAACAGGGTATAGCCGCTCAATTTATAGGTCTCGCTATAATCAGCATCCTCAGGAACACCTTCAACAAGCTCCCGGGAGAGTGTCTCTTGCTTAATATAATCAGCAAAACCTGACATTACCTGGACAAAATTGGCTTCCCCCTCGTAATAAGTAATGATGTGGTCAGCGATATCATATCCGGCGGAACGGCGCATCGTCTGCACCCGGTGCACAATCTCACGCGCCATTCCCTCAGCCGCCAGCTCCAGAGTTATATGAACAGAAATGGCTGAATTATTAGCCGCCTCGCTGACAACCACAAAGCCCTTCCCATCGAGAGCCGCTACATTTTCAATAGAATCGCATTTCAGGTCTTTAACATTAAGCTCTTCCAATATCAGCGGCTTGACTCTTTCCAGAGCCCGTTTCTCCCGCTCAGAACTAACACCGACATAGTTGACTGCCAGAGGCTGGCGCACCTTGATGCCAGCTTGGGCACGTGCTGCCCTGCCCATGCTTGAGACCTTCATGGCCAGCCGGTTATCATCAGCTAACTGTTTATCAATCCTGCTTTCATCAGCCACCGGGAAATCAGCCAGGTGGACGCTCTCCGGGGCTTCCGGGAACACCGACCGCACCAGGTTCTGATAGAGCTCTTCAGCCACAAATGGGGTGAATGGGGCCAGCAGCTTTGCCAGCGTCACCAGACATTCATAAAGCGTATTATAAGCCGATAGTTTATCGTCATCGTTCTCACTCTTCCAGAAGCGCCGCCGACTCCGCCGCACATACCAGTTGGACAGGCCATCAACGAAGTCCTCTATCTTTCTGCCCGCACTGGTAGGGTCATAACCATCCAGCGCTGAGTCCACATCGGCTACAAGCTGATGAAGCTCCGAGATAATCCACCGGTCAAGCTCTGACGCCGGCGATGGGGCTACTTCAGAAGCCGGTATGAAATTGTCAATATTGGCGTACATGACGAAAAAGGAATAAACATTCCACAGAGTCGACAGAAAGCGTCGTGATACCTCAGCCACCATTTTTTCGTCAAAACGGCGCACATTACCCGGCGGTGACGAAGTAAAGAGATACCAGCGCAGGGCATCAGCCCCGTATTTATCAATCACTTCCGACGGCTCAACCACATTCCCCTTAGCCTTGCTCATCTTCTCCCCCTGGACATCAAGAATATGCCCCAGGCAGATAACGTTGCGAAAACAGGGACGCTCAAACAGCAAAGTGGATATGGCATGCAGACTGTAGAACCAGCCGCGGGTCTGGTCAACCGCCTCACAAATATAGTCTGCCGGGAAACGCCCGTCCTCAAGCAGTGTCTCATTCTCAAAGGGGTAGTGATACTGACACACCGGCATGGCTCCGGAGTCAAACCAGCAGTCAATAACCTCGGGGACCCGCCTCATCAGCCCGCCACACTGAGGGCAGTCAAAGGTCAGCTCATCAACAAAGGGACGGTGCAAGTCCAGAGGCTCTTTAAGTCCGGAAAATCCTTCTTTCTTTTTCAGTTCCTCCACACCACCCACACAGTCAAGTTGGTCACATTCAGGATTTTCGCAGCGCCACACCGGCAGCGGCGTGCCCCAGTAGCGCTCCCGCGAGAAAGCCCAGTCAACATTATTCTGAAGCCAGTCCCCAAAGCGGCCGTACTTGATGTGCTCCGGATACCAGTTTATCTCGTCATTTCCGGAAATAAGGCCATCTTTAACAGCTGTGGTGCGGATATACCAGGTCTGCTTGGCATAGTAAAGCAGCGGCGACTCACACCGCCAGCAGAAGGGATAGGTGTGCTTAATCGTCTCACTGCGCAAGAGGAGACCCCTCTTCTGCAAATCCTCAAGCACCAGCGGGTCAGCCTCTTTAACAAACTTGCCGGAGAAGGGGTAGCTGCCGGTAACATTGCCCTGCAAATCAACCGTATGCACAAAGTCCAGCCCCTGCTCCTTACCCGCCTCATAATCAACCTCACCATAAGCGGGAGCCATATGAACAATGCCGGTACCGTCTTCCATAGAGACAAAATCAGCACCTATTACCTGATATGTCAGTTTCCTATCGGCTTCCGGCGACATTAATTCCGAACTTGCGTTAAATCTCAAGCGCTCCACCCCGAAATCATGAGGATTAAATAATGGCTCATATTCAGCCCCTACTAAGTAGCTACCCTCAAACTTTATTACTACCTTGTTATCACCCAACCCAGCTGACTCTCGCAAGGCATCAGCTAGGATTAAATAATTATTATCTTCTTCTTCCAAAACATAATCAGCATCTGGATTTACCGCTAAAGCAGTATTCCCCGGCAGTGTCCAAGGAGTAGTTGTCCAAGCTAAAAAATAGGTATCTCTGCTTAACGCAAGGTTAGACAATTTCTGACTTATCTCATCTTCCTTCCCCGTCGATAGATAAGTCTTGAACTTTATGTAAACTGACGGGTCTTCGGTATCATCCTGATAGCCGAGAGCGACCTCATGGGAACTGAGCGAGGTGCCGCAGCGGGGGCAGTGGGGGGTAACCTTATAGCCCTGGTAGACCAGCCCCCTGTCCCACATCTGTTTTATCGACCACCAGACGCTCTCAATATAGCTATTGTCCATGGTGATATAGGGGCGTTCCAGGTCAATCCAGAAGCCGATGCGCTCGGTCATCTCATTCCATTCCTTGAGGTAGCGGAAAACACTCTCCCGACAGCGGTCATTAAATCTGTCAATGCCATATTCCTCAATCTGTGCCTTGCCGGAAAAGCCAAGCTCCTTCTCCACCTCAAGCTCCACCGGCAACCCGTGCGTATCCCAGCCGGCAATGCGCGGGGCATAATAACCCTTCATTACCTTGTAGCGCGGTATGACATCCTTGAAGACGCGTGCCAGCACATGATGGATGCCCGGGCTACCGTTAGCCGTAGGCGGCCCCTCGTAAAGCATAAAACGCTGTCCGCCCTGCCGGGCTTCTACACTTCGCTGGAAAATGCCACTGCTTTTCCACCAGCCAAGTATTTTCTCCTCAAGCTGAGGGAAATTCACCCGGCTACTGACCGGATTAAACATAACTAGAACCCCCTGTATAAAATAAAAGCCTCGCCTTACAGGGACGAGACTCTTTTATAAAGTTCCCGCGGTACCACCCCATTTCTCCTTCCGAAGAAGGAGCACTCTTTCAGGGCACAAACCTATGCCCTAGTCCCGGATAACGGCTGACGAAACCGACCAAGCTTACTGGTCCTTCCCGGGAAGGACGTTCGGTTGGTAGCTCAGGAGTGATTTTCAGGGGGCAGGACACATCTCCAAACACCAAACCAGACTCG
>CAYWAU010000113.1:0-6348 GCA_964456395.1 uncultured Dehalococcoidaceae bacterium
AAATTTACCAGTCTCCCTGGCACATATATTACCTTTATTACTTCCCTGCCCTCAAGGTATGGCTGAACCCGCTTCTGCTCCGTAGCCAGCTCTTTAGCTTCAGCCTCCGAAATAGATACCGGTACAGTAAGACGTTCGCGCAGCTTGCCGTTCACCTGAACCACCAGGGTAGTCTCTTCGTCCCTGGCCAATGTCTCATCCCATTTGGGCCAGCTCTGGTTATGAATGCTGTAGCTATGTCCTGTCCTCTGCCACAGCTCCTCGGCCAGGTGGGGAGCTGTTGGCGCTAAAAGCAGCATAAGGGTTTCCACAGCTTCTTCCCAGGCGGAAGGAGTAACTGAGCCTGTTTCTTTTACTCTGACTAGATAGTTGGTGAACTCCATCATTGCCGCTATCATCGTGTTGAAGCGCATCCTCTCTATGTCTTCGGTCACTCTCTTAATGGTCTGGTGAGTCACCCGAACCAGTTCCTCCTCGGCCTGGGGCTTTTCTCCAGCAGATTCATTATGTGTGTATTCATCCAGCACCAGATTCCACACGCGGTTGAGCCAGCGGCTGATGCCGCTGATGCTGCTGTCGTCCCATTCACCCCCCTGCTCCCAGGGTGCCACAAACATCAGATAGGCACGTACGGCATCCGCCCCCAGTTCCGAAACATACTCATCGGGGGTAACGACGTTGCCTTTCGATTTGCTCATCTTCTGCTTGCCGACAATAATAATCCCCTGATTGAACAGGCGGGTAAACGGCTCACCAAAGTCAACCAGTCCCATGTCACGAATCGCTTTGGTGAAGAAACGGGCATAGAGCAGATGCATAACCGCATGCTCAGCGCCGCCGGTATAAAGGTCAACGGGCAGCCAGTATTTCACCTTTTCGGCATCAAACGCCGCAGTGTCGCAGTCCGGGCTGGCATAGCGCAGGAAATACCACGAGGAGCACATAAAGGTATCCATGGTATCGGTCTCCCGCCTGGCTGGAGACGAGCAGCGCGGGCAGGTGGTATTGACAAACCCTTCATTGTATTTGAGCGGGGACTCGCCAGTAGGCTTGAACTCGGCATCTTCAGGTAATAGTACGGGCAGGTCTTTCTCGGGAACGGGGACAGTACCGCATTTCTCACAGTAAATCATGGGTATCGGTGCTCCCCAGTAGCGCTGGCGTGAGATGAGCCAGTCGCGAAGTCGGTAGGTCACCGTTCGTTTCCCCCACCCCTTCTCTTCTAAAAACACGGAGACCGCCTCAATGCCCTTCTCGCTGGGGAGTCCATTAAACTGCTCCGAGTTCACCATGGTTCCCGGCTCGGTATAGGCTTCCTCCAGCTCCTCTCCCTGCCACCCCGGCGGTGCTATCACCACCGGTATCGGCAGGTTATACTTCCTGGCGAAGGCAAAGTCACGCTCATCATGGGCGGGCACTCCCATGACCGCTCCGGTGCCATAGCTCAACAGCACGTAGTCGGCAATCCAGATAGGCACTTTTTCACCGCTGAGACGATTGGTAACATAAGCCCCGATAAAAACACCGTCCTTCTCTTTCTCCGTTGACAGCCGTTCTATTTCACTCTGACGCCTTGACTTCGCCACATAAGCCTCGACCTCAGCTTTGTTGTCCGGCGAGGTCAGTTCAGCCACCAGTGGGTGCTCCGGCGCCAGCACCATGAAGGTGACGCCAAAGGTAGTATCGGGACGGGTGGTAAACACCCATATCTGCTTCCCATCAACGCCGGGACGGTCGAGTCCGAAGGAAATCTCGGTACCCTGGCTCTTACCTATCCAGTTACGCTGCATAATCTTGATACGCTCCGGCCAGTCAATGCCGTCAAAATCCAAGAGCTCATCGCCATACCTGGTGATGCGGAAGAACCACTGCTCCAGGTCACGCCGGACAACGGGGGTGTCACAGCGCTCGCAGAAACCCTCCCCTATTACCTGCTCGTTGGCCAGAACTGTCTGGCACTGGGGGCACCAGTTAACCGGCGCCTTATCCCGATAAGCCAACCCCGACTCGTAGAGCTTCAAGAAAAACCACTGTGTCCATTTATAGTACTCGGGCAGGCAGGTGACCACCTCCCGACTCCAATCATAGATAGCGCCAATGCTTCTGAGCTGGCGGCGCATATTCTCTATGTTCTGCATCGTCCAGGTGAAGGGGTGGATACCCCGCTTGATGGCGGCGTTCTCGGCAGGTAGACCAAAGGCATCAAATCCCATCGGGTGCAACACGTTATAACCCTGCATCCGCTTGTAGCGGGCGTGGACGTCAGACGGCGCCATGGGGTACCAGTGCCCGATGTGAAGGTCGCCGGAGGTATAGGGGAACATGGTCAGGGCATACCACTTGGGGCGGGGGTCATTTTCGCTGACCTCATACAGCTTGTCATCAGCCCACCTCTGCTGCCACTTCTTTTCTATTTCTTGGGGGTTATACTTGTCTGGCATGGCTGCTCTCCATCTAGAAAAAAGAGCTACGCACAGCTCTCACGAAAGTAATTGTAGCAATAAAGAGTGTAAGGTGCAAGCTCAAGAAGAAGGCGACAAAAAGGCATTATGAAAACTAAGGAAACAATTAGAGGCTGGACAGGCGACGGGCAGGCATGAATTGTTATTAATGTTATGTTAAGTGGCTGTGTTGTAAGTGGGGAATGGCAGGGAAAAACCGGGGGATAAGCCGTAGATGATACTGGGCGGCAGGGTGGGAATAGATAAAAAACGAGGGGGGTGAGGTGTAAACTAGAGAGACAGTTGCGAAATGGTTTTCGTTGACATCGTTAAGCGGTGAGATTATAATCCCATCAAATGAATAGGCCTTTATTTCTCTTTATAGATGAATCTGGGGATGCTGGCGACAATGATGGAACTGGGGGAAATACAATATATTATTCAGAATTAGCAATCCAAACGGAATATGGGCGCTTAACTCCATTGGTAGGGCATATCACAAAGTGGAGATATGAAGAAGGCATATCCAGCGAACCAAAACATATACCCAAAGATGAAGAGAAAGCCAAGAGATTCCTTGAACCCATAGTTAAGTTACACCAAACAGGTGTTATTCAATTTTCTGCTGTGTACTTGCAAAAGGATAAATATACTGGCCCATATCTCAAAACAAGCTCACCCAAATGGAATAATCGCCTTAAGTTTAGGAACTTTGTTCATAGGCAATTGCTTGAACATCATTTTAGCCTATACCCCAATGAGCAAGATGATTATATCACGGCCGTCTTTGATTACCACAGAATGTCAAGGTCTGATTTCAAGAACATTACTCACTATCTATGTAACATTTGCAAGTTCCCGCTAGATAATATAGCCCATCTAGACTCTGAATGTAGTTGGGTGCTTCAATTGGCGGGACAACTGGCACACACTATCTCGCTAGCACAATTAGGGAAAGCACCGAAATCAATTACAGATATGCTTAGTTTTATAGCGCTAAAAGATATAACAAATATATAATAAAAAGAAGAGGAGGGGTGGGTCACCTTATTACGGTGGCCGACCCCTCCTACCAAGAACCTACTATAATTGTAACATACTTGTCAAATTTGTCAATAGCTGCCTGTCAATAATAATTTCTTCTCTTATTTTCAGTATTTAAATTCTTGCACTCTCCTAATTTTTAACATAGAATAGGAAAGCCTGAGCCGAAGTGGCGGAAGTGGTAGACGCGACAGTCTCAAAAACTGTTGGGGGGCGACTCCCGTGTCGGTTCGAGTCCGACCTTCGGCACCAAGGATAATACAGCCGTCCTCACACCTTTTCTTTTTCTAAACCATTTAAAATTTCCTGACATTGTTATAAAATAGTCAATAGTTTTCCGGCGGAGGGTAAGGTGGATATCTTTATCGTTGTCCTGGAATCCGTGCTGGTACTTCTGGGAATAGGAGTCATCGGGTTCTGGATAGCCAGAAGAGGCATCATACCGGAAAATGTTCTGGGATTTCTCTCTCAGCTAGCCCTTGATATTGCCCTGCCCTGCACCGTATTCGCCAGTATAATCGTCAACTTCTCTACTTCGGAATATCCCGACTGGTGGCAGTTGCCACTATGGTGGCTTCTTTTTACGGTTGTCGCCCTGATTCTTACCATCGTCACCAGCTATATATCCGATAAGAATACGCGTTCCGAATTCAGCATTGGACTCTTCTACCAGAACGGAATATTTTTCCCCTTGATTATACTGAGCGGCATCTTTGGCACCAATACACCCTTTATAGCCCAGCTTTTCATATTCATCGTCTTTCATCCCACCATGTACTTCAGCACCTACCATCTGTTCTTTAAAAAGGAGCGTGGCGCCATAAGATGGAAAAGGGTGCTCAATCCCGTCCTGATTGCCACTTTCGTAGCCGTAACCATACAACTGTTCACGGTTAAGGAATACTTGCCGGAATTTATCATCACCATATTTCAAATTCTGGGGGCAATGGCGTTGCCGCTTGTCATGATTATACTCGGCGGCAGCCTGTATCTGGATTTTAAACAAAAAGGAAAATTTTATTTTAAAGAAATTATTAAATTTCTCGTAATCAAGAACATCGTCTTCCCACTGGTCTATCTGGGTATACTCCTTCCAATCAGGCCAAGCTATAATATCGCTCTTCTATTTATTTTGCAGGGCGCCGTGCCTCCTGTAACCGGTATACCGATAGTAACCGAGCGCGTTGGGGGCAACAAGTCAATAACAACCCAGTTTGTCTTCGCCAGCTTTGTTCTTTCCATGGTCTCTATTCCCACAATTTTTCATCTGTTCAGCCATTTCTTCCCGATGCCCTGAGGAATGTTCACAGCTCCCGGGTAAAATTCTTCAATTCCCGAAGCTACCAAGTATAAAGTTTTCTCCTGCAATTCCAGAGTTTTAGTTCAATCCAATGCCCCCAGCCATTTCTTTCTATGCTATAATTGAGTCATTATCATAAAAGAAGTCAATGCCGAAGTAGTCTGTCATGGATAATCCGGAAGTTAGCCCGCCCGCTAAGGCCAAAACAAAGTTTTTCTACGGCTATGTCGTGGTTGTAGCTGCCTTCATTACCCAGATAGTAATGTTTGGTCCACGCTCTTCCTATGGCGTATTCTTCAAACCAATGGAAGCAGAGTTTGGCTGGTCCAGAGCACTAATCTCAGGTGCCTACTCGATTTCCTCAATTGTACAGGGAGTGAGTGGTATTCTCATGGGCGCTCTTAACGATAGGTTCGGTCCCCGAATAGTGATGACGCTTTGCGGTTTTCTTCTGGGTCTGGGTTTTTGGCTGATGGCGCATATCAGTGCGCCCTGGCAGCTGTATCTAGTCTATGTGGTGATAGTAGGCACCGGCATGGGTGGTATCTTTGCCCCGCCATTTTCAACCGTAGCCAGGTGGTTTGTCAAAAGAAGAAGTGCGATGACAGGCATTGTCATAGCTGGCGGTGGCACAGGCGGAATAATCGTACCCCCAGTAGCTAACTGGCTCATTTCTGCATACGGCTGGCGCGATGCCTACGCAATTATGGGTGTTACAGCATTTGTAATTATCATTTTGTTTGCCCAGTTTCTGAGGCGCGACCCTGCCAAAATGGGGCAAGTACCTTATGGTGAAAATACAGGACAGAAACAGGAGTTGAATTTAGATGCCGAGGGATTATCACTCCAGGAGGCAAATCGCACCGGCCTATTCTGGATGACGATTGCCGTGTTATTCTGTTTTGGATTAGGTATATCGATTAACAAGGTACATATCGTGCCACATATTATTGACCTGGGAATTTCAGCCGCCACTGCTGCCAACATTCTGGCTGCATCGGGAGGAGCGCTCGTTGTAGGCGGTATTTTGCTGGGTTTTGTCGCTGATAGAATTGGGAACAGGCAGACTCTTGTTATCTGCTTCATTCTAATGGCGGCAGCACTGTTCTGGCTCCTGATAGCCAGAGAAACATGGATGTTCTATCTGTTTGCTATCATCATAGGCTTTGCCACCGGTGCTGGTGCTATGTTAGAGCCGCCTCTGGCAGCCGAACTGTTTGGAATAAAATCACACGGTTTGCTTTTAGGGATTATTGAATGCAGCCTTACACTCGGTTCCGCTATCGGTCCCTTTATTACTGGTTACATATTTGATGTCCGCGGCAGCTATCAACTGGCTTTCTTAATCTGTGCCGCTATCAGCGTTGTCGGGCTAATACTGTCGGCGATGCTGAGACCGGTAAAAAAGTTTAATTGAATATCAATGAGTAAAAGGGCGGTATACTTTGGGTCTACCAATTCTTCAATGGTTGTAAAGACTTCCTTGCCATTAATAACCTGCAATTCGCCTCCTTATTGCATTTGATAAAATCATACTCGCTTCCACCAATTTGTCAAGCCCCC
>CAYWAU010000114.1:0-6311 GCA_964456395.1 uncultured Dehalococcoidaceae bacterium
CCAGCCTCCCCACCCCCCTTCTTTGCCTCCTCCCAGAGGTCGTTTTGCTGGTCAAAGGAAAGCTCATTAAAAGTTAGCCCGCGCTGGTGGCAGAGTCCTTCCATATAGGTGAAACGACGGTAAAAGCGCTGGTTTGCTTCCCGCAGCACCGCCTCCGAGTCAACCCCCTGCCGGCGGGCAATATTGACCAGAGTAAAGAGAAGGTCGCCAAACTCCTGCGCCCTCTCCGCATCACTGCCAGCGCGCTGGTACTCCCCGACCTCCTCAGCCAGCTTATCAATCACGCCGTCAATATCCTCCCAGTCAAACCCGACCCGCGCCACCCGCTGCTGAATTTCATCAGCGTAACCCAGGGCTGGCATTTTTTTCGGCACACTCTCCAAGATGGAGGCACCAGCCTCCCTTTCCTCCTGCTTTAAGAACTCCCAGTTAAGCGCCACCTCCTCGGCATCCCTGACCTTCGTAGAGCCGAAGATATGGGGGTGGCGGTGAATCAGCTTGGTATTGATACCCCGGACAACATCACCCAGCTCAAAATCCCCGGCCTCGGCGGCAATCCGGGCATGGAGCACAATCTGCATCAGCAGGTCGCCCAGCTCATCACAGAGCTTCCCGGAATCCCCCTCATCAAGCGCTTCCAGCACCTCATAGCACTCCGCCAGCAGGTTTTCCCGTAGCGAGGCATGAGTCTGCTTTCTATCCCAGGGGCAGCCGTCGGGGGCGCGCAGACGGGCGATAATTTCCACCAGTGCAGCAAACTTACTTAAGTCCTGCTTTGAAGACAATGGCACCTCCTCATCACTGATTATACAGTCTGAACTTAACTGGGGCAACACAAAGTGAGGACAATAGCTAGCTGGGCAGAACAGCCCCGATGAAATCCCTCTGCCCCCTCAGGAAATCGGCGGCAGACATGGCTTTCTTGCCCTCGAGCTGTACTTTTCGTACTCCCAAGATGCCATCGCCAGTGCTGACACCAAGCATAGCCTCACGTCCGGGCAAATCAACCACCTGCCCCACCCCAGAGTCACCTTTGTCAGGCAGAGGCGTTGCCTCAATAATCTTCAGCTGCTTCCCCCGCCATCTGGTGTAACACCCCGGCCAGGGATGGAAGGCACGCACCCGCCGCCAGATTTCCGCCGCCGACAGATGCCAGTCAATCTCCCCCTCCTCCTTGGTTATCTGGGCGGAATAGGTAGCCTCAGTCTCTTCCTGGGGTTGAGGAACAAGCTCACGCCGCCACCAGCCAGTCAGTGTTTCCTGGAGCAACCGAGCCGCTATCAGGGACAGCTTTTCGGTAAGGGAACCGGTATTATCCTGAGGGGATACGGGAACCGCTGCCCTAGTCAAAACCGGTCCGGTATCCATGCCGGCGTCCATCAGCATAATGCTGACCCCGGTAAACTCATCACCCGAAAGAATAGCCGCCGCTACCGGCGAGGCGCCCCTGAACCGGGGCAGTAAAGAGGGGTGAATGTTGACACACCCGCACCGGGGAATATCCAGTACCGACTGCGGCAGAATCTGGCCGAAGGCAGCCACTACAATAACATCGGGGCTAAGAGCAGCCAGCCGCGATACTGCCTCCGCCGACTTCAGACTTTCCGGCTGTACCACCGACAAGCCCCAGTTCACGGCTACCTCCTTCACCGGCGGAGCAACCAGACCGCGACCCCTACCAGCCGGTCTATCCGGCTGGGTGTAAACAGCCGCCACCCGGTATTGATTAAGGATAAGGTGCTCTAAAGAGGGGCAGGCAAACTCGGGTGTACCCATAAAAACAATCCGCAAATCATTCCTCCTAATAACAGAATTTTAACATCAAAAATTTTTTCCAACAACCAGCCGTTTTGAACATACAACCCCCAATAATAAACAAAAAGAAAAGTATGAAAGAGTTGGCAAGAGCGAAAACAGGGCAAAAATGGCTGGTTCTTACCACCAAAAACCTTGCCAGCCGGGTGGCATTCGTTGTATGCTTACTGATGTTAATAAATTAAATATTTATTAACTTTTTCTCCGCAAGACCCGCTAAAAACAAGCGGGAAACCCTGTGTATAAATGATATTAGTGGTATATTTGTGCCTAAATCCGGATAGGGGGTGAATTTTTGCCTGCGTAAGGCGCGATAGCGGGCAAAGAACGGGAATATGGAATTAACACGGACCAAGACTCCTCAGGAAATCTGGGAAACTGCCCTGGGTGAACTGCAACTCCAAGTCAGCAAGCCCAACTACCGAACCTGGTTCAGTAAAACCTCCGGCTTAAGTTACCAGGACAATCAATTTATCATCGGGGTACCCAATACCTTCGCGGCTGAATACCTTGAGAAAAATCAGCGCTCTCTGATTGAAAAGGCGCTTATTGGTCTCACCTCTCCCGGGGTACGGATAATTTTTCAGGTTAATGGAAACACCCGCAACCATCAAGTTAATAGCGATACCGAAACGGGAATACCTTCGCCTCCGCTGTCATATACCAGACTCAACCCCAACTACGTCTTTGAATCCTTCATTGAGGGCGACAGTAACCGCCTGGCCCGTGCCGCGGCTCTCTATGTAGCCCAGAATCCCGGGCACAGCTACAATCCACTCTTTATATATGGCGGAGCCGGTTTGGGCAAGACCCACCTCATCCACGCCGTCGGACACATGGCACTGGCGAGCCACATCAATGTTATCTGTACCAGCGCCGAACAGTTCACCAATGAGTTCGTAAGCGCCCTGCGCGAGAAGAGCACCGAGGATTTCCGCAATAAATACAGAAGTATCGGCATGTTACTCATTGATGATATCCAATTCATCAGCGGTAAGGAGCAGACCGAGGAAAGCTTCTTCCACACTTTTAACGAGTTGCACAATACCAACCGACAAATCGTTATCACCAGCGACTGCCCGCCTAAGTCAATGCCGCTACTTGAAGAACGGCTACGCTCCAGATTTGAATGGGGATTAATTGTCGACATACAGCCGCCGGATTTTGAAACGCGTCTGTCTATCTTGAAGTCAAAAGCCAGTCAAAAAGGCGTAAACGTTGCTGTAGATGTGCTGGAGTTGATTGCCCAGCGGGTTCAGCGCAATATACGGGAACTGGAGGGCTCTCTAAACCGGGTAGTCGCCTTCGCAAAGTTGCTGAGGGCTACCCCCACTACCGAACTTGCCTCCAGAGCCCTAGAGGATATAGCCAAGAAAGAACGTGTTTTGGATTTGGTTACACCCCGCTCAATAATAGGAGCTGTGGCGGAAAGCTACCAGATATCCGAGGAAGACTTGAAAGGGCGGAAGAGAGATAAGGAAACCTCTCTAGCCCGCCGTTTGGCAATGTACCTAATCCGTCAGGAAACCAACAGCTCACTCACTCAAATTGGACAGGAGCTCGGTAACCGCGATGCCGCGGCAGTAACCACCGCTTGTAAAAATATCGCCGACGATATCAACAATAGCCCCTACTTAAAGCGCAAAATCAGGGAAATAAAAAGGAAAATTCTCCCAAAGACTAGGTATCGGAATTCACGTTAATTCCAATGTTTCCACAAACCCACCCCTCCAGTAATATACCCGAGCAAACCGCATGAGACTCGAACTTTCGAGCATTTTGCACGACAAATATTGCGATTTTTTTGTGATTAATTTTAGTTTATTTATATAAATATTTCGTTCAATTAATAAAAAAATATTATACAACAAGGACTAATCTGTTACCCAACCTTTACCTAACTTGTTATATTATTAGTGATAATAATAAATATATTTAATTGAGTATAATTGAATAATCATATTATTATAAAACGAAGAAATATTTAATCCTCACAATAGCCTTCGTTATAGCGATGTTTGACAGGGTAGAGATAATGGTGAAAGCGGGAAGCGGTGGAAATGGAGCGATTAGTTTCCGCCGGGAAAAGTTTGTTCCGTTCGGTGGACCGGATGGCGGCGATGGTGGTAATGGTGGCAGTATCTTGGTCAGGGCGGATGAATCCGTGGATAGCTTACGGAAGTTCAGACATAAAAAGATTTATAGAGCTGAGAATGGCAGGAACGGCGGCGGCAACAGGAAGCATGGCAGAAGCGGGGGGGATTTGGTAATGATGGTGCCGTGTGGTACGGTTGTTTCAAATAAGACAGTGGTTATTGATGAAGTATTTATAGCGGATTTAGAGAGGGATGGTGATGTAGCGGTGGTGGCCAGGGGTGGGAGGGGGGGCATGGGAAATATACATTTCGCGTCATCAACAAATCAAGCCCCGCATATCTCTCAAAGGGGAGAGCCTGGGGAGGAGCGTTCAATCCTGCTGGAGATGAGGCTTATTGCTGACGTTGGGGTAATCGGCTATCCCAATGTGGGCAAGTCAACCCTGCTGGCGTCAGCATCAGCGGCCAGACCCAAGGTAGATAGTTACCCCTTCACCACAATAGAGCCTATACTGGGCGTTGTTGAGGTCGGTCGGGAAAGCTTTGTCATGGCTGAGATTCCCGGCTTGATAGAAGGCGCCCATCTTGGCAGGGGCCTTGGCCATGATTTTCTACGCCACATTCTGCGCACCAAGATACTAATTCATTTAATAAGCGGCAGTTCAGCGTCTCCGGTTGAAGACATGATGCGTGTGAATGAAGAGCTGGCTTTATTTGACTCGTCTCTGTCACAAAAGCTGCAGATTGTCGCCCTCAATAAGATAGACCTGCCCGAGGTGTCGTCACGGCTGGAAGGGATAAGGAATACCCTTAATAGCGCTGGTATCAAAGCTTTCTATATTTCGGCGGCAACCGGTCAGGGGGTCTCCGAGCTTATGTCGGAAGCCATGCGAGTGCTGAAAGAAGCTTCTACTGAGACGGTTAGTATAAGATTGCCCAAGAAGGTATTTCGGCCTCAGCCCAGGGATGCCGGTATCCAAGTCCGCAAGGTAGGGGGTGAATTTGTACTGTCCGTGCCGGAGCTGGAGCGCATGGTGGCTGGAGTCGGGGTGAGTCCTGCTGAGTTGCGCTGGCAGCTTGACAGTCAGCTCGCCAGGCTGGGCATCAATAAGGCGCTGGAGAAGGCTGGGGTTAAACCGGGTGACAAAATTCGCTGCGGGGAATTGGAATGGGAGTGGTAATACCATGAAGATAGGCGTGCTAGGGGGAACCTTCGACCCTGTCCATCTGGGACATCTCAAAATTGCCGAGGAGGCAAGAGAATCGCTGAACCTGTCTGAGTTAATTTTTGTGCCGGCGGGACAGCCGCCATTAAAGCTGCCTCACCCGATTACGTCGGCGGAGCACCGCCTCGAGATGCTGCGGCTGGCTGTTGGTGATAGCCCTCATTTAAAGGTGTCTACCATGGAGATAGAGCGTTCGGGACCTTCATATACCGTTGATACCGTTGCCGAGCTTAGGGGTCAGTATGGCAGTGAGGATGAGCTATTTTTCATCCTGGGTTGGGATAGCCTGGCGCAGCTTGAAGAATGGCGGGAACCATCACGGATAATCAGGATGTGTTACCTGGTGGCAGTCCCCCGCCCGGGCTGTCAGCAACCCAATCTGGAAGCTCTGGAAGCCAATATACCCGGTATTTCTCAGCGGGTAGTATTTCTGGAGAGGCCGCGGGTAGATATCAGCGCCTCAGCCATCAGGGAAATGGCAGCGCGGGGTATGTCCCTCAGCCAGCTTGTCCCCCAGCCGGTGGAGGAGTACATAAGACAGCATGAACTATATTCAGCATAGCAGGAGGTCGGCAAGAACGTCGCCGCTCTGGTGAAAAAGCTGGAGGCTTAGACTTGTGAATATACGCCTAGTCTTTTTTCTTATCGAATTGGGCCGAACTATTGACATATAGCAATAGTTATTCTAAAGTAAAGAGTATGGCTAGGTTGATGACAATAATAGTATATGAACTTGCTGACATTCGAAAAGAGTTGGCTGAGCGTACGGGGAAACGTGAAGAATATACTCGTCAACGAGTTGGTACACTAATAAAAAAACATCTTCCGGAGGTTAAGAAGACGGGAGGTCAGTATTTACTTACGGAAGCTGAATTGCGTGAACTTGTTAAGAAAGTACAAGTTAATAGAAGACCAAAAAAGTATTGACAAAAGGCAATAGATAATTTATAATCTAATCAAGATGGAAGTTTACAAATCAAGTCATGGCGGTGTATAATGGCAGTATCTTACTTCTTGGAGTTAGGGGTGGATACAGAGAGGACGAGAAGGATTTTAGACCTTGCCCATGAAACTGGTGCGTTATTGCACGGGAATTTTACGCTTTCTTCAGGAAAGAAGAGCGACCATTACTTTGAAGGAAAAAGATTGACTCTTCATCCTGAAGGTGCGTACT
>CAYWAU010000115.1:0-6307 GCA_964456395.1 uncultured Dehalococcoidaceae bacterium
ATCCCCTTACCGCTAAAGCTGCTGTTCTAGAAATTGACCTTTTCTAAAGAATAATGGATTTGAGTAAAGGCTGAAAGCCTTTCTAGTAAAGGGATTTCTGGTGCACCTGGGGGGACGTTGTTAGAACTTTCTTGGAAGAAGATATAGAGATCCCAATCTACGACATTCCTGTATAGTAGCGAGTCAGAGCACGTTGACTCAAATCTGAGCACTTGTTAGTCTGGGTTGCAATAATGCGACCGCTATCAGTTCGGTAATGAAATCTACTGAAGACCACTGGATTGCCGTTGACGTTCAAAATCTTTCTATCGGTTAATTGTCCCTTTGCTGTCCGGACAGTGCTTTCTAGCTCATTTGCAGCATATGCCCTTTGCAGCAACCTAAATCTTTCTTGGGCGGCCCACCCAGTACGTAGATAAAAGTTCTCTTCATCATTTTATTCCCAAAATTTACTGGTTCTCTCAAGACGGGAGAACGAAGCGGAGGACTTAGTTCACAAAAACACCTGGGGGCTCACTTGTCTTTTTGGTCCATTTGAAATCGATATGGAAATTCTATCTTTTCTCGAAGTGACCTGAACGGATATTGTCCTCCAAGAAGCTTATCAATCCGGCTATCATGCTTCCACGGATAGTCCACCAGAACCCATCTTATATAGATAATGTTAGAGTCACGTTTGGCGAAGCTAATACCTACGTGCCTCTGCAATTTCTGTTCGTACTTCGACGTGACAGTAAGATTCACCAGCAAGCTGGTCTCCTCAGAAATGTTGCACGATTGTATCGGAAGGAAGAGAAATCCGCAATGAGAGGACGCCGAGGTGAATCTGTAAGGCAATTTCAAGGAACCACTCTCAACTGCCTCAAGACATTTTCTTATGCGTTTCTTAGCTGCCATTAATTCTAACCGTCCTAGCTTGACTAATTCTACCAAGACATAATAGTAATCGGTCTTTTTCTCCAGGTTCGATTCACTTTCTTCAATGTTATTTCGAAGATTATCCAAGATGTATGATATGTCGAATTTACCCACATCAGAAATCAGGCGGTCAACATGTTTGGAGAAATCCTCATCGATACGGTAGTCAGTGACGGCTTTTGACGGTGCAAGCCGGAGATAGCGTCCAAGTACATTCTTCTCCGTTATCTGCTCCTGGAGCCTATATTGCTCTAAAATGTCTTTACGACATGTAAGGTATTCAATGAATTCACCTGGTGTTATTAGAGTCTCGAGAACCATCAGATAATCTGGCCAGGAGAAAACGTGTATTAACTCTGCCGAGCTGCTAATCACCAATTTCTGAGCAAGACAGTCTAATGGAAGAACATTCGGAGTCTGGTAAATCATGACACTAAATATTCGCTTTATGTCCGGTGTATTTATATCAAAAACATCTCTCCGTTGGTTTGCTATTCTAATATTTGGACAACGCCGTAGGAAAGCCAGACTGTCCTTAATTTGCTTTTTGCCTAAGCCTAAGACTTTTTTCCTAAACCAAGTTCGCTCACTTTCTATTGATGAACTATCGCGGCTTGCCCTCTCTTTTATTTGATAGATAATAAGAACATCCCGTAACCAGACTACATGATCTGCAAATTGTTGCTCTGAACCGGGTTCAGGGAAGAACTCATTCTTCGTAAAAGAAAACTCTTTGTAGAAGTGACTTTGATTAAGGATGTTCACTAGGTTTTCGCTTAAGGTCGTCATCGGATCCTTCCGACAATTTCTGTTATTTCACTACATTACTTTAGCGGATATCGGTCCAGTTGTCTACTTAAGGTTCCAGGAGATTCAGTATAACTTAGATTTAGTATTTTCGAAACATAGTCCCATCATGGAAGGAATTGTTGGGCATTTCAACATCCACTTTGATTCGAACCTGGACAAAAACCGGCTTCATATAAACCTACCCAAGAAAGTACTTGGAATTGAGGCAGTACCATGGATAATGTCTTCAACGAAAGGTTCTGGCGCTCAGTAAAATATGAGGAAGCCTAACTCCACGACTATCAGACGGTTCGAGAGGCAAAAGAGGGGATCAGCCGGTATCTGGTTTTCTACAACCAAGAAAGGCCACATCAGTCACTTGACTACCGGACACCAGATGAGGTATACTGTGATAGTAGAAACTACAAAAACAGACCTATCTGTAACTTAACTTTGGCAAATTAGTGTCCGACCAATGGGTCCACCCCATCCTAAGAGGAAGTAGGACTCTATCTTGGCCTGACATGAGCACCTCTTACGGTTTATATTGAGTAGACCCAAGGAAGAGATTAGATAACTCTTCCTCGGTGGTAAAAGGGAGGTGAGTGCAATGCAGTTCGGTGGACCTAAATACCATGGTATAAGACCGCCTAGGAGTATTGCCTGGAATCCTAGGCGCCATTGGGGACAGAGAATAAAAACGCCTATCTTTTTGAATAGCTATCCATTTCCTTTCACCTCCCTGGTTGAATTTATTTTCAATTTAACCAGGGAGAACAATATCATATTTCGGTTCCTTTTCATATGATTTAACCAGTACCCCTTCGGTTACATTATAGATGATTCAATTCGTTACCTTTACATGTTGATAAATCTTGATATTATAGAATTCTGTATACTAATATGTTATGTTTGTTTTTCAAATCTTTTTATCATCTACGGAGGCATAAGATGTCTGATAAATATTTACTTTTAAGGGTGGAATCTGAACTGCATTCAAAAAGGCATGAATTTCTGGGTGCCCCAGAGGTTCTTCGTGATTATGGACTATTTATGTCCATAACGCATGCAGAGATCGCTATTAAACCTATGGAAACTTTCATCAATACCTTTCATGCAGAAGAACCCATTCATTCAATTTCGTTGATAGGTGTTGCGCTTAACCAGCGTGAGGTATTGTTCGTGGATCACACCAAGAGGGCGTATCGGATGTTTCGTGTTCCCGATCCCTTGCCCGGCATTGAGGTACTAGCAGTGAACAGCCAAGAGAATGACTCGATGAAGCTATTCCTGGACAATGGGTGCGTGTTAACTGCAATTGGAAAACACCGGACGAAGATTGTAGATTATGAAGCACAAGGATTTTGGCACGATATCCTTTGGGTCAGGGGTAGCGATGAACAGGAAGAATCGCTTTGGGCGAAACTGGCAGGGTTCGGCATACCTGAAAGAATCGTGATGACATCGTTGGAAGATGATGACCCGATCGTAGAAATGCATATCCACGAGGCACACCACACCGACCATTTCCGCCCATTTGAAGTTGATGAGCATTATGTAGATGAAAAGCTGAACGAGCCCTTAATTGGAGAATTAGCGGGTGAGGGGCTTGTTGAACACAACGGGGATGAGGAAAACTTACCAGACCTTGGTGATTTCACCACCTTGCTTAGCGGTGGCGTAGGGATGACCGAGCATATCGGTTGGCTCATTTCTCCATCTATCGTGGTGCAGTTAAAGAAGATCATCAATGATATTGCGGGTATATCCGGCACGTTCGACAAGTGGGATTCGGTTTTGGGTAAGCTGATCATTGACTGGCACGCACGCGCCAAGAAAAAACTGGGTGATGGTAAAAAAAATTCGTTTACAATCATTCGTGAGGTCTTAAAGTCTGTGATTGCAATGTCAATATTGCCTGATGAGATCAAAGATGGAAAGGTACCGCCAGAGATCACTGGGGATAACAAGAAAAAGATCCAGCAAATCATTCAAGACAAAAGTATAAAACCGGCAGACCGTTTTTGTGCAATGTTGAAGAAGATCAAAGCTCCTCCAGGATCCACAGGTACTTTATTCGCTCCGAATGAAGACGACCATGACAAGCTGCGCAAAAAAGTGATCCTTGATATGGTCTATGAGATTTTCGAAAAACGCTACGGGACCTTGAATATCGCCAAACCAGATGAGAAAAAAGGTTCCAATTGGGCTGTCAACTATGAATTCAGACCGACAAAGATGAAGATCACTCCGGGTAAAAAACCGTTTAAGGATTTCACCGTGACGCAGAAAGGACTACGCCTTGATTTACAGCTAGACCAGGTGTATGTAGACCTTGAGTATGACATTTCACCAAATGGGAGTGCAGGCAACGTGGCTTTGTGTATTTTTACATTTGGAGGGGCGAATCTTGTTGAAATCCAATTTGGCAGTGGCAGTGTGACGGCGAAGAGTCTGCTTCTTTCTTTTGATCTGATCCCCAAAGTAAAAGGCAAACAGATTGAATTCGAGATCAAACTCTCCAATCGCAGTCACGTTGATCTGAAATATTCGCTGAGTGGTTCAAACATCTTCACCTTGGGTGTTGCCGAGGTGGCGAGCATGATCGCAACTGCGGCGAACGCATTTGAAGATGATATTTTTGAAGCGATAGGTGATGAACTCAAGGATTTTGGCAAAGACTTCACGACTGCTTTTCCTCGTTTGTTCAACTTTGCGAATTCCCCAGGTATTTCCTTCAAACAGGGAGTGATTGACAGCACCCCCAAAAAAGCGCTGCTCCTTGGGGCACGGCTTAACCTGCCAAAGGGGACAGTTCCCGCACCAATTGAAACCAGTGGGCCACCGGACTGTAAAGGAGACTATGCCATAACACTGTCAACTGATTACTTGAATGTGGTACTCTACTACCGACTTGATGAATATAAGAAAAAGGCTAAATCCCTTAAGTTTGACTGGAAGAAATATCTGAGTGGTAAGGATTTGCCCTCTGTGAAACCACCCTCAGGCTACAAAGACAACCCTAATTTCCCACAAGATTTTCAGGAGAATCAAGAGGAATGGAAGGTCACCAATCCATACCTAAAGCTAAATAAGTTGTCCACTTATCCAGGGCTGACCGACCCAATCGGTATTGTCCACATGACCGTGACATACCAGCTCGTCCGCACGCGCTATGGTTGGTGTGGCACTGTTGAGCCTCCTCTTTACGACTGGAGAGTGTGGTGGTTCGACCAGTTCGGCCCCGGGCCAATTTCAAGGTGGCTGATACCACGTATTCGGATAGAGGATTACCTAACTATGCGTTACGGCATGTATCAAACCGCAGAAGGCGATGTGGTTTCAAAGCCTATATCTGAGGCAGAATTATTGGCGCTGCAAGGTTGGTCCACCACCAAGACACAAGGAATTCAGGAGGAAGACTTGGGAAATGATTCTGTACCGATTAGTGGTGACGTTCCTTCGAACCCCGGATGGAAGCCTGGCAAGACCAGTGTTGGTGGGGTTATTGTCGATTGGTGGTATTACCCTCTCTCTACTGAGGAACATTTAAACATCCACGTGGATGTAACGGCAAATGCTTACCTGAACCTGAATAAGAAAACACCCTCGTTTTTGCCTGAATTGGACCTATGTTTCGATAACTTACAAGTAAAGGTTAGCAAATTTAGCGTATCCTCTTCCACGAGCAAACTCAAGGGGCAGGAAGCAATGTTTGAGAAGATGGTGAAGGCATATGTAAAACCATTCTTTGATAAACACCCCTTCAGTAAGAAATTCAACCATCCATATACCAATTTAGTCTATATGTTCTCCGATTGCGGAAAAACCTATGGCCTCCCATTCCGGACTGGTGAGACCCCTGTGATAATTGGCGTTGTCCCACAAGTTAACTTTTCTACATTAACGTCCGCTTATGATTCCAAAAAGTTGAGTATACAGCGCGACGGGCAGAAGCTGATATTGAACTTTGGGTTCATGGAGGGGTTGCCTACGTAGGATGAAGATTTTGGATCGCTGATCGGTAAAAAATGGGCTGGCGGTGAGCTTACTCTGTCGCGTTTATCTTTTTGAAGCCCTTGGTTGAATTGATGGATGAACTTAAAAAAAAGTTTGATCTTTTCTTCTCGATTACTTCTTCTTTGGGGTGGACCCCATTGGTCGGACACTAATTTGCCAAAGTTAAGTTACAGATAGGGATGAACATGGTCTGCCTGAACACTCATTTCCTCTATTTCAAACTCATACTGTTCTGCAATTTCAGAGAAGATTTCTTTTAGTCTTTCTTTCATTCCTCCTCGCAAAATAGACTTGCGATATTTTGGAATCCACACAAGATGATAGTTGATATTATATACCGCATGTGGTGTTGCTTTAACTTTACTCATATTCTCATTCTAATTAAAAGAGCAACTTAGTCCAGCTTCGCTGGACACCTCCCTTACCACGCCGTCAAGCGAAGTGGCTTGCGGGAGGTATTTGGGGTGTCAACCTCCAGGGTAGTGGACAGCTCTGAGGATAAGAACATAACGACTCACCCAGTCCATTATGGCCACTAGATAGAGCCAGCCATGACCTAGTCTGATGTAAGTGATATCAG
>CAYWAU010000116.1:0-6224 GCA_964456395.1 uncultured Dehalococcoidaceae bacterium
GCCTTCCACCGCATCCTCAAATTAGCCCTTACTATTGCCGACCTGGAAAATTCCGATGTCATTAAAGCTCACCACGTGGCCGAAGCCGTCCAGTACCGACCCAGAAGGACGGAGTAGTTTTTAAAATCCCTCTCAATCTCCCCCTGTTCAAGCCAGGGGCAAGCTCTTTAAGAAAGGGAGAGACTATCAGGTGTGACCTATCCCCCTGACCCCCTTCCCTTGGGGATTTATGAAGGGAAGAGGCTTGACCTGCTTCAGGGTTGGTATTAGATACCGAAATATTCAGTTGGTGAGTTAAATAGCATATAAATTGAGAGGGGTAGAAATGACCCTCTTTTTGTTATTGTTATTTTGAAATTTCAGAAAGTTTATCCATCAAACGATTGATAAGTTGGGCGGCTTCTTCATCTTTGCTCCAACGTCCTACATATCTGTTTAGTGCCTTGATAGTTTCTTTAATTTCTTTTAGACTGGGATTTTGTTTTTTCAATAATTTATAGGCATCTTTCTTATATTCCTTTTTCGCTTTAGCAAGTATTATAGCGAGCCCAATTATCAATATAATTACAATGATTATTATTATAATAGGGATTACGGATTCCATATCTTAATCTTATAGCTCCTGTTTAATATATTGATGGTTAACTATGTTAATTTGGCATGATTTATATGTGGTAACTCTACTTTTTTGATAAAAATTTGTCAAGTAAAAAAGTAGAGAAATGTGTTTTCTCTCTCCCCCCGCCCCCTCGTTTCTTATCTTTTCCCACCCTGCCGCCCTCGCAGAAGGGAAATCCCCTTTAGTCCCCCTTTTTCAAAGGGGGAAACGTAAGCCTCTCCCTTTTATAAAGGGAGATTGAGAGGGATTTAATTCTTTACCCCAAAAGGGGAGTAGCCTGCGTAGAGGGGCGAAGCCCCTCTTTCTTTTTCTTCCCCCTCTCCTTTGAAGGAGAGGGGGACTGAGGGGGTGAGGTAGACAAGAAAAGAGATTGCTTCGCTTCGCTCGCAATGACAGGGTGGGGTTGGGGGGAGGTAAACCTGCAGGATAAGCCGCTGATGCCGCGAGGGCGGCTTGGGTGGGAAAAGATAACTAAGAGAGTGGCTAGGGGTGAGGTAAAGACATAAGCCAAATACAAATAGAACCCCACGGGGTAGCTCCTTGTTACTTCAAGATATGGTATGGTATGCTAATTCTATCAGGTATTATTGTCCATGTTTCCATGGGTTATATATTTTAAATCAAACTACTTTATTATGAGGAGACAAAATGAAACTTGCTGATTGGAATAAAAAGTTTATCAAGCCTGTCCTGATTATGGCTCTGCTGGCGGCGCTGCTCGGAACGCTTACCGCCTGTGCAGACTTGGGGTTCCCGCCTCCCAGTACCCCCACTACCCCCGAAGAAGAACCACCGCCGAAGCAGGCAACCTCGCCCACGGTAATCATGACAAAAGATGCCGCCATGATGGCGGTCTACCAACAACTGCTCGGTCAGGCTGAGAGCTATGATGCAAAAATGTACCTTGCCGACTTCTATGCCAACTGCGACAACTGGAGTGCTGAGTCGGAGTTCTTCAAAGACGGCTCCGGTATCTGGTATGTCACCGTTGACGAGACCGACAACGAGGACTGGGAACTGCGCCCCTACTGGCAGCAAGCCAGCTGGTTCGTCTTTAAAGATGGCAAAGTGGTACCCTCCAATCACTTTCAGGCCAATGCGCTGCGGATTGAGGCTGACCTGCAGGCGCTGAGCTCCAAGCCGGAACCGAAGTCGGACTAGAGACTCGGGTGACAAGCACATATTCGCGAATAAAGGCAAAGAAGGTCGTAAAGAGGGTGACCGAGGGTACAGCCGCCTTACCTGGAAAGCATAGACGGATAATCCCAGAGACTATATATCCGAAAAACAAAAACAACCCTTGCCAAGAGTCCGTGTCTTTCACTAATATAATATTTTGAAAGGAGGACGATAGAAAATGGCTGAAATAAATTACGAAAAAAACCTTGTCAGGAAACCCGCTTACGAGGCAGGTGGCAGGGTCAAAGGGCGCCAGTCTCCCGTAATGACCTATATGAGCAACCAGCTCGTGCCCGGATGCAACATTTATATCGAACTCGGCTGGATATACGATATACCCGAGCCAAATCCCCATATATTTGAGCATTCACACGATTACGAAGAGATAGTCCTGCATATCGGAGGCGACCCCGATAATCCCGAAGACCTCGGCGGCGAAATAGAATATTACGTGGGCGGCCAACCCCTCACATTCGACAAAACTACGGCTCTCTACGTACCCAGGGGAGTGAAACACGGCCCGATTATCTGGAGGAAATTCCGAAAACCGCATATTGAGATGTCTATTATACTCGGCCCGGGCAGCACCAGGGAAGCCTGGGCGAGCGGCACCAGCAAGCCCGAAGGATTACCGCAGAAAAAAGACGATACCGACTACGAAAAATACCTGGTCAGGAATCCCCCTGCCATCGGGGATACCGAGATAACCAGAGCTCTCAAAAGTCCCGCAAAGATATATATGAGTAGCGACCTCATACCTGAGTGCAACAATTATATCGACTTTGGCTGGATATACGGCCTGCCTGAGCCAAACCCCCCTATCCAGGGCCATTCACACGATTATGAAGAGGTTGTTATGTTAATCGGCGGCGACCCCAATAACCCCGAAGACCTCGGCGCCGAAGTAGAGTTCCGCATAGATGAACAGCCACTCACCTTCGACACAACCATGGCGCTATATGTAACCAAGGATATTAAACATGGTCCGCTAACCTGGAAGAGGTATGACAGGCCTCACCTACTGATGCCGATAATACTCGGCGCGGGCACAATGGCAGAGGCAGCGCCGGCAGGATACAAAGAGGAATAAAACAGGTGATTCGGGGCTATTTGATTCGGCAACAGGGGCTTATATTCATAATATTCGGTAATTAAAAAAAGGAGGATAGTGGCAGGTGGCTCAATCAAAGTATGAAAAATATCTCGTCAGGAAGCCCCTCCAGGAGGCGGGACCCAGAGCCAAGAACCGTCAGTATCCCACCATGACTTATATGAGCAGTACTCAGGTACCCGAAGCTAACTGCTATGCCGAACTCGGGTGGATATACGGCATACCCGAACCAAACCCCCCTATCCATGAGCACTCGCATAATTTCGACGAAATTGTCTTTCATATCGGCGGCGACCCCCGCAATCCCGAAGACCTCGGCGGTGAAATAGAGTTCTACGTCGGTGGCCAACCGCTCGTCTTTGACACGACGACAGCGCTCTTCGTGCCCAGGGGGGTGAAACACGGGCCGCTGACCTGGAAGAAATTCCGAAAACCGCATATTGAGATGGGTTTAATCCTCGGCGGAGGGACTTTGAACGAAGGCTGGGGAGACAGCGGCTTCTATATACCCAAAGAGAGTCCTCCGCAGAAAACGGGAGATATTGACTACGAAAAATACCTGGTGAGGAAACCCATTCGCGAGGTTGGAGCACCACCCATGCCCCAAGTCAAAGGTCGCACGACTCCCTCAATGACCTATATGAGCAACGACCTTGTGCCTGGATGCAACCGGTATGTGGAATTTGGCTGGATATATGAGATACCCGACCCGAACCCCTATGTCCTGGAACACTCACATGAAAAATACAACGAGGTTGTGCTGCATATCGGCGGCGACCCCGATAATCCCGAAGACCTCGGCGGCGAAATAGAATATTACATGGGCGGCCAACCGCTCTTCTTTGACACAACGACAGCGCTCTTCGTGCCCAGGGGAGTAAAACACGGGCCGCTAACCTGGAAGAAGGTTACCGGACCGCACCTGCAAATGGCGATAGTACTCGGCGCCGGTACAATGGCAGACGCGGTCCCCGGGGGATACAAGAACGAATAAAACAGGTGATTCGGGGCAGGCTGTACCAATCCAGCGGTGAAAGTGATTAAATCTAATATTACTATATAAGAAGGGGAGTGGCGAAAAGTGACTGAATTAAAATACGAGAAATATATTGTCACTGATGTTAAACCAAACTTACAACTTCCTCCTCACCGAACAGCTTCCAAGGAGGCAGCCGGCGATTCTTCCCGGAAAGTGACCCGTTTAGTATGGTTAGACGGTGATGTCGTCCCCGGCGCCTTCTATTCCGAATGCATCTGGTTCTGGCCGGGAGTCTGGTCTGACACCGTTAGAGCGGAGGCTCATAGCCATTCTTTTGACGAAGTCATCGCATTTTTCGGCACCAACTATGACGACCCGCATGATTTGTGCGGCGAAATCGAGCTCTGGCTGGAAGACGAACAATATGTAATGACCAAAAGTTTCCTGGCTTATGCCCCGGCGGGAATGAAGCACTGTCCGTTGAAAATCAGAAGAGTTGACAGGCCTATTTTTCACTTCGCCGCCGGACTGAGCACGAAGTACGAATAAAGGCGAAAGTTTTTACAGAATTATCACTCCGTTGCCGGTACCTGATAATTCCCCTTGATGAACTTCTCAATTAGACCGGACAAATCCCGGGCGTTGCCTTCTACAAACTGCCTGGCGGTCTCAAGGTCAAAGCTGGCCGGGTCACCGAAGTAGCCCAGAGGTATTGCCTCCCTGACCTCGCTATCGCCCTTTCCCAATGCCCTGAGGTCATCATAGGTGAGTTCGGTGGCTTTGAGTCTCTTAGCCAGCTCAGCATCAACCTGTTCGGGGAAGTAATTGAGCATAATGCCCGTCTCCAGAGAGCCGGCATGGAGGTCAACATACTTTGTAGATGAACCCTGGGGTGGAGGCATCTTTTGCACGAGGACATAATCCTCCTCACCGGTAAGCCGCAGACGCCGGACATCATAGTCGGCGATAATACAGTAAGCCCCGATTCCGGTATCAAGGCGCGCTTCTCTGACGGCTTCAAGGATGGCAATACAATGGTGATAATCAGCATGCCAGTTAACCGTGAAGACACGGTTGAACCCCCAGCGGCTCAATGAACCAAGTATATCGTATATGACCGCCTTCATGGTCTCTTTCCTGACCGAAAAGGTACCGGGAAAGGCGCCAGTGCCGGGACTAACTCCCCAATAATAGGGTGGAGCTATAAGCGTGTTGATACCCCGGGCTTCAAGCTCACGCCTGGCCAGTTTACTTATCAGATAAGCAACATAAGTGTCTACGGCTAAACCCATATGCGGGCCGTGTTCTTCCATTATCCCGGTTGGCAGCAGGACTATAGCTCCCTGTTCAGCCGATTTTTCAATTTCAGGCCAGGTCATATCTACCATTGTCTCATCAAAGATTGAGTAACCCATCTTATAATCTTCTCCCTTATGCCGGGGGTCCTGCCAGAAGCCAGAGGATAATACCAACAATCAGCATAAGCAAACCAATGGCGATGGCTATCCAGCCGCCTGTTCTTACCGCTCCAGGCTGAGGGCGCGCCGGCCAGTGTTCCATGAATTCTCGCATATCATCCGGGCGAGCTGCCAGAGCATTAAAATAGCTCTTTTCCTCATGCCCGCCCCAGATAATCCCGATGATACCAAGAATTATGAATCCCCCTCCCACACCCATTATTATAAAGCAATCCCCTTGAAGCATATCCCCGCCCGCTCCCTAATCAGGAGTATTATCAGTGCTAACTATATGCCATTGGCACAGAATATTCAAATGGCGGGTCGGCTCAGCAAGCGCACCGCCTATTTAATTTCAGCCGTGGCGCCGGCAGCTTCCAGCTTCTGCTTGGCTGTCGCCGCTTCCTCCTTGCCAACCCCTTCCTTGACCGGCTTGGGAGCACCCTCTACCAGGTCTTTGGACTCCTTCAGGCCCAGAGTAGTCAATTCACGAACTGCCTTAATCACGTTAATCTTATTAGCCCCTATATTCTGGAGAATCACGGTGAACTCTGTCTGCTCTTCAGCCTCTGGAGCCGCCTCAGCAGCTGGTGCCGCCGCCACGGCTACCGGTGCCGCCGCGCTGACCCCAAACTCAGCCTCCAGAGCCTTCACCATCTCTGCCAGATCAAGTACCGTCATGCCCTTGATAGCGGTTATTATTTCCTCAATAGCCGCCGACTTCTTTGTCCTCTCGGCTTTGGCCGGAGCCGCCGACTTGCCGGCGTCCGCCTTCTCCGCTTTGGGTTTCTTCTCAGGCTCAGCTGCCGGTGCCGGTTCAGGCGCCGGTTCCTCGGCTTTCGGTTCTTCCGCCTTTGGTTCTTCGGCGGCGGGTTCTTC
>CAYWAU010000117.1:0-6221 GCA_964456395.1 uncultured Dehalococcoidaceae bacterium
CTGCTGAGAGAAAGGAGCCATATGGAAGTTAAGAAGGTAGGTGTCGTCGGTTGCGGGCTAATGGGCGCTGGTATCACCCAGGTATGCGCGCAGGCAGGCTATCAGGTGACGGTCTCCGAGATAAACGATGAACTGCTGAATAAGGGGCTGAACTCAATAGCTTCACGGCTGGCTAAAGATGTGGAAAAAGGCAAGATGAGCCAGCAGGACAGAGAGTCTATACTGGCCCGTATTAAAGGCACTACCACTACTAAGGATTTATCCGACTGCGACCTGGTGATAGAGGCGGCTGTTGAAAATCTGGACTTGAAGAAGAAGATACTTGCCGAACTGGACAAGGTCTGCCCCCAAGATACCATACTGGCGACGAATACATCAGTTCTATCCATAATTGATATCGCCAACGCGACCACCAGGCAGGAAAAAGTGCTGGGGCTGCACTTTTTTAATCCGGCCCCGGTTATGAAACTTGTTGAGGTAATCAAAACCATAGCTACAAGTGATGAGACCATTACAATTGGTAAGGAATTTGTTGAGTCACTGGGCAAGTCAGCCGCCATTTGTCAGGACACCCCGGGCTTTATTGTCAATCGCCTGACAACGCCGCTTATGCTTAACGCGGTGCGTATGTTAGAAAGCGGGCTCGCCACGAAAGAGGATATTGATACCGCCATAACTCTGGGTATGAATCACCCGATGGGACCCTTAAGGTTGCTGGACCTTGTTGGCCTTGACACCGTTTTATCCGGCGTCAGTGACACGTACGAGGAACTCAAAGACCCCCAGTTTGCTCCACCTACCTTGCTGAAGAAAATGGTGGCTGCCGGGTGGCTCGGGCGCAAGACAGGAAAAGGGTTCTACGAATACGAGTAAGCGGTATAATTATGTGGGTTAGGCCAAGGGTGCCACACTTTAAAGAGGTACAAAGAATTCGCAAGGAGGTAACAAATGACGGGTCCCCTGACTGGCATTAGAGTACTGGCTATGGAACAGGTGCTGGCTGGACCATACGGGTCAATGATTCTCGGCGACCTGGGAGCGGAGGTAATTAAGATAGAACCGCCCACCGGGGAGTTTATCAGAGTATCAAACCCGCCACCTACCCATAAAGGTGAGTCTAGCTATTTCCTTGCTTTCAATCGCAACAAGAAGAGTGTTGTGCTGGATTTAATGACGAAAACCGGTCTGGAGGCTTTCTACGACCTGGTAAAAACTTCCGACGTAGTCTGGGACAACAACCGGGCGGGAGTCATGGAAAGACTGCGCGCGGACTATGATAAGCTAAAAAATATCAACCCGAAAATAATCTGCTGTTCAGTCACAGGATACGGACGAACGGGGCCATACGCCAACTGGCCCTCATATGATGTCATCGCTCAGGGCATGGCCGGGCTGCTCCTCCAAACCGGACAGCCGGGCGGACCTCCAATCAAACCAGCCCCGGCACTCGCTGATATCTCTGGAGCACTCTTCGGTGTCATCGGTGTTATATCAGCATTGTGGCACAGAGAGCGTACCGGTGAGGGACAGAGGGTTGAGACAAACCTTCTTGATGGAGCGATGGCTCTGCTTTCCATGCACTATGCCGTCTATTTCCTGAGCGGGGTTGTACCGCCGCCGATTGGCGCCGGCCACCTCCAGGCTATGCCTTTCGGTGCCTACAAGACCAAAGATGGCTGGATAACCATAGGCGCCGGCTGGCCACGCATGGCGAGGACATTGGGAATAGAGTGGACCTTAGATGACCCGCGCTTCGACACTCTCGACAACAGGCTTAAGAATAGAGGAGAACTGGAAGCAATAATCACGGAAGCATTGAGCAAGATGGATAGCGAAACATGGGTAGAGTTGTTGCATGCCGACGATATCGCCTGCGGTCCTGTGTATAATCTTGACCAGGCTCCGCAGGACCCCCAGATACAACATAACAATATGGTTCTTACCCTGAATCATTCACTCGGTGGGCAAATAAAGCTGGTGAGTAATCCCATTAAGATGCCGAGCATCAATACTGGTGAATACACGGCACCACCCACACTGGGTCAGCATACCCACCAGGTTCTCTCCGAGATTCTGGGCTATTCTGAGGAGAAAATCGCCAAGCTTAAAGCCGAGCAGGATAAGCATTTTGCGGAGATGAAATCCCACGTTTCCAAGTTACACTGAACCATATAATATATTATTAATTAAGGAGGTTATCATGAACATCGGTTTTATTGGTATCGGTCAAATGGGACGGCATATGGCCAAACACGTACTTGATGCTGGCTATAATCTGACCGTCCACGATATTAATAAGGAAGCAGCCACTCCTCTGCTGGATAGCGGCGCTAAATGGGGCAATACGCCCAAGGAATTAGCCGAATCATGCCAGGTAGTTATCTCCAGCCTGCCTGGCCCGCAGGATGTGGAACAGGTTGTTTATAGGGAGAATGGTCTCAAGACGGGGTGGAAGAAGGGGGATATTTATGTAGACATGAGTACCAATTCGCCTATCACCATACGGAAAATAGCCGAAGATGCCAGAGCTATGGGCGTGGCGGTACTGGATGCGCCGGTGAGCGGAGGAATCAGGGGTGCCGAAGCAGGCACTCTGGCTATTATGGTCGGGGGTGATTCCGCTTCTCTGGAAAAGGTCAAAAAAGTCCTGGAGCCTATGGGCCAGAAAGTATTCCCGGTGGGTGATGTGGGCTGTGGTAATGTCGCCAAACTTGTGAATAATTTGATAGCGCTTACCACCAGTTCCATATCTGCCGAGGGTTTCGTATTAGGTGTAAAGGCCGGCATTGACCCGCAGGTGCTTTGGGACATCATATCAGTCAGTACCGGAAATAGCTGGAGTTTACAACAATATCCAAACTCCATTCTAAAGGGCGATTTTGAGCCAAAATTCAAGCTTAGTTTGGGCTATAAAGATGTAGGTTTGGCACTCGAACTGGGCAAAGAATATGGTATACAACTTCCTTTAGGAACACTGGCACATCAGGACATGAAAAATGCCATAGACGCAGGTTATGCCGATAAAGATATTTGTTCTGTAATTTTGCCTCTGGAGAAGGCCGCCGGAGTACAGGTGCGTACCACCCAATAGCGAAATAGATTAGCCATATATCATAGCGAGGCGACTCAAAACTTAATCATTATGTAAAATATCCGGGCGCCTAATTGACGCTGGATACAAATGCTAATTTGTGCTCTCTGATAAGGCTTTTATCCCATCAATGATAATATCTCTTGGCGTACCGGGTGTGTAAATCTCTTTTACTCCCAGTTCCTTTAACTCCGTAACGTCATCAGGCGGAATTATACCACCAACAACCAGTTTGATATTATCCATTTTATGCTTTTTGGCCAGTTCCACTAATCTTTTAACGTAAAACAGGTGCGAACCCTCCAGGAAACTGCAACCAATGATACCAACGTCCTCCTCCAAAGCCGCCTTGATTATTCCCTCGGCAGTGTTATAAAGTCCCATATATATAACCGCAAATCCGGCATCCTGTAACCACTTACTGACTATTCTGATGCCATTGCTATGACCATCCAGACCAAATTTAGCCATTATAACCCTTGTCTCGGCTTTATTTGTCACTTCTGCCTCCTCTAATCATGGGCGAATGGTAAAATTTTCCGCTTTTCTTAAAGAATCAATTATCTCTCCCGTAGTCGCCCTGGCCTCAATAGCCTGTGAAATAGGGATAAACAGGTTAGCCCTTTCCGCGGCAGCCGCTTTCTGGTAGAGGCTATCAAGGGCTTTACGTACCTTTTCCTGGTCTCTGTTCCTCTTGTAGGCTTTTATGTACTGCTTCCTTTTCCCCTGCATATCGCTGGACTGCCTGAACAGGTTTATCTTAATCTCCTCGTCCTCTTCCCTGAAGGCATTTACCCCCACAACCAGCTGCTGCCCATTCTCTACGTTGCGGATATATTCGTATCTGGCCTCATTTACCTGCTCCTCAACCCAGCGCTGCTTGTAGCACTCTATAAATCCGCCCTTGTCTTCAATCAGGCGCATCAGCGATTGAATCTCTTCTTCCAGTTTGTCGGTTAGCCACTCTATTGCGTAGGAGCCGCCCAGAGGGTCCACGGTCTTGGTCACGTTGGTTTCGTAGGCAATTACCTGCTGCAGCCTGATGGATAATTTATGCGATTCCTCTGTCGGTAAAGCGTAGGCCTCATCGTATGAAGTGGTGTGGATAGACTGCGTGCCCGCCAGTACCGCCGCTAACGTCTGGATAGTGGCTCTTACTATATTGTTCAACGGCTGCTGAGCGGTCAGTCGCAAGGCTGAGGTTTGAATCGCAACCCTGAGCCAGCTGCTTCTCGGGTCTTTAGCCCCGAACCTTTCCTTTATCATTCTAGCCCAAATCCGCCTCATCGCCCTTACCTTGGCGATTTCCTCCAGGAAATCAATATCCATGGCACAGAAAAAGGCTATCTTCCCGGCAAAATCATCTATATTCAGCCCCCGTTCCATCAGCCGCTGGATGTAGTCAGAAACCAGGGATAAGGCAAAGGCAGCTTCCTGAACAGCACTTATGCCGGTCTCTCTCATATTGTAGGCGTTAATATTAAGTATGTTCCAACTTTTCAGATTCCTGGCACAATACTCCATCACATCAAGACTTACCCTTACCGCACCCTCAACCGGGAAAAATCGCTCCACTGCCTCCACCGTAGGACCCACCAGCTGGTTGGCAGCATCGTTCATAATGGTGCCAATGAGCTTATCCGGCGGGATGCCCCTGTTTCTGGCGGTTAGTAGATACATGGCCATCATGACTGCTGATGCCGGAGGCTGCTCAATAATAGTGGTGCTGACCTTATCCAGAGGTATGCCCTCAAACAGCCTTTCCATATCCTCCAGTGTCGAGAGAGATGTTCCCGCCAGACCGATGTCACCCTCGGCCAGTGGATAATCAGGGTCCAGACCCAAATGCGTGACCACATCGGGGTTACAATTTAACCCGGTCTGCCCCTGACTCAGCAGGAATTTCATTCTTTGATTACTCTCCTCAGCGGTACCGAAGCCGCTCTGCTGTCGCCTTGTCCAAAAGCGCCGCCGGTACATATCCTGATGAATTCCCCGGGTGAACGGATATTCCCCCGGCACCCCGTCCTTTTGCCGGATATCATCCTCGGTATAATACTGCTTTAGTTCAATGCCGGAGAGAGTCTTGTAGTTTGGCGGTTTCTCTCCGGCAAGATAAGCATCGTGCCTTCCCTCAGTCACCATTTGCTTCCTCCTAGATAAAAACTATGAATTAAATCATATTTTAAAGGGCCTCTTTTGCACTGGAATATTGCCGTCTCAACCAAGGGCTGGATTAATTCTGGATTAATTATAATATATTCGGGCGTTTCTGGCTATCATCGCCACAACGGTCATTATACTGGTTCACCCCTGTGTCACCACACCATGAAACTTGGCAAAAACAGGGCGATCTGGGGGAAGAATATCAGGATAGCGATGCAGACTATTATGGCGCCAAGGAAGGGGAATATACCCCTGAATATGGTTTCCAGAGGCACATCCGGAGCCACTCCCTTAATGACATACACGTTTATGCCAACCGGCGGGGTAATTACTCCCATCTCGGAAACCAACACTATTATCACCCCGAACCATATAGAGTCGAACCCTAAAGCCAACACCAGGGGATATAAAATAGGGATGGTAAGGGTAATCAATGCCAGTGAATCCATAAAACAGCCACCGATGAGATAGCCAAGGATTATGAACATCATGATTACATAAGATGACATATCCAGTCCGCCCACCCACTCCGACAGGTCAAAGGGAACCCTGGTTACTGACATGAAATGACCGAAGACAGTGGCTCCGGCGACAATAAGAAAGACCATAGCCGTTATCCGCGTCGTGTCGGCGAGAGAATCCAGGAAACCCCGCCAGGTCAGTGTCCGCCTGGCCAGAGCGATGACCAGAGCACCAGCAGCGCCAGCGGCACCGGCCTCGGTAGGCGTAAACCAGCCAACGAAAAGGCCGCCCATGACCAAGGCAAACAGCAGAAGCATCTCCACCACTCCACTGAAAGATGATACTCTCTCCTTCCAGGTGGACTTAGCCCCCGGAGGAGCCAGGGAAGGGTTGATTCGGCAGAGTATGGCGATGGTAATGGCAAACAAGGTGGTAAGAAGCAGCCCGGGCAGGATGCCGGCGGCGAAGAGCCTCCCTATAGACTCCTGAGTTATTACGCCGT
>CAYWAU010000118.1:0-6118 GCA_964456395.1 uncultured Dehalococcoidaceae bacterium
CGTTATTATGACTAACCCGCCCTTCGGTGGCGAGGAAGAAAAAGGCATCCAGGGTAACTTTCCCGAAGATAAGAAAACCAGCGAGACTGCGTTACTCTTTCTCCAGCTTATCATGCGAAAGCTGCACAGACATTCGAAAGGCGGCTTCCCGCCAGCCCGTGCCGCCGTGGTCGTGCCTAACGGCACACTCTTCGGCGACGGCGTCTGCGCTCGTATAAAGCAGGAACTACTCACTGAGTTCAATCTTCATACCATCGTCCGTTTGCCCAACGGTGTCTTTTCGCCTTATACTGGTATCCCCACAAACATCCTGTTCTTTGACCGATCGGGCCCCACAAAGGAAATCTGGTATTACGAACAACCCAAGCGTCGTGACGGAACCAATTACAGCAAATCTAAGCCAATGCAAGCGGAGGAGTTTGTTGAAAGCCTTGCTTGGTTTAATGACCGGCAAGAGAACGAGCGAGCGTGGAAAGTCAGAGCCGACGAAATCTTGGCTACCGGCTGCAATCTTGACCGCCGCAATCCCAACGCTGTGGCAGGTATTGAACACATGCCGCCAGAGGAACTTATCTCCAGCATCTTAGATAAAGAGCAGCGTCTTCTTAAGATTGTTCAAGATATACACTCACGTTTGAGGATTACTGAATGACGCATTCAAAGGTCTCATGGGAACAAGTCAGGCTAGGCGATATACTCACCTATTTGGATGAACAAGTTGAATTAGAAGACGACAAAGAGTATTTAACCATCACGGTCAAGCGTCGCCACGGCGGTTTAGAAATCCGAGATAAGTTATTCGGTCGCGAGATCAAGACCAAAAAACAGTTTCGCCTGATTCGCGGCTCGTTTATCATCTCTCGAATTCAATGCTGGCACCAAGCGTACGCAATTGTGGGTGACGTTGCAGCTAATGTGATCGCCAGCACAAACTACGACCAATTTGCTATTTCCCCCGAAGTTCACCCGCGCTTTTTCTGGTGGTTGTCTCATACACCGGATTTCACCGAGACGGTCCGCTCAAGTGCGTCCGGAGTCGTTATAGAGAAGATGGTTTTTAACCGCAATGCTTGGCTCGAAAAAACAGTCCTAATCCCCCCTTTACTCGAACAGGAACGGATAGTGGCGCAGATAGAGGAACTTGCCGATAAAATCAATAAGGCACACGCCTTGCGCCAGCAGGCAATAGAGGAGGCGGAGGTATTGTATGAGGTCTCAGTAGGTAGTTTGATGGCTCAACTTGATAGGCATCCGAAAGATCGCCTTGGGAACCACGTATCAAAAATCGGTAGCGGATCCACTCCGCTCGGCGGTAGAGCTTCTTATCCGACTTCGGGAGTTCCGTTTATCCGCAGCCTTAACGTTCGCATGCGGCACTTCCAGTGGGACAATATAGCATTTATTTCACCGGAAACTCATGCAGAGATGGCTGCGACTCAGGTTCACGCTAACGATGTACTGCTAAACATTACTGGAGCGTCGATCGGACGAGTTGCTTGTGCACCCAAAGAGCTACAAGAAGGAAACGTGAACCAGCACGTTTCCATAGTTCGTCCCGACCTAACCCTAGAACCGCGCTATCTCATGTATTGGCTGAGCCAACCGCGCATTCAGGAGTTCATTAACGATAAGCAAAAGGGAGCAACCCGCCAGGGTTTCACTAAAGCACAAATAGAGGCATTCAATATCCCTATGGCTCCCATTTCCGAGCAGCGAGAGATTGTGGCAGAGCTGGATGCGCTACAAGCAGAAGCGGACGTCCTCAAAGACCTACAGGCTGAGACCGCCGCTGAGCTCGATGCACTGCTACCTTCTATCTTAGACCGGGTATTCAAGGGTGAATTGTAATACATCAACAATTTAGCGTTATGTGCAGCTCCCCTCATTCCAGCGCTTTACTTGCTGAAGTCAAGCCATTCCCATAGAATGGGCAGTGGTGGGACTAGAGAGAGAAGATGAAGGATATCAACCAACCTATTGACGAAGCGGTTGCCCAGGTAATTCAGGATTTCCAACTCAATCCACAGATATACTTCACGGAGGAAGATGTACGGTGGCGGCTGATGAAGCAACTCGAGGCCAAATTGACTCAGCGAGGCTGGCAGGATGTGCAACTTAGAGATGGTTATACGTCCACTATTCACGGCGAGTACCCGACACCGTTTCGCTGCTCAATGGCTGGTCGTTCATTCGAATTATCAGACATAAAAAGTAAAGCTCAAAGGGGACATTTTGACATTGTGCTTCTAAATTCATGTGCAACGGCGCAGTGCACTTTCGAAGTTGTCCGTTCGCAATACTATCAAGCTTTCCTGCAAGCGTTGCCTCAACTATCGCTGCCTTTCCTCGACTGTGTTATCGAGATCAAGCTTTATCGAGATCTCGCCCATCAAAATCGGACAGAGTCTGCCGGTCAGCAAGCGGAATATGCTGTGCAAGACGTCAACAAAGTAGTTGCAGCCTTAGATGCTCAGTCCACATACTACCCCCGACCGTTTGCACGATATGGCATTGTTCTTATACTTGATAATTCTCATCTCGCTGGGGGTGGTGATGTTGTGGGAGCGCGAGACTATTTTCAGTGGACTTTTGAAAAGGCACTGGATTGGAGCTTGCTCCCGAATACGTTTTCGGCTATTTGGACAACCTTGGACAAAAAGCGAGAATACCGAGGAATGAGGCAGCCACTTACCAGCTAGAAAATCTTGCACATTAGGGCGTTATGTTTGTTCACCACTTGAGCAACAGAAAACATCGGAGATACTCAGGACCACTGACATCCCTCGATAGGACATCGCCAATTAGTGCCCGCTGGTATAGCCGGGTGTATGCTGTTATCGGAAGGGCTATATTTGTGCCACCATTGGCATTCGGTGTGGAAAGCCCTCATCGGTGATGTGCAATATTCGAACCAGAAGTGGGTGTAGGTCCCCTGCCTAGCGGAGGACAGTATTCGTTGCCCTAAATCTGTATCGGAACGTCCTACATAATGCGCTGCCTTTCCGTTTCTGGACAGGACATATGCACCCGGTGACGTTCGTGTTACGTGTAAATTGACTGAATTTATGGGAAATGGACCTTCCATAATAATCCCCCCCTTTTTGTATTAGGTAATTCGTTGTTCTATTTATCTTTAGATGTGAAGATACTAGCGTTCCGCGCTGCGCCTGTCAACAGTCATGTAGAATTAACTGAAGACCATGGTTTCGTTTACTTGGAATGTACGTACTACACGAAAGAGGCAATTCTTGGGTAACAGTCGCTTGTTTCGTTACCTGTGGAGAAAGAAAGGGACTCTCAGTAATATTTTTAGGAATGATATATCTGCTAAAATAACTTGTTGACATTGACTATACATAATATTAGAATTCAATTACTTGCCGGATATATCCCCAAGTTTGGAGGTATCTTCAAATGGTTAAAGGGAAAGGTTCTAGAGGATTAATTTATCGCAAGGTGGATCTGCATATACATACACCAGCCTCTGATTGTTTTGATGATAAGTCCATAACTCCGGATGATATTGTTAAAAAATCAATTAAAGAAGGTTTAGATGTAATAGCTGTTACAGACCACAATTCCGGAATGTGGATAGACGATGTCAAGAAAGCAGCAAAGAATAGACTTGTTGTTTTTCCTGGAGTAGAAATATCAGCTACGGGGGGAGAAATCACTATTCATATTGTTGCGATTTTTGATAAAGATAAGTCGTCAAAGGATATTGAAAATTTATTAGGTGATTTAAAAATATATCCAGAGAAATATGGTAAACCAGATGCCTACACTACTGATAGCCCTAGCGAAGTGATAGATAAAATAGCTGCTCGTGGTGCTTTAGCTGTCGCTGCTCATGCAAATTCTTCTCAAGGTGTTATGGGAGGTATGAAGGGAAATCCTAGATCCGGAGTCATTAAGAACTCAAACCTTGCGGCAGTTGAGGCTACATCTGGCGATTTTAGTAGTGCTGAGAAGAGGAAAAGCGGAAAGCGCGTTATTGACCTTCTTGATGGAAGCCATGCGGAATATCGAAAATTAGCCGTTTATCAAGTTTCCGACAATCTTGATGAAAAAACTGGCAAACATAGATTGAGTAAAATAGGTTCTCGCTATTCATATTTCAAACTTGATGAAGTTACTCTAGAGGGTATAAGACAATGTTTTTGTGACCCTGATGTACGAATTAAACAAAAAGACGATTTCGAAATAGCTAAACTACCTAAATTGAAGCAAATGGAAATTTCCCAAGGATTTCTAGCTAATCAGAAGGTCTGTTTTCACGAGGGTCTAAATAGCATTGTTGGGGGGAAAGGAACTGGTAAATCCCTAATCGTAGAGTTTATACGCTTCGCAATGAATCAAATGTCTCAAGATAAAGATGTTTTAGGAGACCACAACAAAAAATTAGAAAAGAGACTAGAACCATTCGGCAAAATTATTGTGGATCTCGAGCTGCCAACTGGTGAGAACTATAAAATAACACGAACCTATGCTGGTAGCGACAATCCTGTCGAGTGTATTAATTGCGAAAATGACGAAGCATATCAAGGTGACATACCGTCTTTATTTCCAATTCTTGCATACAGTCAAAACGAAGTAATAAAAATCTCTGAAGACGAGGCTGCTCAACTAAGACTGATTGATTCTTTTATCGATACATCATCGTATAAAGAAGAATTAAAGAATTTGTCTTCAGAATTAAAAAGGAAGGATAGGGAACTTGCAGGCTCTATAAAGGCTTCATATGATGTAGCATCATATAAAACTCAACTCAGCACAATAGAGGAACAGCTAAGAAATATCGATAAATCTCTGAAGAATACACTTTTTGATGAAATGAAAGTGCTGGAGAAGAAAAAAAGTGTGTTAGAGCAATATGCTGTTTTTCATGATAGTATACAGGAGCAACTTGACGAAACGCTTCAATACTTTCTCAACGATTTAACTGTACCCAGTATTCCAGAGGAATTCAAGAAAGATCTAGATATTAGACACGCTTATAGATTGACGAAAAAATCTGTCAAAGTAGCTACCAAACTTATTAAGCAAACCAAAGAAGAAATAATGCAGAACATTAAAAATCTTAAAGACCTTCATAATAAGTGGACTCCTCAATTCGAGCAAAAGAAGAAGAAATATGAAGAAATGCTTACAAAAGCAGGGGGAGATAAAAAGAAGTTAGAGACAGCAAGACGCAAACTAGGGGAACAGAAAGGTACTATAGAGCAAGAACTTAGTAAGCATACCAAACAAATGGAAAAACTTAAGCAAATTAGAGAAACCAGAGATTCGTTACTAAATGAATTTGAAAAAGTCCATCAAAGTTATTTTCATACTCGTAAGAAAATATTCGATGAACTCACTTTACAGTCTCGAGGTAAATTGAAATTAGATATTACCTATGCATCTAATCCCGATGATTTCAAGAACGAACTATGGTCCTTACGGTCACGTTCTGGTATTCATAGAACCGATACAGATAGAGTTGCAGATAGTCTAATGCCATGTGAATTTGTAGACTTAGTCATAGACAATGATATTGACGCATTAGCAAAAAGGACAGGATTAGCGCGGTTAAATGCAGAGAAACTTATCAATGTATTGAATTCAGCAGAGAATCTCTCTGAGGTGCTAGCTTTGTCTCATTCCGTACATCCTGAAGATATACCCTCTATTCAGTTTAAGAAAGAGGACGGTAAGTATTATCCAATAGCTGAAGTATCAACCGGTCAAAAATGTACAGCTCTACTTATAATAGCCCTTTCAGAAGGAACTAGACCCATAGTCATCGACCAACCCGAAGATTCTCTAGATACTACATCAGTTTATGAAGACATAGTGATGCAATTGCGCGGCGGTAAAGAAAAACGACAGTTTATACTTACAACCCACAATGCAAGCGTCGGTGTAGCTTCTGATTCAGATAATTTTATAGTCCTAAAAAGCACTTCCTCTCGAGGCAAGATAGATTGTTTCGGAGCTATAGATAGAGACAAGGTAAAGAAAGAGGTTATTCAGCATTTGGAAGGTGGTCCGCTACCATATAACTTGAGATATAAGAAATATCTTATTAAGTCACAATAATCACAGCCGTCCGTTTTGTTGAGGTTACATTAGCTTA
>CAYWAU010000119.1:0-6098 GCA_964456395.1 uncultured Dehalococcoidaceae bacterium
TGACTGACATTATCCCTGAACAATAACCTACTGACCTAATCGTAGACCAACAACAGGGACTTAGCCCCTTCATTTCCCCTTTACCACTTTACTTGGGGTAATCTTTGTCCTCCTCAGGCCTGCTCGCCCCGAACAGGGCAGCGATTAGTCCTAACCTATTAGCACCGTCGATTGCCAAATATAACCCGATAAAAAGTAAGACAATACAACCCAATAATAACCGCCAAAGACTCCGAAATTTCTAATGCAGAGCACAGCTCCAGGGACGAGCATGAGAACACTTCTGCTTCCAATCCCCCTAACTTTGTATGTTTCATTAAATCGTCCTCCCCCCGGCTCACCACCAGCTTTCACGAGAAAGCAGTGGTATCATAACCTCATCCATTATCTTCTTATCCAGTTTTCTACCAATGCGGGACTCTATGAACCGCACATCTCCATAAGTTACAGCACACCTCTCTTCCGAGGTGAGGGTGTAGTACTTCAGGAGCGTTTGTGGGTCCTGCGCCAGTCGGCTATAAAAGGCCATGTCATCAGCCGCTCTCTCAAGAACCTCTAACATTGCTTCGTTGCACATTTTGCTTCTCCTCCTTCATTAGATTCTCAATAGCCTTTTGTAGTGTCAGCGGTATCATGACCCTTCGCTGCTTGAGCATTTTGCCTAAGTCACTCCTGTTATCTGTAGTCATTCTGGTTTCCCTCTAGAGCAATCTTCAGGTTTTATCTTCTATTACCCCGGCGAAGCTTCTTCCCCCCTCATTAGGATGGTTTCCTCACTACCATCATCTCCAATGAGGTCTGCCTTGCCCGTGCTACCACTTTTCCTGGGCCAATCTAGCGGTGAGCCAGGTTCGGAGTGGTTCATCCAATGTCCCGATTTTGGACTCTATCCACCGAATGTCCCCGCTTGACAGGGCTGCCTTTTCCTCAGAAGTTAGGTCGTAGCCTTCAAGGGCTTGGGCAGGGTTTTCAGCCAATCTAGCCAGGAAATTACTATCATCCCTAGCCCTATTCAGCACGTCCAGTAGGGCTTTTCCACCAGTATCAAGAGCAACTTTGGCGCGAATTAGCTCTGTTATCTGGGCACGAACTGGTTCTGCTAGACCAGTAACTGGCTCTACCAGCTTGGCGCAGACAAAGTTAGGGATAACTCTTCTCATCCAGGGTCTGGCGGTAACTAGTTCTGCTGTCCGTTCACGGCTCAAGTAAGCTAGCCAGTAGACAGCGCCAACCAGGATGCCACCGCCGATGATGTTGCCAATGGTCACCGGAACCAAGTTACCGGCGAAGCCAGCCCAGGTAAGGTTAACCACACCATCAGCCATTACCCCAGCGGCACCGAGGACAGCCGGCTGGCTGGCGAGCAACATCCCCATAGGGATGAAATACATATTGGCGATACTATGTTCAAAGCCAGCAGCAACAAAGGCGGTAATAGGGAACAGGATAGAGAGTATTTTGCCGGTAACGGTGCGAGCGCTGAAGCACAGCCAGATAGCCAGACAAACCAGGGCGTTGCATAGGATACCTCGGGCCAGAGCCGAACCGAAGCCAAGGTTTACCTTAGCATTAGCAATAAGCAGAGCGTTAGCCCCTACTCCATAGCCATTAGATGTCCACTGGTAGGTGTAGAACATCAATCCTGCCAGGCTTAAACCCCCCAGCAGATTGGCGAAATAAACAAGGCCCCAGTTTCGAAGCAACCGGGCAAGGCTGGTCCGGCCGCTCATCCAGCTCATCATAAGCAGGCAATTGCCAGTAAAAAGCTCAGCCCCGGCCACGACCACAAGAATCAGTCCTAGACAGAAGGCCGCTCCTCCTAAAAGTTTGGTGAGCCCAAAGCCAAGGCCTGCGTCAGTGGTAACCAAAGTGCAAAACATTGCCCCTAGGCCAATAAAGACCCCAGCCAGAATGCCTAGGAGTATCGTGCTCAGGGTATCACGTGCTCCCTTGGTTACCCCAACCGCCTCTGCCTTCTGGGCTACCTCGGGGGGTGAATAAGCCTCGGTAGTGGCTGCTTTACCTACTCTATCAACTGCAGCCTCCAGCCGGGTTGCCGTCCCAATTGCTTCTTGGCGAAGCCTTAACATCTCAGCGACATCAAGCTCAGCATTACGGCATCCGTTATTCAGGGTAGAGGTTGCTGCTCTGGTCGCTTTTTCCCTCTTGTTTGTCATCTCGCTCCTCTATAGCAATAAGAGTCGATCTATTAAACAGCTAAGCTCACTACCTCTCCTGGCTTAGTCGAGCCCATAGCCAAGTTGCATGTCGCTGGTCTAGCTTACCCAGCCAACCCTCTATTTTCCTTATATCACCGTTAAGCAGCGCCTCTATCTCCTCTTGGGTTAAACTGTAATACTCGTCGAGTACCTCACTGGGGTTCTCACCAAGTTGAGCGAAGAACTGGCTATCGTCGGCAGCTCTGGCTAGTACTGCCAGGATTCTTACTTTCCGTTTCAGCCTTTCCTCATCAGTGATAGGCTTTCTCTCTTCGATTCTCACCCGCCCCATTGCCACACCTCCTGTTCATCATTCCACTTATAGAATACTGCCTGGCAGGCGACCATACATCGACCCAATGTCCGATTTTCATATGCCCTAAAGTTCTATATCTGCTTGAGATTATCCCCTAGATGGCTTAGAATTGATTTAGTAACCAATGCGCTTGATAGTAAAGAAGGGCATATTACGGTGAAAATAGGGATTTTAATTGCCGATGACCATGCAGTGCTAAGGGAAGGCATGCGCAACCTGCTTGAGCGGGAGAAGGATTTTGAAGTCGTCGGTGAGGCTGGTGATGGTGAGAAAGCGGTCAGGTTAGGCAGTGAGCTGAAGCCCGATATAGTCCTAATGGATATTGTCATGCCCAAGCTTAGCGGCATTGAGGCTACCAAGTTAATTAAGCAGGCAAGCCCGTCTACCGCAGTATTGATATTGACTGCCTATAACGACATCCGCTACATCATTGGACTTCTGGAGGCTGGGGCTTGTGGCTACCTGCTGAAGAGTGCCCGCAGCAGTGAGATTGCGGGGGCTATCCGCGCTGTGCATTCCGGCGAGTCTGTGCTCGATGCGGCGGTAACCCGTAAGCTTTTGCAGCGTGTAGTAGGTCAAGCCAGGGAGACTGGCGAGGGTCAGACCGGTGGACAGCTCACCCCCAGGGAGATTGAAATTCTGAGGTTAGCAGCTGAAGGAATGAGCAACAAGGATATTGCCGATGAACTCTTTCTCGGCCTGCGCACAGTGAAAGCTCACTTGACCAATATCTTTAACAAAATGGGTTGTGGTTGCCGCACCGATGCTATAATCAGGGGATTGAGGGAGGGCTACATTACCCTTGATGATGTATCCAGAGGAGAGAGTGACTGATGGAAACAAAATTTGAGCTGACTGAGAAAGACTACCGATACCTGTTCGAGAATGCCAGCGACGCCATGTGGGTTCAGGATATGGAGGGTAATTTCTTGGACGGAAACAGAGCATTAGAAAAGCTTAGCGGATATACCCTGGAGGAATTGGTTGGCAAGAATATTACTCAGTTCCTTAATGATGAGTTTTCGGCTTTGACAAAAGAAGTCCAGCGCAAATTGCTCATGGGGGAGGAACAGGAACAACCCTACGAGCAGCGATTCCTCGTGAAGGGTGGAAGAACGCGGATAGCAAAGATGGCTACCAATCCCGTCATCATTAATGGAGAGGTAAAGGGGTTCCAACATGTCGCCAGGGATGTTACTGAAGAAAAGAGTGCGGAGGCGATGCTCTCAAAGATTATCGATGGTTCTCCTATTTCATTATTTGTGACCAATAAACAGCATAAGGTTACCCATTGGAATACAGCCGTCGAAACTCTTTCCGGCATAAGCGGTCAGGAGATGGTCGGGACAGATGAGCAATGGCGGGCATTTTACAATGAGAAGAGGCCGACTATGGCTGACTTAATCGTAGATGGAGTATCCGCAGATGAAATTGAAGCATATTATTGGGGTAAATATAAGAAATCCCGCCTAATTGATGGCGCCTATGAAGCCGAAGATTTCTTTCCAGCTCTTGGCAAGTACGGAAAATGGCTTCATTTTACTGCAAGTCCTATCAAAGATAAAGGCGGGGAAATAATAGGTGCCATAGAGACTTTACAGGATATAACTGAAGAAAAGCAATTGCAGGAAAATATGCGCTTTTATGTTCAACTTATCACCAGGGCACAGGAGGATGAAAGGAAGCGCATTGCCCGAGAGTTGCATGACGATGTGTCTCCATTCCTGCTTCTCCTCACCCAACGCTTGGACACAATCACCTTGGGCACCGGACCAAAATTATCTCATTCGCTCAAGGAGTGTCTGGAGGGCTTGCGCAGCCAGGCCATTGAAGCTTTGGAAGCTTTGCGGCGCTGTGCCCAGGACCTAAGACCGCGTATATTCGATGACCTGGGCTTGGTGGCTGCCCTCGAGTGGGTGACAGAGGACATGGAAAAAGGCCAGGGAATTGATGCCGACGCTGAGGTGATAGGGATGGAGCAGACCTTGCCTGCGGAGACACAACTACTGTTATTCCGTATCGCTCAAGAGGCGTTAAACAATATCAGAAGACATGCACAAGCATCCAGAGCCATGGTCAAACTGGAGTTCGGGGATAACAGCATTAAGATGACCGTGAGCGATAACGGTAAGGGTTTTGAGCCGCCAGAAAGGATGGGAGACTTAGCTAGCATTGGCAAGCTCGGTCTAGCCGGAATGCAGGAGAGAGCACGATTGCTGGGTAGCAGCTTGAAGGTAGAATCTGAGCCGGGCAAAGGCACAACGGTAGTGGTTGAAGTACCTGTCTAAAACAAAAATGTGGCAGTGTCCATATGTGGCCCCTCTTATTGTTGACAATCACCAACAATTTCCTCTTCTCCTTACCAAGGGAAGTTTTTTAATACCATTCAAAAGCCCGGGAAGGGGGCTGGATTTTGACTACAGGGGCTCCCAGATATTAGGTTGAGACGAAGCCGTCTTTTGTACACTTAGATATAGTAGACTAGACTTAGACTGCACAATCTAAGCTTATGTGACTTTTTCGTCCTGTGATACTCTGCCCTTCCCCAAGCAAGAAACGACATTACATCTGTTCTAAAGGCAGGTCATAGATGCGCCAAGTCTTATAGCGCTGTGCTCCCATAAACTTTGAAGCGCGTAGAATCAGGTTATTATCCTCCAATAGCATGGATATCTCGCATTTGAGGTAGCCCTTTTTGATTCCGTATTCACTGGCTTCATGAAAGAGGAGAGCATCAATGCCCAGCTGGCGGAAGCCGGGACGAACCCCAAAGAACATCAATCGGGTACGGGGAATACGCCGACGTATCAAGAGCAGCCTGGCCACACGTATCAGGTCAGAATCACCATACCAACGCCAGCGCGGCCGTAAGGCATAATAGGGGTCTGGGAAAGCCCCCAGGACAGCAACTGGCTCCCCCTTAACAAAAGCAAAGCGAATAATCCCGGGGTCAACAATCATGCGCAGGGAATCTGCCAGAGAGTCTGCCTCCTCTTCAGTTATGGGTAAGAATCCCCAGTTCTCGGCCCAACTATCGTTATATATTTTCACTATCAAACGCACCTCAGAGGGCAATTCCTTGAAGTTCAGAGGCCTGGTTTCGATTTCACGGCGCAGCCGCACCTGTTCTACCAACTTCTTAAGCCGGGGTGAGGTAGGTGTTTGGACGTCAAATGTATAAGCGTAGTAGTCTTTAGCTTTATGAAAACCATACCGCTCCAGAAATTCACCGTAGTAAGGGGGATTGTGAGTTAACTCCATCGTTGGCGGGTATTGAAATCCATCTATGAGGATACCCTGACGTTCATAGGTAGCGTTAGAATACTCACCAGGTCCACGCAGAATAGTCATGCCGCGGTCTTCTACCCACTCCCGTGCCCGGTCTAGCAGGGCTTTTGCAATCTCATAGCTCTCTATAACTTCAAAAAACCAAAGAAACCAATGCGAGTGCCGTGGTAATTGTTGAAGCGGTGGTTGATAGTTGCTGAAATCCTACCTACTGGCTGTGCTGGTGGCAACGGTCTAAAACTGAGCCAAACGCCGTTTTAAAATAGAGCCACTCC
>CAYWAU010000120.1:0-5968 GCA_964456395.1 uncultured Dehalococcoidaceae bacterium
ACTCCCGCTACTGCATTTTCAATATCTATCATCCCTCCGCGGGTTTCACTAAACTCATTTTTAAAGTGAGGACTGGAACTATCGTATTTTTTGTATTCCCTCTTTCCGCCAGACTCAAAAATTCCCTCGTATCCTTCTAACTCAGACTGTAATCCGTAGGACTTGACGCTGCTATTACTAACTATCAACAAACGACTCAATTCCGCAGGAAGCCGTTCTATTACATTGAGCTCCGGATATACAGCACCTACATCCAGCGCTAATCTTCCTCTATCCTCGATACGTCTAATCACGTAGTATCTTAAAAGGTCGGCGGAATCGCTATTTACAGCTAGAACCTCTTTCCATCCATCCTTCCACTGTAATATGAGATAATACTTAGCTGAAGAGATCTCAGATGGTGGGTCACAAAGACCCGAATCAGCCAGCGCCAGCGCGGCCGTAAGGCATAATAGGGATCAGGAAAAGCCCCCAGGACAGCTACTGGCTTCCCCTTAACAAAAGCAAAGCGAATAATCCCGGGGTCAACAATCATGCGCAGGGAATCTGCCAGAGAGTCTGCCTCCTCTTCAGTTATGGGTAAGAATCCCCAGTTCTCGGCCCAACTATCGTTATATATTTTCACTATCAAACGCACCTCAGAGGGCAATTCCTTGAAGTTCAGAGGCCTAGTTTCGATTTCCCGGCGCAGCCGCACCTGTTCTACCAACTTCTTCAATCGGGGCGAAATAGGTGTTTGCACGTCAAATGTATAAGCGTAGTAGTCCTTGGCTTTATGAAAACCGTACCGCTCCAGAAATTCACCATAGTAAGGGGGATTGTGAGTCAACTCCATCGTTGGCGGGTATTGGAATCCTTCTATGAGGATGCCCTGACGTTCATAAGTAGCGTTGGAATATTCCCCAGGTCCACGCAGAATAGTCATGCCGCGCTCTTCTACCCACTCCCGTGCCCGGTCTAGCAGGGCTTTTGCAATCTCATAGCTCTCTATAACTTCAAAAAAACCAAAGAAACCAATGCGAGTGCCGTGGTAATTGTTGAAACGGTGGTTTATAGTTGCTGAAATCCGACCTGCTGGCTGTTCACCACGCCAGGCTAAGAAGTGGGTAACCTCAGCATGGCGATGATAGGGATGCTTCGGTGTCAGCAGGCCAACCAGGCCAAGGAGGCGATTACCGAGTAAGTCACCTCGTAGAGGTGGGGTCCAACAGGGGTCACCTCGATAGAGACGCCAGGGTAAGTCAGCAAATAATTTAATCCGGGAGCTCCCTAAGGGGATTTCCTCAATTTCAGGGGGTACTTGAGACATGGTCAACCTTTGTACAAGACTGTTCCCGCATATTATACCAGACGTTATAGACCTAAATATATACTCACTCGCTTAAATACTCTTGGGGATAGAGAAATCTAGGTCAACCTGTTGGCTTATGGTGTCTATTCTTAATTGCACAATCTGGACGTTTGTGCAGTGTGTGGCAGAGTTATCCACTACGTAAGCTCTGGTCGCGGGCACACGGTCACGTAAGAACATAACCGGGACCGGATCTGTAAGCACAGCCCGAGTTATTTACCCAGATCTACCTGAGACGCATCGTTTTCAGATTCCGATTCACTTTCTCCACGTTAAACAAAGCCGGGTAGAATTGACCACCAAGCCAGGTCATGGTGTCCAGGTACTCTTCGTGTTCCGGATTGCTTATGATCCCTAACAACCTAGCATATCCATAAGTGCCTCCGCAGTCCTCAGGTGGACAAGCACGCTCTCCAGCCAGACAGGCAAGATACTGCTGGCCGAACTCTGGTTCCAGAATGTCCTCAATAACTAGCTCGTGAATCCAGCTATCCCCGAAGTCGTACTCATACAGAAAAGCGTTGCCTTTCGTCGCAAATAACTGTCCGAGTTTTGCCCGCCTTGAATTTTTGAACGGCAGTTCATAGAATTCGTTCTCCGGGTCGGGTTCTGCATACTCTTTCATACCGAACCTGTATAGGTGTGAATTGGTCCACCCCATTACTTCTTGCAGAATCAGGTGTAGACGGTGAAGAGTGATATCTGAGGGGACGACAAAACGCCGCCAAATTGGAGGGTCTGTGTCCTGTAACACAACCTTGAGCTGGTAGACCACTTTATGACTTGGTTCTTCTGTCCGCATTGGAACGATCCTTATATAAAGCGTTGCTAGTCTTGGAAGGTACTGCGGTCCCTTTCAAAATCCGATCAATTTGATTGCCTTATCGAAATTCATTTTTTGGAAGACCTTGCGCATACTGCGTAGTTCGCGGTGATCCACATGGGATACATCCAGAATAAATTCTCTTTTCGTAGTATTGAGTTTCACAGTATCTCCAGACCGTTCTGCCGCCAGCAACAGTTCGTTTTCATCTTCGTCTTCCTCCCAAGAAACACTGACGCCCCGCTCTTCAGGATCGAGGATGAATTCATACTTCGGCGTGCGTAAAAGAGTGAGGCTGAGAACGTCTCCAGGAAAATCACCAGCGACGGCAAACGACACGATCAGGTCATCTTTTTGTTCGGTCGTTATGAAGTTCACTCCGAGCATTCCGATCGTCCCTGATTATTTATGGCATGGTTATTGACATCAGCCACGTTACCAAGATAGCTTGTTCCGTCTATTACGTCAAGGGCAGAATGTTGGAGAGATTTAAGGTGATTGCACAAACCGCCCTTTTGTTCAACCTTCGGTTCCCTTTAAGGGATATGTGTGAAAGGATAACGCACCAGCTCCCCGAGCGGGGGGGGAAATCCGAACTTTTTTCACCATTTATCTTATCGTCGGCCTAGCGATGGGCAAAAAACGCCTAGTTGGCAATGCATCTAACCGGTTCGCGCTTTGTGAAGACCGAACGAGGTCAATGTTTTGGGAGAAGGTGATAAATCTACCTTCCCCACAAAGCCGGTGTTATACGTTAAGCAAGTTGTTCACAATAAGGCAGGCGTCGCACTACTGGACCTGCCAGACGGTAATCATCCAGGGTTCCTCATTATCTGGAGAGAACCTAAGGTAGTACTCGCCGCTTCCGCGCGGGCTGACAGGAACGGTTACAGGCTGCCCTACCTCTCCGGCACTACCACAGGGTCCAGAGTATAACTCGCCATTGATAATAATGCCACCACCAATGCCAGTGCTCAGTGTAAGGTAAATAAGATTGTTTACTCCCTTTCCTGCGCCAAAATGGTGTTCGCCTAAGGCAGCACTAGCATCATTAATCAAGAAGGTGTTAACTTTGTATTTCTCGCTTACAATGTCTCTCAGTGGAATATCATACCAGCCGGGAAGATTTGGTGATGAGGTTATTAGCCCCTTGTCAAAATTTATAGCTCCAGCGGCAGCAATGCTTATGCTATCTAGTTGAGATGAGTCTATATTTCCTAGACTAAGGAGGTGGTCAATAGCAAAAAGTATTCTGTTAATTACTAACTCTGGTCCCTCATCAGCTAGGGTGAGAGTGTATTCCTGGGCTATAATCTGACCTTTATTAGAAATAATAGCGGCAACTATTTTGGTACCGCCCAGGTCTATGGCTAAAACTGGTAGCCTATGCTTTTTAGTTTCTGGCATCCTAAATATCGTTTTAAGTTTCTGTAATTAGCCTCACCACAATCCCCTACTTCATTATAGCCGTATTATAAACCATAATCGTCTACTACATCCTGTCAGAGAACCTGTAAACGACAACTTGGCTACCAAGTCACCTCCACAAGCTGTGTTTCTTCAACGGTCAATGGAAGTTCCTTTATTGTTCCACCTTTATTCAGCTTTAGTACATAATTCCCTTGAAACTCCTCCCCATTCATCCCCCGTTTCTTAACTGGCACGATTAGCCTGGCAAAGCCATCCACATCAGTAGTGCCGCTAGCAACCTCCTTACCGGTAAAGGTGCCTACTATAGAGACACTTATGCCTGGAATCCCTTCTCCTGAAGGGCTTTTAACAGCTATGTCTACACTACACCACAGGGCAGAGTTTTGCTCTAGTTTGACCCTGACCTTGCTATCTATTAGTGTTGCCTTGCCATTGATGATAATAAATGAAACAGCCTTAAATTGGTTTGCAACTATATCGCAGACAGGCGCTTTCAGTTTACACTCTGCTGTTTGCCACCAAGTACAATTCTCAAGCTGAATGTGCTGAGCGCTTTTAATAGAGTCAACAGAGGAAAAAATATCACATCCACGCATGACCACACTTTCAGCATTAATGGTAGCCCTTAATAGTTCACAATTATCTAGCCGTAATTCTCCTGCCACCTTCATCCTCACCTTGTAACCACCTATCCGGGAATCCTGTGCAATGAGTTTCCCCATTACCATGTCGCCGTAAGACTCTAGCTCCGAATGAAGTAGGTGAGCGGTGCCACTCACAGCAATGTAGTAATTAGTACTACTTGAAGGACGCTCAAATTTTGAGTTATTCATGGTCAATTCTTGGCACTCAATGATCCCAGGTTCAACCTCAAGTGAGCAGTTTGTCATCTGAAGTTTATTAATCTGTTGCAGGGTGAAGTCCTTCCAATGTCCTTCTCCATCCCAATCAGTAATCGCTACCTCTTCAATGTTGTGGGCAACAATCCCAGCAATTGTATATCCCGCCAGAGGGTGAGTTGGAGAACTTAGGAGGAAATTGCCTAAATCTGACACATCTAGTGCACTGGCGAAGCTATTCTCAAATTGGAAACTCGCATTGTCTGGGCTTTCACCGGAGACCTCTAAGACTTCTGACCTTACTATACTGCCCTCATTTATACTGCCCACCATGGAGCGATCTATCGCCAGTTTGGCGCTGTCAGCCAAAACAACCAAAATGGTATTCTCGTACGGCCGCCAGGGGCGAGTTAACTTACATTCCTCCATCCTGAGGTTAGCACCTTTGTCCACATAGAGGATAGTCTGGGCGTTTTCCATAACTAGGGTTACCTTGCGTAGGCAGATATCAGTCCCCTCTTTAATAATTACATGATTATTAAGCCGATAGGTACTCCCTTCGTGAAGGCGGGATGCCACTTCGTTGTCAATCACCGTCGCTCCTTCAGCCATGAGCCTTTCCCTTGCTGGCACCGGGGTTAGTGCCTCCATCAATTCTTTTATCTCGGCTGCAGCTTCAGGGTTTACCAATTCTATAATTTCCACTACTACCTCTGGATTCACCAACACAAACATCGGTGCTACCGCCTCAGGGTTCATCACCTCCACCATTTTTGCCGCTGTCTCCAAATCTAATTCCTCCACCATCTTTGCTGCATCCTCAGCAGCCATCTCCTCTGCCTTCTGCGCTAGCTCCCTGGCCTTCTCCACTGCACCCTTTGCCTCCTCCGCCTCTTCATCCTCCTCCGCTACCTCACCTGCCTTCTCCTTCGCCTCCTCTTCACCCTTGTCCACTACCTCCCCAACCTTCTCCTCCGCCTCCTCTTCACCCCCCATCAGCCCGCAGGAGCAGGTAAATACAAGCCCCAGCACCAAAAGCACGCTTGTCACAATTTGCAGTATTTTCTTCATCTCCCTTCCTCCTTTTCCCTCTTTATTCCGAGCATTATAGTACTATCAAACTACGAGAGCAAGCTATGGAATCGATGCCCTACTCTGATAGGCGGTCAAAAAATATCTCTGGCTACCTGGGCGTCTGGTAATTTCAAGCCCAGTTTGCCTCAGGTTTGTAAAAGCAAAATTGGCTCCCCGCGCAGGATTCGAACTCCTTCCCACAATCTCTATTTTACGATGATGACCCTTTGCCAGCAAGGGAGAAGAAACTTAAGAGATACAAGATTGAACATTCCGCTAAATCGTGCAACGAAATCTGATTTACCTAGCACTGAAGACCAAATTGATAAGGCGTAACATTCTACTATATTGTAATCTTCGAAAATGTGAAAGGGAAATGCAATACTTCATTTACAGGTTAATATAATGTCCGCCGATCGAGTCCCGGGGCTAAACCTCGTTCTTTTTATG
>CAYWAU010000121.1:0-5961 GCA_964456395.1 uncultured Dehalococcoidaceae bacterium
ACCATCTCAATCTCAACCTTCCCTTCGTTGTATAGCCTCTCAATAGGAGAGGTCGGCGGCATACCACCCAGGGCTGGTATTGAACCGATGAATTTCCTTACCTGTCCATTCTCAAACACGATTCCCAGGTCCTGGTATCCCCCTGGTTTGATTCGGTCACTTAATTCAAAACCTACTCCACCGGCATTGGCGATGATGGTCAGGCTTTTGGCTCCCTGGTTGGCGAGAGCCACCAGCAGGTTGATAGGCAAGCCGCCAAAAGACCCGAAACCTCCGACCATTATGGTAGCGCCATCAAAAATATCAGCCACTGCCTCATCAGCGTTACTGATTATCTTGTTTGACGTCACTCCTGCCTCCTTGGACTTATACCATGCAACCGTGACTGATTGTACATCTAAGCACCGTGAACGTCAATCCTCATTCCATTTATGCCCGAGTTGCCCCTTCCCAGGCAGCCGGACCTATGCCGGTGCTCCCGGTATGTTTGACAATCATCGGGCAGAGTTGTAATATAACGCTGATAAATTATTCCGCCAATCAAGTTCCAGCTCGGGCAATCCCGGTCTAAGGTTACACAAAAACAAATCAAGGAGGGAAATAATGGCACGAGGTTTCATGGGAAAGATGCTGTGGGTGGACCTTTCCAAAAGAGAGCTCAAGGATGAGGTGCTGGATGAAAAGTTGGGGCGCCAGTTTCTGGGAGGCTATGGCTTGGGCGCCAGGCTCCTCTTCAGTCGGCAGAAGGCTGGTGCTGACCCGCTGGGCCCGGATAATATTCTGGGTTTTATCGCGGGTGTCATTACTGGTACCGACGCCCTCGGTGGGTCAAGGTACGCGGTGGTGGGGAAATCACCATTGACGGGGGGCTGGGGTGATGCCAATTCAGGTGGTAATTTCGGGCCTTACCTGAAGTTTGCCGGCTACGATGCGGCATTCTTTACCGGCATATCCGAAAAACCCGTTTATCTCTATATTGATAACGGTAAAGCCGAGCTGAGAGACGCCGCCCATCTGTGGGGCAAGGATTCTTTCGAAACTGAGGACATACTCAGGGGAGAACTCGGTAAGGATGTGGAAGTAGCCTGCATCGGCCCATCGGGGGAGCAGGTCTCTCTTATCGCTGCGGTTATGAACAACAAGGGCCGGGCGGCGGCCCGTTCCGGTCTGGGTGCCGTCATGGGCTCCAAGAAGCTCAAGGCAATTGCGGTGAAGGGCAGCATGAAAGTACCCGTTGCTGATGAGAAGAAGGCCAGCGAGATGAGAAAGAAGCACCTGGCGGCTATGGACCTGCCTCCTTTTTTAAGGGACTTCGGCACGTCGGGCATTTTTAATCCGTGTGTTGAGGTGGATGATGCGCCGTGCCAGAACTGGGCAGGCGCGGCGGTTGTTGACTTTCCGGATTATAAGGATCTCAGCGGCGAGCCGGTTGTTGCCAAACAGGAGAGGAAATACGGCTGCTGGCACTGCCCCATCGCCTGTGGCGGGCACATGAAGGCAGGTACCGGGGAGTATCAATACGAAGCGGGTGCCCACAAGCCCGAGTACGAAACGCTGGCCATGTTCGGCAGCAACTGTCTCAATAACAACCTTGATTCTATTATTAAGGTCAACGATATCTGCAATCGCTACGGGCTGGATACCATCTCAGCCGGGGCCTGCATTGCCTTCACCATAGATTGCTACGAGAACGGGCTTATTACCAAGAAAGACACTGATGGCCTTGAGATGACCTGGGGCAACCATAAGTCCATCGTGGCCATGACCGAAAAGCTGGCCGGGCGCGAGGGCTTTGGTGATATTATTGCCGACGGCGTCAAGGTAGCCGCGGAGAGAATCGGCAAAGGCTCCGAGAAATACGCCATGCATATCGGGGGACAGGAGGTTCCGGCACATGACTCAAGAGGCGGGCATGGCTTTGCCATTGGCTACGGAGCGGAGCCGACCCCGGGCCGTCATACCCAGAGTGGCGAAGGCCCGTATCCACCCGGTGTAATGCCTGAGTTCGACCGTAATTCCTTCAAGGGGCGGGGTGAGCCCCACAAGATAGGCAGCGCCTTTAATCAAGTAATGAGTGCCTCCGGGTGCTGCATGATAATGTTCGGAGACGGGTACGACCATGCTGACTATCTGGTTGAGGCAATAAGAGTCATCACCGGTTGGGATATAACCAGGGAGGAACTGCTCAAGACCGGGGAGAGGATAAACAATATGCGGCAGGCTTTCAACTTTCGCGAAGGTTTAAGGCTGCCGTACAAGTTCCCCGACCGGATGATGGGCATACCGCCGAAGAAAGTGGGCCCCCGTGCCGGCATAACCCTGGACAAAGACGAGGTCTTTAACGAGTACTTGCAAGCCATGGACTGGGATATCAACACAGGCAAGCCGAGCAAAAAGAAGCTGCTGGAGCTGGGTCTGGAAGACGTGGCCAAGGAACTCTGGCCATAGGATAAGACAGAAAATTGAGGACTTGTCCTTCACGCGGCGAAAAGGAGGCTCCTAGCTGCGTATCATGTAATGTACTGTACCGCCGGTGATGGTCTCACTGCGCACGGACAGAATCATATATATCAGAACCCAGTTATCTGTCTCGGTGGGAAGGTCTATGTGTGCCTCGGTATCATCCGCCTGCAATACCGGGTCTCCGTATGGGTCTTGGTCATCCCAGTAAATGGTGAAGGTGTCAACATCCACGCCAGGCTCGCTCATCCCGATGGAGTCCGAGTCCCAGACGTCATCCAGGTCGCCGTCGCCGTCGGATAAGTTGGTTTCGTTAAATCTCATGTAGTCACCGTCATAAGTCCAACCGGAGTCACCTTCGCCGACAAAGCAGGTCAGTGTCGCCGCAATTTCGTCGCCTTCGATTTGCTCCGGGATGACGAAGCCGGTGATGTCACCGCCCGGCTCACCATCAAAGTCGAAGTCCAGGTTCTGGTTCCCGGGGTTAATAGCAAACGTATCATAGAGGTAGAGCTGATGTCCCGCCGTATTCGGGCTGGAGTAAACGATGATAAGAGACCAGCCGGCATAGGACCTGTATTCATAGCAGTCGGCATTGACACCGCCAACGGTATATTTCGCGTTGCCGGTATGGCATTCCCCTCCCCATTCGTCCTCGACCTCTTCAGAATATTCCTGCACCAGCTTGGTGACGTCCAGGTAACAGGCGTAGGCATACTCGTCAGGCTTTTCAAACGCGATGACCGAAGAGGTGGTAGCAGTTAAATCCTGAACACCCTGCTGCGGTTCACCATCACCATCAAGGTACACCTGTACATCGTTTATTTTGAGGAAGGCGGTGGTGTCGACTTCGGCCGTAATCTCAGCCACGGCGAAGTCATCGATATAGCAGTATTCATTTGTGAAGTCTTCCAGATGAAACCTCATCTTAAAAAGGGTGGTCAGGTATCCTTCGGGTATTATGTAATAGAAGTACGCTTCATCATAGTCGGGCATTTTAATATCATCGTAGAAGGCGGTAATCGGCTCACTCCAGGTGGACCCGTTGTCACTTGAGAGCTGAAAGGTGAGGCCGTCTGTTTCCTCTAAAGTGTCGCCATCATCTTGATCCCACTCGACTATCGCCTCACCCTCGGTGTAGCTGCTCAGGTTAACAACGGTGTTCATCTCCAGGTAACGGGCTGCGGGGTTGCTGCCGGTATAATGCCCGCGGAACCTACCCGAGGAGATTTGCCAGACAGTGTTGGGGTTGGTGTTGGTCCAGCTATCAAAGTCGGAGCAGTCATCATACCAGATGGGCGTAGAAAAGGACCCCTGGTACGACCCCGACCAGTAAAGGTAGGCGGCAAGCACGTCCCCGACATCGTCTTCCGGGTCGCCATTGGGAATGGTACTTAGCGTGGTACTGCTCCCGTCAGTCAATAGCGTATCGCGTTTACCGTAGGGAGAGTAATTATCCTGCATCAAGGAGTTACCGATGGCTTTGTAATCGCCGGCAATGGCGGCATCCATTTTACGTAATTCGCATCGGGACGCGTAGGCTTCAATCTCGGTGTCACCGGCTACTGAAGTGATTTTAAAAATCCTGGTGTCGATGTCCCAGGAAAGGGGGACATCACTGACGCCGTCGGTTTCTATCCAGGAAATGGTGACCGGTCTGGTGTCGGTCACATTGGCGGTATATTTAAAGGTAATCTCCGCGGACTGCGGGAAATCCGTTAGCTCAATATCTCCCGGGGGGAAAAGGGTGAAGTTGTCTGAGGAGAAAGTCCAGACTATAGCCTGGCCGCCGGCATGATCCGAGACCGTGGGAGGGTCAAAGGAGTAGGGCTCTTCTTCCAGGTTGCTGGAATCTTCAACGTAGCTGAAACCGTACGGCAGCCATATCCCCAGCGACTCGACCATTAAATCATCATCTTCTCCCTCATCGGGATAGAAGTCTATCTTTATCCTGTAGTCATCGTCGTCGCTGGCCGTACCCGCTACTACCAGCTTATTTGAATTGATGATGTCCCGGGCTACCGCCTGGTCTAACGGCGTCACGTCCTTGGGAATCCAGACGTTCTGGATACTGACGTTGGCCGTCAGACCATTTATCGGCTCGCTTAAATCGTATAACCAGACTGTAGCAAAATTATAGGTATCGTAAGCCGCCGGGTCGTCTAATAAAGCCTCCAGGCGGTTATACTTAACCTGCCATATAGCATCCTCCACACCAGCGTCAGCGGCATAGAGCTCACCTGCCTTGTCTTCGTATACCCGGCTGGTTTTAACGGCGGTGCCTACATGTGATAGAACCGGCATAAGGGTAAGGCTGCCCAGGAGCAGTAGGGTCAGGACTATAATAAGAGCCTGTCCCGTCTCGTCGGATAGGAACCTGGAGGATATATTTTTTACCCTTTTTATCATGGTGCTGTCCCGATTGTTACAAACTGGGTCTGGAGCTTATCTCACGTATCTTGGTCACGGTGCATGTCTGGCGTCCCTCGCCCACGCTGGAGGTGACTCTCAGGGTAAGGACGCCATTGTCGGATACGCAGTTGGTCATTTGCGTATCAGTGTTTATGTCTTCGGCTACTGAGATTTCACTTGGCTCACCATCATCGATAGAATAACTGCGTCTAAGCTTATTATCTTCCAGCGAATAAACGACCTCATACGCCTTGTTGTCCCAACCCACCCAGCGGAGAGTAAGCGGGAAACCCGAAGCTCCATCTGTTTGCATGGTCTGTGCCATCTGGGCATCACAGCTAATCCAGGTTATGGCATTAAGTGTATACCGGCTGGCCGCTGTATGGTCGGTGTTCCTGGCACTCTGATTAAGCACCTGAATGGTAGCCATAGATGCACCGAGGGCGATAAGACCTGTAATAGCCACGACAACCAGCATCTCAATTAAAGTAAAGCCTCTCTGATTTCTATTGAATAACCCAAACTTATGGAGTATCATCGGTTCACCTTATAGCTCTCTAATGTCGTTACGTCCTGGCCTTTATGACTGATGGTTACTGTTATCTTCTGAATATTACCGTTCCTCATGGAATCAACCAGGATATCGGCGGAATAACTATCATATTCATCTAGAATGGGGACGGGGTCATATGATAATGCGTAGCCCTGTTTTTTTATCTTCTCCATCTGGCTTTCGGCTAAGATTTCTGCGGAGGCTCTTTCATCGGCAATAGCGCGAGTATTGGAGGTTGTCGCCAGAGCACTGAGAAAGGTAACGGCGATAATGCCCACAAGAGCCAGCGCCACTATTGTCTCAATTAGTGAGACTCCCTTTTCACTCTTCATCATGCCAACCTGCACTAAACGCCCGGGGTGCATATTATGTCCCCTTCCGGGCACGAAAGTAGATACAGTACCCCAAATTTAAATACAAGTTCCCTACAAGTATTGTTATTTGACGGATGGCCAATGTAAATAGGTAATTAGTCAGGTATTACTAATTACTTAGGTCATTGGTGAAATAATTGATGGAGAAATGGCGTTTGGTAC
>CAYWAU010000122.1:0-1067 GCA_964456395.1 uncultured Dehalococcoidaceae bacterium
GCGAGGCTTGGGTTAGCGCCAAACGATTCTGGATCGCTGAGTTATCCGGCAGCTCGGGCAGCCTGATTGAATACTTGAAGGCCTCAGGGGTCAATGCTTACGACCCTTTCGTGTCTAACGAGGAGACCCCTGAATCTATATTCATCCTGACTCGCCAGGGAGAGGAGAAAAACCGCAGGTGGCGTGGTGCGCAAGCACTTACTGCTGGCGAGCGCCAATATCCAGGCAGTCGAATTGCCTTGAATATCGAGGACATCTCAGCGCAAGCGCCTCCAGCAGTGCTGATGGATTTTAACCAGGGTTGGCTGAAAGTTAATCAGGGAGAGATAACACAATTCCTTAAGGAGCGCCCCTATATTGTGCGTACTCATGACCCACGAAGTCCCGCATGGATAGAGGCGCGGAAAAAGGGAATACACCAGGGTATATGGTTCTCACCCATCCAGGACATGGCCATTGGAGAACTCTGGTTTGCTGGTAATTGGGAAGATATACGAAAGCGCTTACTGACGTATCTCCAAGCAGACAAGACTCTGTATAGCAAGGGTCAATGGCTTCACCATATTGTCATACAAATCTCATATGATGGTGCCTTAGTTTTAGGGCCGGCAACAGACACGGAGGGAGAATTACTGATTTTTGCTGGTGATCTACCAGAGTCGTTTTTACGGAGGGGCTATGGTGCTGTTGTCGCCGGTGGAATCGTTTTTGTTGCTTCGCTGGTACCGGCGCTCCTCACCAAAACACCTGTCGGGCATACCACGTTGCTTCAGTGCGCCAAGGAAGGGCTTGCCCGCACCAGAATAGTTGTTGAGGAAGGCTATGTCGGCCCGAACATCGGAGATACCGATTGGAAGCTGAACCAGCTAACCAATCTACCAGCATCCTTACTTGAGCGCCCCAGAACAGGCGGGCTTGTTACCTATTCGGTAGAACCTCCGGCGGCAGATTGGCAGGCGGCTTGCGACATCGTCTGTGGAGACGATGAGACGCTGCGGCGTAGAGTGTTCAGTCTCGGCAATATCATCAGTGCGTCACCCGATTATGCCAGGACACTGCTGCGGCTG
>CAYWAU010000122.1:1167-5941 GCA_964456395.1 uncultured Dehalococcoidaceae bacterium
ACTTCACTCCAGGGGAACCAGGCTGGCTGGCTATCTTACTTCCTCATGCCGATGGAAGACGCCAGATTCTTCGACGGCGTGGCGGAAAGGAACTTGGGTAAGTCCATCTTTGTCTTCATTGGAGGGACGTTCAAAGACGAGAATGATTTAAAGAAATGGGCTATGGATACCAGCGAGGGCAAAAGACTCAAAGGGCCTGACTTCCATAGTCGACTTGATAGCTGCCTGACGACACCTTCATTCGATTTGACAGTATGCCCGGAAGAAGCATTCACCAAGTCAGATATGGCGAAACTCAACCGGGCCGTTTTCATCCGTAGCTTATTAAGAAAGCAAGAAAAGGTAAAGGCAATAGCTCAAGATGTACTGGCTTACCTGTTACACGTTCCTCTGGTACATAGTGGACGCAGTCTTCAGAGAATCATCACCGCCAGTGACCTGAGAAGAACATCGATATTCCAGGCCTTTCACCTTCCACCGGCTGATGTGCTCCAGTTGCACGTAAAGGAACCAATAACGATGGAAAATGAGCCCGTCCCGGAGTTCCTAAAGAAAATTAAGTGTGAAGGGTTAAGGCACAAACCCCCGCTCCCTCTGAAGTGGAAATAATCATATACAGAATCTCAGCACGGTAACGGTTCGCCAATGAGTAGCTATAAACGGATAACAAGCCCCGTTGTCATCGTGGCTGGCGGGTGTGATGCCAGTGTTGAGTACCAGATTGAGGGTTATCAGCAGCTTCTACTGGAAGCCTTTAAGGGTTTCAGGGGTACCATCATTTGTGGTGGTACAACCGCAGGGATTAGTGGTGTGGTTGGTAAGGTGGGCACTGAATATGCTGATACCATTCGAACTATCGGCTATGTCCCCAGGTTGCTCCCAGCTGATGTTTCCGTGGATACACGATACAGCGAGATACGCTACACCGAAGGTGATAACTTCAGTGTGCTAGAACCTCTACAATACTGGATTGATATCATTGCTTCCGGTATTCCTCTATCTCGGGTTAAGCTTCTAGGTCTTAACGGGAGTACTATTGCGGCGTTAGAATATAAAATAACACTGGCCTTAGGAGCGTATGTGGGCGTCGTCAGGGGTAGCGGGGGCGAGGCAACAAAGCTGCTTGAGGACGGGGCCTGGGGCAAATCGAAGACGCTGGTGAGTCTTCCCGCTGACGTGATGACAATCAGAGCCTTCATCGGATGGGAAAGTCCGGCACTGACACCGGATACCCTGGAGGCCGTCGCTAAAGCCATCCACAATCATTACCGATTTATGCGACGTGGTAATACACGTAGCCAGGAACCCTCAATGGTACCATGGGGTAAACTGCCGAAGCATCTTAAGGAGTCAAACCGAAATCAGGCTGAGCACAACTTTGAGAAGTTACGCCAGATGGGCTACACCGTACGTAAAATCACTGACCGTAATATCAAACCGATGACGCTCACTGAAGACGAAATTGAGATTATGGCGGAAATGGAGCACGGGCGGTGGAACGTTGAGCGTCTTATTAACGGTTGGAAATGGGCAGACAAGAGGGATATAATCAGGAAGACCAGCCCTTATCTGGTAGGCTGGCCGGAGCTTCCTGAGGACGTCAAGGAGTGGGATAGAGAGCTGGTGCGCCAGATACCAGAATTCCTGGCTGAGGTAGGACTGGAGATTCACCGCTAATCTTACCAAAAATGAGGTAGTACTGAATCAAGGTAACTGCAGGCTAGTTATGCTGAAAACAATGAGAGAGAAAGCCAATGAGTGATGTTTTCATCGCCCATGTAGAAGAAGATGCTGCTACTGCATTGGAAATTGCCCTCGGCCTTGAAGAGGCAGGCTACACAATATGGTGCTACGAGGTTGACAGCATTCCAGGGACTTCCTACCTGATACAGACAGGACGAGCGGTTGAGCAAGCCAAAGCCATGGTTGTGGTGATATCCCCGCATTCTGTCGGTTCTCGTCAGGTTACCAAAGAAGTCGTCCGGGCACACGAAAGCGATGTCGAGTTTATCCCGGTACTGCGAGGCATTACCCACATTGAGTTTCAAAACCGCCAGCCAGAATGGCGAGAGGCTATCGGCGCCGCCACCTCGATGAGCATTCCATCAGAAGGGGTTTCAAGCGTGCTTCCACGCATTATCAATGGACTCAAAGCCTTGGATATCCATCCGAGTCCGAAAGCTGATGCGGCGCGGATTGTGCAGATACGTAAGGCACTGGATGAACTGCAAGGACGTGGTGTCTCGGAGAAAGCAACGGAACTGCCAGTGACAACCAGGAAGCCTGAGGAAAAACCAGTTGCTGTGGAGGCACCACCGGCTAAAATTGCTGAAGAAGCTGTAAGACGAAAAAGGTGGCTTAAGCCAGCCCTGATAGCATCAGGTGTAGTGATAGTCGCCGTCCTGATTGTCGTAGGGGTGACTTCCCTTGGTCAGCCGGCTCCTCCTCCGCCACCAACGCCAGCGCCAGCTCCAGCGCCACCAGCGGCGGCTCCGGCTCCCCCTTCACCAGCTCCAGCTCCTGCGCCACCAGCGGCGCCTCTGGCTCCCCCTCCACCAGCGGCGGCTGCCACACCCACGCCGACAATCTCTGTTACCTTTCCCGACAAGAATCTGGAGGCAGTTGTAAGGACCGCCTTGCATAGACAAGCTGGTGAGGAGATGACGGCGGCTAACTTGGCTAATCTCAGGGGGATGGATGCCAGCCGACAGGGTATCGTCAACCTGACAGGTATTGAGTATTGCGTGAACCTTGAGAATTTCGGACTACACCAAAATCAGATAAGAGATATTTCAGCTCTCTCGTCTCTCTCTAACCTGGCCTTCCTCGCACTGCATCAGAACCAGATAAGTGACGTATCGCCTCTTTCCTCGCTCACTAACCTCGTAGAGCTGCATCTAGAGAAAAACCAGATAAGTGACATTTCCCCCCTCTCCTCCCTCACTAACCTGGGTATTCTCTACCTGTGGGGAAACCAGATAAGCGATATCTCGCCTCTTTCTACCCTGACTAACCTGACTTTCATCGCCCTGGAGAAAAACCAGATAAGGGACGTTTCTCCCCTCTCCTCCCTCACCAACCTGAACGAGATATATCTGCATGGTAATCAGATAATTGACATCTCACCCCTTTCGACCCTCACTAACTTAACCGAGCTATATCTGCATGGTAATCAGATAAGAGACATTTCACCTCTCTCCTCCCTCACTAACCTGACTGGGCTATATATGGATGGGAACAGGCCAGGTGATATCTCAGTTCTCTCCTCTCTTACTAAACTTGGTAAGTTACAAATGGGGGGTAATCTTATAAGCGACATCTCGGTTCTCTCCTCTATGACTAACCTGACTGAGCTCTGGCTTATTGGTAACCGGATAGGTGATATCTCGCCTCTTTCTACCCTGACTAACTTGACAGACCTGCAGCTTGAAGGTAATCAGATAAGTGACATCTCGGCTCTATCCTCCCTGACTAACCTGTCTTTTCTTAACCTGGATAATAACCAGATAAGGAATGTGCAGCCCCTGGCAGCTAACAGCGGGCTTTCGGAGGGGGATATGGTGACTTTGAGAGGAAATCCTCTGTCCTCTGAATCGCTAAATGTCTATATCCCTCAGCTTGAGCAAAGAGGGGTGGTTGTTACGTTAGAGTAAGGCAGTAATAGCAATTCTCCAAGGCGGCAGGAAATTCTATAACAGGCAGGCAGAGTCCAGAGTGTATTCCCCCCCCACCAAATTAGATACTCCAGGTCCCAGTAAAAGGATGCTGATGAATCTAGGGGGGGTTTCCGGATTAGCAACCTCAAATCTTCCCCCCGAACATACCACCATCGGGTACTTAAAGTGATGCATTATCTCCCTCTGACCTGCCCTGTTATCTATATATTATTTTTACCTTTCCTGTACTTACGTCCTCATTGGCTCGGTTATAGTTATTAATAGTGCCGATGTCAATGAGGTTATCCCCGGGCCTTAGGATATATCCATATATGGGGATGTTCAGCTCTATGAGTTTGGGGAAGACATCATAAGCAAAATCGGAAAAGCCGTCACCCAGGATATTATTAATAGTTTCCTTTTCAAGGACGTATACACCTCCACTACTGAGGTCACCTGTCACGGAATCACGGGGAGGCTTTTCGACAAAACGTATAATCCTTTTCTCTTCGTCCATCTCGATAACGCCAACCTCACAGGGATTCGTCACGGCCATAACGGCGAGTGTTGCCATTGATTTCTTTTCCTGGTGGAACCGAATCATCTCGGAAAGGTTGAAATCAGTTAGGACATCGCCATAGACCACGACGAAGGTATCATCAAAGAAATGCTTTACTCTCTTTACGCCGCCTGCCGTCCCTAGAAGAGTCTCCTCAAGAGAGTAAAGGAGTTTCATCTCGAAGCGAGAGCCGTCACCTAGGAAAGCCTTTATCTGCTCACCTAGATGATAAAGATTTATGGCAACCTGAGAGACACCGTGGCTTTTGAGCCAGGAAAGTTGATGCTCAATCAAAGGGACTTCTCCCACGGGCAAGAGCACCTTCGGCGTCTCTAGGGTAAGGGGTCTCAGCCTTGTTCCCTCCCCCGCGGCCAGAATCATTGCTTTGGTGACATCACTTCTCATATTCGTTTGGATGACGAGTTTGCGGGAGTATTGCCAAATTCTAGCACAGCCGATGATGAACTGTAAATTGTTATCTATCAACTTGATAGAGTTGATTATTGTAGTTATAATAGCAATTACAAAACACCGCTAAAATTTTCTATACCCGATTGAT
>CAYWAU010000123.1:0-5736 GCA_964456395.1 uncultured Dehalococcoidaceae bacterium
CCCCCCCCCCCCCCCCCCCCCCCCCCCCCCCCCCCCCCCCCCCCCCCCCCCGGAGAAGGCTAAGCCACCAACCAAATGCAAACAGAACCGGCAGTAATTAAACAGATTAAACCAGCTGTTGACGCGGTATCTAGTCTTCCATCTGGCGGAGGGCTTTAATCAGGGCATCGGTATGCTCGGGTCTGCCGACACTTATGCGTATGCTGTTTCGCAAAAGGGGATTATCAAAAAAGCGTACCAGAATGCCTTTCTCCTGCAACTTTTGATAAAGTTCGCCGGCACTGCCCTTCAGAACGCTGCAGAAAATGAAGTTAGCCTGCGACGGCAGCGGTCTCAGCCACGACAGCTTCTTAAGTTCACCGAACAGTCTTTCTCTCTCGTTAATTATCGCCTTTACCCTATCCTGCAAATAGTCCATGTCCGCCAGGGACTCGCGTACGGCAATCTGGGCAGCCACGCTAACGTTGTGCGGTATTTTAATCGCCATTATGTAGCCGGCAATCCGGGGCGGGAAAATGCCATAGCCGACCCTCAGCCCGGCCAGCCCGGCCCACTTGCTGAACGAGCGAAGAACCATTAAATTCTGATACCTGTCCACCTCGGGAACCAGCGTTTCCCCGCTGAACTCATAGTAAGCCTCATCAAGCACCACAGGCACTCCTGTTTCAATAATCTCCAGAATATCATGTCGCGGGATTATATTCCCGGTGGGATTATTGGGACTGGCCAGAAATATCAGCCTGGTTTTACTGTTTACAGCGGCCTTCACGGCTTTGACATCCACGGCATAATTATCATCCCTGTTAACGTTAACCAGAGTGCCGCCGCATATCTCCGTGCTGAAACGGTAGATGTCAAAGGTGGGGACGCAGTTTATTACCTCATCGCCCGACTCCACGAACAGGCGCACAATAAGGTCAATTAACGTATTACTGCCGTGACCGGCCACAATACGCCCGGCGTCAACACCGGTATATCCCGCCAGCAGCTTGCGAAGCTCCTGCTGCCCATCGTCAGGATAGATATTAAAGTTTGGACAATCAGCCAGAGCCCGGAGCACCTTTGGAGAGCAGCCATAGGGATTCTCATTGGCATTCATCTTGATGATACTCTCCATCGGGACCTCAACCTTGCCCGCCAGTGTCTCCGGTGAGGTACTGGCACTGTAAGCGGTGAATTCCGCTAAATGCGAACGAATCAGCTTCTCTATCCCTTCAGAAGAACCCACTGGATTAACCCCCTGATGATAAGTCGTTTAGTCGCTTCTCTATGGCGCGGGCATGGGCTTCAAGCCCCTCGGCTCTCGCCATGACCGATGCCGCCTTGCCCAGTTGTTTTATGTCAATCTCATCGGCATTAATAACGTTAATAAACTTGATAAAATCACATATATTGAGCGGTGAGCTGAACCGGGCGGTGCCGCCGGTAGGCAGCGCATGGCTCGGTCCGGCCACATAATCCCCCAGAACCACCGTCGCTTCCCTGCCCGCCAGTATGCACCCGGCACTGGTGACTCTATCAATACAGCCAGCCGCATTGTCTATCATCAGGCAGAGGTGCTCCGGGGCGTAGAGGTTGGACAATTCAACAGCCTCATCCAGGCTGGCTACCACCGCTATTACCCCTCTATCCAGCGACTCCCCGGCTATTGACTGGCGTGACAGACCCGACAGCTGCTGTGCCACCTCCCGATTAACCTCATCAGCCAGCCACCTTGAAGTTGTCACCAGCACCGCCGCCGCCAGGGGGTCATGCTCAGCCTGGGCGAGAAGGTCAGCGGCGCAGCCGGCGGGGTCGGCATTTTCATCAGCTATTATCAAGACCTCGCTGGGTCCCTGAAGTCCGTCAATATCAACCACTCCGAAAACCTCTTTCTTAGCCAGCATAACGAAGATATTGCCCGGGCCGCATATTTTATCTACCGCCGGAATTGACTCGGTGCCATAAGCCAGAGCGGCTACTGCCTGGGCGCCGCCGACGCTGAAAATGCGGTCAATCCCGACAATATCAGCCGCTACCAGCATCACCGGCGATATGCCACCGTTTCGCTGTGGCGGCGTCACCATGACCACCTCCCTGACCCCGGCGACCCTGGCCGGTATCGCCGTCATCAGTACGGTTGACGGATAGACGGCGGTGCCGCCGGGTACATAGACCCCGACCCGCTGTAATGGCCGTATGAGCTGCCTTAAACCCTTTTCAGAGACCTCATGCCAGATACTGTCCTTCTGAGCCATGTGGAAAGCCCGTATCCGCCCGGCTGCCAGCTTCAGCGCCGCCACAAGCTCTCCGTCCACTTCTTCATAGGCTCCGGCTATCCCGCCTTTATCCACCTCCAGGGAGCCAAGCCTGATACCGTCAATCCGCAGAGTGAGGTCTAAAAGGGCGGCATCCCCCCGTTTCTTCACCTCCATGACAATCTGCCTGACCGCCGACGCCGGGTCTTCGGTGCCAAAGAGCTTCTTCAGGCTCTTTTTCAGCGCCGGTGAGACCGCCAAGGACTCAGCCGCCGTTTCGCGCGACAACGCGGCTCTGGCTTTTTGATAACCCTCAATGATTTTCAATCAGTCACTCTCCACGGCGGTTCTCAGTCTTTCCACAATAGACTTTATCCGTTTGACCCTGACCGTCCCGGATATATCAACAGCACCGCCGATAAGGCAGGCGGTCGATTCAAAAAGGGTATCAATAATCTTGAGGTTGTGCCGGGCAATGGTCCGTCCCGTCTCCGTATTTTCAATAAGCAGGTCGGCATCTTCCGGCAAAAAGGCTTCGGTAGCTCCCCACGTCGGAATCACCCGGTAGTGGCCGAGATGGTTTTCTCGGGCATACTTATCAGCTATATTAAAGTACTCAGAAGCTACCCGGAAAGGCTCCTCCCTTTCCGCAATAAGCTTCCGCAGGGCGTCGGTGTCACCAGCGGACAGTTCCTGGCTTACCACCGCCACCAGCCTGACCCTGCCGAACTTCAGGTCCAGAAGCTCTTTAACGGGACTTGACGGAAACTGGCAAAGGTGCTCCGCAAGCCAGTCCCGACCGGTAACAGCCAGGTCAAAATTGCCGTTGGCTACCTGCAGGGGCATATCCTGCGGCCTGATAACCTTGACCGATACCCCGTCAATATTTATCTTCGGGCGGCGGTTACCGGTATCCGATGGATAATCACCAATCCGGATGCCGGCTTTGTTTAACAGACTGAGCGTCGGCTGCTGCTGATGTCCGTCAGGTAAAGCCAGGCGGACGCTATCCTCAGCCGCTGCTTCTACGGAATAGCGTCCCGACATCACCGTCGGGCTGACTTCTTCCTTTGACGGCACCCTTTTCTCAGTCTCGGGCAATCTATCGCAAATAGATGTCACCACCCCGTCCAGGTTTTTGGACTCCCAGCTTTTCCGGCTGGCAATCAGGTAAGCGCTGAAGTCAAGGACCTTGCTTACCGGCACCATGCCACGTACCACCAGTTCCGCCTCCGCCTTTGCCGGAAGCAACGCCATGTCCGCATTTTCCGGGGGATAAACCTCAGCCGCCCCCCATACCGGGAAGATGCTGAAGCGACTCAGACGATTCTCAAGCGCAAAGGACTCCGCCAGGTTGGAATACTCACTGGCAATGCGCAGAACCGACCTACCTTTTATCATCTCTGACGGAGATACCGCGCCGGAAGCGCCGGCCACCATATACAATTTGCCCTCCCCGTATAGCAGGTCTTTTACCTTGACAATATCACTGCTGGGATATTTTGCCAGAAGTTCCTCAATCCAGTCCAGACAGCAAATACCCAGGTCATAGTTTCCCACAGCCACCTGAACGGGAATATCCTTCTCATGGAGGACTTTTATAATCAGGGCGGGAAACCGCTGCGATTTGGGGTGATAGAAACTAATCCTGGAGTGATACTCATCCAGTCCCCAGTCCGCCTTCTGCAACAATGCCGCCGTCTTCCTCAGCAGCCGCCCCTTAGGCAGGGCTATCTTTATCGCCACCTTTCCCCTCCAGTATTTTTAAGACCTCATTGAGCGTTGATGCCTCATATCTCCTGTCACCAGCCAGGTCGGTCACGGTAAACAGCGGTGCCTGGCTCCGTACCTCAATTACCCATCCTGAACCGGGTTCCTGACCGCCGAGGTCAAGCTCAGCGACATACCCGGCTTCACGCAGGCTGTCAGCGATTTTAAACGCCTCCTTCATGGCACCAGCATCTCCAGACCGCGCCCGCACCAGACTTCTCGCCGGTGCCGGAGCGGCAATGACTTCCGGCTTTACCAGATTCATCAGGCGGTCCAGGTAAAGAGCAAAGCCGGAGGCAGGGACATCCCCACCACCCATGGACGGAATGAGGGCATCATACCGGCCTCCACCACCCATCTTCTCGCCACCGATAAAGAGCTGGAATATCATGCCGGTATAGTATTCAAAACCGGCACCGGAAGCGATGTCTATCTGATAGCGGCATCCCATGGCTTCAAGGAGGGCAACAGTTTCCAGGAAGTCATCAAAGTGTGGAATGGTTTCGACTCCAGCCAGCGCTTCAACGTCGCCATCCAGAATCCGGTCAAACATTCGGTTCTGCTCTTCAGGGCTGAGCCCGAGCTTCACCAGTAATGCCTTGACCAGACCGGCGTGTGAGAGGCGCAGTTCCACGCCTTTCAGTCCCAGCTTCTTCAGAACTTCCAGTGACAGCGATATCAGTTCAGCATCAGCCAGCGGCGAGCCCGCCCCGATAAGTTCCGCCCCGCACTGCCACCTTTCCCTCGTTTTCTCCCCTGTCTCTTCAAAAATGAAAATATTGGTGGCGTAAAAGAGCCTAGCCAATCCCCTGTCTTCCAGATTCTCAGTATAAAGTCGGGCAACCGGGATAGTGCCGTCAGGACGCAATACCACCCTCTCCCCGCTCCAGCCATCCCAGTCAAGGAAGGAATACACCCTGCCCAGCATGCCTGGAGTCAGCGTCCCTGCCGAGGTAAACAGGTGCAGATACTCAATGGTTGGTGTCCTTACCTCCTGATACCCCCACTTTGAGCAGCAGTCACGGAAGATTCCCTCAACCAGACGAAATACCGCCATCTCCCCGGGCGACAGGTCCCTCATTCCCTTACATCTCTGAACCCTCATGTTCCATCCCCGTACCGACAGCTTATAAATACTATAATAATTTACACTAATTTACTCAGCTATTCAATTCTGACTATGGGAAAAGGGGTTTTTCGTTTACTAAAGCCCTCATTAACCTCTGCCCCTTAGTCCCCCTGCGGAACCCAGTAAGAATTCTCCAGGCTCCAGACCGTTGACCCAGTCTCCGGAAATATGGCTACCATCCAATATCACTCCGGCATTGCTGGCATCAATCGTAAGTTTATTTTTCATTTCTTTGCAGAACCTAACATAGCCGCTTAGAAAAATCAATAGTGCTATTTGTCCCTTTAGAAGGTCATTGAACAAATAGATGAAATATGCAATCCAAGATTATTTAGTTTCTTCCTGGTTGCTATCAAAGGACTATCAGTGTAGTATTGAATTGGTAGAAATTGCTCCGGTTCATATTCGATGATTTCAATATGTGAACCTAATGAGTTATGAAATTCTGCTCGTCGAGGATCAGATGGACACTTGCAAACCGTTTGGGAATCCGGATACAGCCAAAATACTAGTAAATTGAAGATATGTTAACTCCCAAGTTGTCATTTACTGCAGGAGGTAGACAATGGAAGAACAATTCGAACAGCAGAAGTTCGCAGT
>CAYWAU010000124.1:0-1468 GCA_964456395.1 uncultured Dehalococcoidaceae bacterium
ACTGTAGGGAATGGCTGAATAGGTTGGCCATGGCAACCGCTGAATTGAGCGTTGTAACCGGAGCTTTCAGTTATACAGGCAAATATATAACACGACGGCTCCTCTCTATGGGGGAGAGAGTTAACACCCTCACCGGACGTTCCAGCCTTGAAAACCCGTTTGGTAACCAGGTGAACGCTTACCCATTCAACTTCGATAATCCGAGCCAGTTGACAAAAAGCTTGCAGGAAGCCACAACCCTTTATAACACCTACTGGTTTCGCTTCCCACATGGACAGGTCACCTTTGATAGGGCCGTTGAGAACACCAAAACACTTATCAAGGCTGCCGAGGAAGCCGGTGTCCGCAGAATGGTACACATCAGCATCACCAATCCTTCAGAAGAATCGCCTTTTCCTTATTTCAGAGGGAAGGCGCTCCTGGAGGGGGCTATCACCCATTCAAAGCTGTCCTACGCTATAGTCCGACCGACCGTAATCTTTGGGACGGGAGGCATTCTCATCAGCAATATCGCCTGGCTCCTAAAGAAGTTCCCGATATTTGCCATTCCCGGCTCAGGAGATTACCGAATTCAGCCCGTTTTCGTGGAGGATGTGGCCGAAATAGCTGTCAGCGCCGGGCATAAAGATGACAACATGGTTATTGACGCTGTCGGTCCGGAGATTTACTCTTTTAATGAACTGGTTCGACTCATTGCCGACAAGATACACAGCCGGGCCAGGATAGTTAATGTCAGACCGGGACTTTTGCTCCTCCTGGCTAAATTGATTGGCTATGCGGTTAAAGATGTAGTGTTAACAAGGGATGAAATAGATGGGTTAATGGCGAATCTCCTCGCCTCTGAGGGCATGCCAACGGCTCAAACGCGCTTGAGCGAGTGGCTGGGGCATAATGCTGACAGTATCGGGGGCAAGTACGCCTCCGAGCTAAAGCGACACTATAATTAAATTCTTCCTTGATACCATGCCATCAATTGACTTGACATATCGGCGATGTTATCATATTTCAGAGGGACAAATACTTAATTTGTATTCATTTAATATATGGTTGCGAGATGTCAGCATTAAGTGAGCTTTACCAGCAAATAGCACTCTGCCAGCAGTGTGAAATAGCCAAATTCCGGACAAAGGTGGTGCCTGGGGAGGGAGCGGAAGATGCCGATATAATGTTTATCGGCGAGGCACCCGGCTGGCATGAAGACCAGCAGGGACGCCCTTTCGTCGGTCCGGCCGGGCAGTTCCTGGACAAGCTGCTGGCTTCTATCGGCCTGAGTCGTGAGCAGGTTTACATTGCCAATGTGATAAAGTGCCGGCCCACAGGAAACCGTGACCCCTTACCCGCTGAAATCCACAACTGTCGGCAGTGGCTGGAGCGCCAGATTGAGATAATTCGCCCCAGGATGATTGTCACACTGGGGCGTTACTCACTGGCCATGTTCTTTCCAGGTAAGAGCATAAGCAAGATTCAT
>CAYWAU010000124.1:1478-5705 GCA_964456395.1 uncultured Dehalococcoidaceae bacterium
GCAGGCTATTGAAGCCGATATGCTCAAAATTCCAGCTCTTCTGGCCGAGGCAAAGAACGTTCAGGAAGCCGAGCCGCAACCACAACAGCTAAGTATGTTTGAGGTTTAAATTTATGACCAAGTCAAGATTAAAGCTTATTCCCCTCGGTGGACTGGGTGAAATTGGCAAGAACATGATGGTGCTGGAATACGAGGATGACATTATTGTCATTGACGCCGGGCTCATGTTCCCCGAGGAAGAAATGCTGGGTATTGACCTGGTTATCCCTGACCTGAGTTATGTAGTTGAGAATCGGGATAAAGTAAGAGGCATAGTTATTACCCATGGCCACGAAGACCATATCGGCGCCCTGCCTTATTTGATACCCCAGCTTGATAACGTACCAATCTATTCAACAAAACTTACTCAAGGGCTTATCCGCGTCAAGCTTAAAGAAAGAAGGATACATGATGGAGTGCGTCTCAAGGTAGTCCCTCCTGGTGGAGAGGTAATCCTGGGTAAGTTTAAGGTTGAGTTATTTCCTGTTTGCCACAGTATACCTGACGCGGTCGGTCTGATTATATATACCCCGGAGGGAATTGTTGTCCACAGCGGTGATTTTAAGATTGATTATACGCCAGTCAGCGGTCAAGGGACCGACCTGTCCCGGCTGGCTCAGTTAGGTGCCGAGGGTGTCTTGCTCCTCCTTTCCGACTCCACCTATGCTGAGCTTCCCGGCTATACTCCCTCGGAGCAGGTAGTTGGTGAATCCCTGGACCACATTATGGCTAATGCTCCGGGGAGGGTTATTGTTACCACCTTTTCCTCATTGATTTCTCGTATTCAGCAGGTTATTGATGCTGCCGCCAAGTACCAGCGCCGCGTCTTTGTTGTTGGGCGCAGCATGTCCGATACGGTACGCATGGCTTTGGAACTGGGCTATCTTAAAGCCCCCGACGGCATACTGGGTCGGATTGATGAAGTGCGCGGCATGCCGCATGATAAGATTGTTCTGGTTACTACCGGCAGTCAAGGAGAGCCGACTTCAGCTCTGGTACGAATGGCCAACCGTGACCACCGCCATGTGCATATACAGCGCGGCGACACCATAGTGCTTTCGGCAACCCCAGTCCCGGGTAATGAGTCACTGGTCAATAGGACCGTAGACAGTATTTTCAAGCAGGGGGCTCAGGTATTATACGGCAAGTTGGGGGGGCAGGTTCATGTTCACGGGCACGGCAGCCAGGAAGAGCTGAAACTTCTGCTGAACCTGGTCAAGCCCAAGTTCTTTGTCCCTATCCACGGGGAATATCGTCACCTGAGTCTTCACGCCCGATTGGCTGAATCAGTGGGCATTCCCGCAGAAAATATCTTCGTCCTGGAGGACGGCGACGTTCTCGAGCTCAGCTCGCATTCAGCCAAGGTAACCGGCAAGGTTAGTTCGGGCCATGTCTATGTTGATGGTCTCAGCGTTGGCGATGTTGGTGGTGTGGTTCTCCGCACCCGCCGGATGCTTTCCCGGGATGGAATTGTCGTGGTGATTATTGCCGTGAACCGGCAGACCGGCAAGCTGGTGGGGCGCCCTGATATTGTTACCAGGGGTTTTATTGACACCAGAGAGTTTAAGGATATGATGAACGAGAGCCGCGAGCTGCTGGCTCGTACCCTTGACCACAGCGGCGGACGTGTTGCCGAGTGGAGCTTCATCAACACCAAGGTTAAGGATACGCTGGAAAAGTTTTATTACGAGCGGACCAAACGCCGTCCGATGATTCTTCCTTTTATGGTGAAAGTATAGCTTCAGAGCCTCAGCCTCCACAGGCTTGCCGGGTGCCATATGACCAGAAAAAAAGCTACCATAGACGATAAACCCAAGTCCAGGAAAAAGACCAGACGAAAATCATGGCTGAGCCAGTTTTTCAATATTGTGATATCAACCCCGGTGCGGCAGCTTATCTTGATAGTGGTCATCGTGGTTCTGCTCGCCGTGTTCTGGAATAAAATAGAAGACGCTATCGGAAATCTCCTTGAGCTGTTCGGCTGGGGCCTGGTCTTTATCATCGCCGCTATCGTTACCCTGATAGTAATGATATGGCGGCGCAAGCTTGCCTCGTTTATATTTCGCTGGAACCGGTGGCTGGGCAGTATTGCTTTCATTCTGGCTATCTGGGGAATACTGGCCTTTTTCGCCGCCGAGGGCTTACTGCGTAATAGCCTGGGCGGTAGCTTTGGAAGGGATATAATCGCCTTTCCAGCCTCAAATTATGTCGGCGCGCTCCGTATACTGGCATTAGTTATTATCGGTATTTTCCTGGTGGCTCCCCGACCTTCTTTCCGTTCTCTGGGAAGATTCTTTGCCTGGCTCGGTGAGCAGTTCAAGAGACAGCCGGCTCCCGGCCGACCGGTGAGTCAGGAGCTTCAACCACCGGTTCACCGTGTTGTTCACCCCAAACCTCCCCTGGAGGGTAAACCAGCCCTGCCGATGGAGATGGAAAAGCGGCTTATACCACCGGAGGCAGTAACTCCCAGGGGTCCGCTGGTATCCCCGACAAAGGGCGAAATGGCTGTTCCCGAGGCTGCTGTCACCCCGCCCAAACAGGACCTGCGGCAGGTTGCCGAGGACGTCTGGAAGAAGTACGGCCAATCGCCGGAGCTGGTAATCATAGATGGCTGGCGTTTACCACCCATTGATATCCTGGACATGTCCCCTGAGATTGAGTTCAGTCAGGCCGATAACATACAGAGAGCCAAGCTTATTGAAGATGCTCTGGCCAGTTACGGCGTTGAGGCTAAGGTGGTGCAGATAAATGCCGGCCCGACGGTTACCCAGTTTGGCGTGGAGCCGGGCTGGGACAGGAAATTTAAGGAAGTAAAAGAAAGGGACAGGGACGGCAATATCCAGGCAAGGGTGGAAGAGGTATCCAAGACAAGGGTTAAGGTGGACAGGATTACCTCTCTGGCTAATGACATGGCTCTGGCACTGGCGGCGCCCAGCATCAGGATTGAAGCTCCGGTGCCGGGTAAATCTATAATCGGCATTGAGGTGCCCAACACGACTTCAGACCTGGTTAGCCTGCGCGGAGTGGTCGAGACCAGCCTTTATCAAAAGCTGATGGTCAAGTCAAAGCTGGCTCTGGCTCTGGGTAAGGGTGCCGGCGGGGAGGCAGTCTCTGCTGACCTGACCAAAATGCCCCACCTGCTTATTGCCGGAGCTACCGGCAGCGGCAAGACGGTTTGTCTGAATACCATTGTCTGCTGCCTGCTTATGCACAATACGCCCAATGATGTCCGGTTTATCATGGTCGACCCGAAGAGGGTTGAACTGACCCCGTACAACAGCATACCGCACCTGGCTACCCCGGTAATAGTTGATACCAGCAAAGCCCTGAGCGCTTTGCGCTGGCTCAGCCAGGAGATGGATGAGCGCTATCAGAAGCTGGCCTCGGCGGGCGCCCGCCATATTGAAGGCTACAACAAAACCAGACAGGGTGATGAGAAGCTCCCCTATCTGGTGCTGATTATTGATGAGCTGGCTGACTTGATGATGGCTGGCTTTGACGAGGTGGAGAGTACTCTGTGTCGTTTGGCCCAGCTTTCCCGGGCTACCGGCATCCATCTGGTCGTAGCGACTCAGCGTCCCTCGGTGGATGTGGTCACCGGACTGATTAAAGCCAACTTCCCCACCCGTATCAGCTTTGCCGTTACCTCCCAGGTGGACTCGCGCACCATCCTTGACGGCGCCGGTGCCGAGAAGCTGCTGGGACGGGGCGATATGCTGTTTATGCCTACCGAGGCTTCCAAGCCCAAGCGCCTCCAGGGGTGCTTCCTTTCCGATGCCGAGATGGAGAGGCTTGTCTATTTCTGGGGCAGCCAGCGGAAAGAAGAAGCCGACAGACTGAAGGTGGAGACGCTTGTCTCACCCGTAACCACCACCATCGGGGGCTACCCCAAAGACCCGCTTCTGGACACCGCCCGGGAACTGGCACAAGAACACGGGCATATCTCCACGTCTTACCTTCAGAGACGCCTGCACATCGGCTACCCCCGGGCAGCGCGCATCATGGAGCAGCTTGAGGAGGAAATGGCGCAGGAGAGTGAGGGAGAGGAAATGGGGAGTGGGGAGATTTAGAAGAAGCTTTAAAGAGACATTATTCTCGTGAACGCATCTGCTTCTTTAGCTACATTCTGCTTATGCTATTTCATCGTTATCAGTTATGTATGTCTTTCCTATAATAGAGTAAGTAGGT
>CAYWAU010000125.1:0-4626 GCA_964456395.1 uncultured Dehalococcoidaceae bacterium
CAGTGCCTGCGTATAGGGATGGAGATGGCGGTTATAGATCTTCTCGCTATCCCCATATTCAACAATCTTCCCTAGATACATAACCGCTATCCGGTTGCTCATATGCCTGACCACCGCCAAATCATGCGCAACTATGATGTAGGTCAGTCCCAGTTTATGCTGAATATCCATGATAAGATTCATGAGCTGAGCCCGTACCGAGACATCCAGTGCCGAGACCGGTTCAACCAGTAACACTAGACGGGGACGGATCCCGATCGCCCGGGCCAGCGCGATGCGTTGCCTTTGCCCCCCGCTGAATTCGTGCGGATAAAACTCGGCACTCTCCTCTGATAATTTTATTTCAGCCAGCATCTGCGCCACTCTGTCTTTTATTTCACGGCTGCTTAACTTTAGATTGGCTTTCATCGGTTCGGCAATGAAATCCCAGATCTTCATCCTTGGGTTTAAAGAGCTGTAAGGGTCTTGAAACATTGCTTGCACCGACCACCGATATCTCTTGAGCTCCACCCCGGTTAGCCGTTTAATATCCTTATTCTCAAACAGAATTACTCCGTCCGTGATCTTCTCAAGCAGAAGTATCATCTTCAAGGTCGTCGTCTTGCCGCAGCCAGATTCACCAACAATCCCAAAGACATCCCCTTCGTTAACCGTAAAGCTGATACCGTCAACCGCCTTTACATTCGCAATCACCCGTGAGCGAATCAGCCCTTTTTTCACCGGAAAGTATTTTTTCACACCCCGAGCTTCCAATAAAACGCTACTCATCTACTCCTAGACTCTCCAGCAACTGACAAAGTGCCCTCCACTGACCTCTTTTTCAGGAGGATAGGACTGGCGACAGAGTTTAGTGGCTCTTTCGCAGCGCGGGTGGAAGCTGCAGCCTGCCGGCAGCTCAAGCAGCGAAGGCACCATCCCTTCAATCGCGTATAACCTTTCTTTCTTCATTTCTATTTTAGGTATTGAATTCATCAGCGCCACCGTGTAAGGGTGACACGGATTTCGCCACAACTCTCGCACGCTGGCTTTCTCTATTATTTTACCTAAATACATCACCAAAACATAATCACACATCCTCACCACAATGCCCAGATCATGGGTAATGAAAATCATCGCTACTCCGGTGTCTTCCTGCACCTGCTTGAGCAAGCGTAGGTATTGAGCCTGCGTCGTAACATCTAGCGAAGTAGTCGGCTCATCCGCGATCAGGAGTGAAGGCTTACAGCTGATCGCCATCGCGCCAACTACCCTTTGGCGCATTCCTCCACTCATCTGGTACGGGAAATCATCGATGCGCGTGCTTGCCGACGGAATCTTAACCTCCTCGAGCGCCTGGATCACCCTGTCTCTGACGGCCCGCCTTCCCCGGTATGCCGTATGCAGTCGGACCGCTTCCCCTATCTGGTTGCCAATCGTGTATACCGGATTCAAGGAGGTCATTGGATCCTGCATTATGATGGCAATTTTATTGCCCCGTATTTTCCTCATCTCGGCTTCAGTCTTCTGAACCAGGTCCTCCCCTTCAAAGATGATCTCGCCGCCCACGATCTTAGCCGCCGGTTTCGGTTCCAGTCTCATAATCGACATGGCAGTAATGGTCTTGCCACAACCTGATTCTCCCACCAGGCCAATGGTTTGCCCCTTATCAATGCTAAAACTTACCCCGTCCACCGCTTTCACAATCCCTCGATGGAGAAAAAAGTAGGTCTTTAAATCTTTCACTTCTAATAGAGGATTACTCATACGGCTCCTTTATAGCTGGCGCAATTTCGGATCTAGCCGGTCGCGGATCCAGTCGCCAAAGATGTTGGCAGACAACACCGTTAGCAGAATCGCGAACCCCGGAAAGGCGCATAGCCACCAGCGGATAACGATATACGCTTGTCCATCCGAGACCATTGCACCCCACGAAGGTATGGGCGGCGGAATACCTAGGCCCAGGAAGCTCAGAGTCGCTTCCCACATGATGACATCGCCAATATGAAAAGTCGCTAAAACCAGCATCGTTGGGATGACATTGGAGAAGAAATGCTTGTAAAGCATTCGTGTATTGGAAACCCCGGCGATTTTGGCCAGAGCCACGTAGTCGGTCTCACGAATTTCCAACGCCTCGGCGCGTATCTGCCGGGCGTAGACCGGCCACTGGAAAATGGTCAGAATGATAATCGTATTTACCATGCCAGTGCCGATGGCGGCGGCAAATACGATGGCTACTACCAGGTAAGGAACGGCAATCGTGGCATCCGTTATCCTCATGAGAACGGTGTCATACACTTTGCCGGCGTAACCCGCGATTAACCCGATAACTGTTCCTACCAGCGTACTGAATATAATCGCCAGAAAAGCCACGATTGCCGTGATACGAGCGCCAAAGACAATGCGGCTCAGAATACATCTCCCAAAAAAGTCAGTTCCCAGTGGATAATCGCTGTCGCCTCCCGACATCCAGCTCGGCGGTAGGAATTGATCGTACATATCACCCTTATAAGGGTCATTCGGAGCGATCAAGGGAGCGAAAATCGCGCAAAAGACTAACACACCAAGAATTAATAATGGAATTCCTGGGTTCAGCAAAAGCCGGCCGACGTGCTTTTCGCTCCACCATCGGGTAAAACGGTTGGATTTCTGAATTTCGGTTTTAACCAATTCAACCACTTCGAATTACCAATCTTATTTTAACGTTATCTATGATCGAATTTTCGGGTTCAGATAAGCATACAGCACATCGGTAGTGAGACTTATCAGAACGAATACGAAAACGATCAAAATTGTCAGCCCTTGTACTACTGGATAATCACGTGCTAGGACCGAAGTCATCATCAGCCGCCCCAAACCCGGCCAGGCGAAAACTTGTTCGATGACAACATCACCGCTAAGAACAACAATCATTAGGTACATCACCATAGTAACAACCGGAATTGAGGCGTTTCTAAAGGCGTGTTTCCAGTAAATTGCCTGCGCGTGCACACCCTTGGCGCGAGCCATTGTGATATAGTCTGAGCCTAGCACCGAAAGCATACCCGAGCGCGTCAGCCTGGCCATAACAGCTGCCAGCGACCAAGACAAGACCAGCGCGGGTAAAATTAATGATACTATCCCGCTGCGGCCCCCGGTCGGCAGGACATGTAATTGAACGCCGAGCAGGTAAATACCCATTAATCCTACCCAGAAACTGGGCGCCGAGATACCGAGGAAAGCGAAGATCCTGCCTAGGATGTCGACTGACTTTCCGCGATTAACAGCAGAGTAAACACCGATCGGTAGAGCAATTATGACGGCGATAAGTAAAGCCGTACCCGCCAGCTCAAGAGTCGCCGGAACACGCGCCCAGATTACTTCAATTACCGGATTGTAGTAGTAATAAGAAACCCCGAAGTTCCCTTGCATGATATTCCACAGGAACCGGCCATATTGAACGATTATCGGTTGGTCCAGCCCATAGTGCTCAATCACCATCTGGATGGTCGACGCCGGTGCGCGCGGGCTCACCATCCACGTGATGGGGCTGCCTGAAAGTCTAATCAATATAAAAACGACTGTTGCGAGGGCTAGAGAGGTCAGGATAGCCTGGGCTACGCGTACCAGAATATACCGCTGCATGCAGCCGCCTTCCTTGTACTAAATACTAATTAGTAGGTTCCCTGCCGATTCCTAATCCGTTATAAGCGATAGCATCAGACCTTTACCATCGAGTGGTGTGTAAGGAGGAGATCCTCTTTCTTATGGGAGGATCTCCTCCTTACACACTTTCTAGTTCACCCAATCCGGTAAACTGGTCTTAAGTTTTAGTCGGCGCGCTCAATGTACTCAAAGTTGAAGTACGGAGGTTGCTCATGTTGAATCTGGTAGGGTGGTTGTGAGACGCCCTCGATTTTAGGTCCAAAAGCATAAAGGACTGAGGCATTATACAGGCCGCGTTCCATGTACTGGCTGTATTCATAGTCACCAAGCTCCTGCTGCTTTTCAACCGCAAGAGCTGGATCGAGGATTTCCTGATACTCGAGGTGCAGCTTATCAAACATTTCACTTTCGCCGATCACATGGATGGGGCCAAAGGAAGTCTTGCACCACAGGCCGCCCCAGACGGGCATCCAGTTGACGTAGCCGATAGTCACCGTGATTTTCCAGGCGGAATCAAAACCAAAGGTATAAATCTCGTCAATGAGACTTTGTTCCATTACCTGGCGGTCGACCTCGAGTCCGATGGCTTCAAGCTGGTCAGCGACGATCAGGAGGATGGCTTTGCTGTCAACGCCGGTAGTCGTCGATGATGCGGGTATAAGCAATTGGATGGGTCTCTCGAAACCATTGGGATAACCGGCCTCAACTAATAATTCTTTAGCTCTCTCTGGGTCATAAGGATACGGTTGCCACTCGGGTTTGAAGTTAGGGTCATGTTTGTTAAAATCACGCATCACATCTAGATCGCCATAACCATAGGCCACCTTGTCAAGGATTACCTGGGGATCGATGGCGTAGCACAATGCCTGCCTCACCTTGAGTGCCCGCTGGTTCCAATCGGAGGTATCTGGTTCATCAGTGTGGGCGGCCCAGGGAACCGTCGGATCGAAGGTGTCCTTCCAATGCATCAACTGCCCGCCGAATACTATCTCGATAAACCTCTGG
>CAYWAU010000125.1:4636-5622 GCA_964456395.1 uncultured Dehalococcoidaceae bacterium
CCGACGTCCTCGGCCTGTTCCGCTTGTGCGGGGGTTATAACAGCCATGTCGACTTCTCCGCTCTGTAGCATCATCAATTGGGTTGACGCATCCGGAACCAGCTTAAAGGTTAGGGTTTTAAATTCCGGGGTTTTCTGCCAATCGCTTACGACCGCTTCGAACTTGATATGGTCACCGGGGACGGTCTCAACCCATTGCCAGGGAGATGTGCCGATTGGTTCTCGGAATGCCTGTTCTGTACCGACCGTGGTTACATATTCTTTGCACAGAATCCAGTGATTGTTGTCCTGCAGGTCTTCTCTGAACATATTGTAAGGTACCGAGAGATTAAAGCGGACATGGTACTTGTCGATTGCTTCCACGGAGATCAGGATTCCCCCCTCTTCGGAGGTTAACCAGTAATATTCGTAGGGGTTCTGATTAGCGGGATCTTTCATTATCTCTTCGTATGTAAAGGCCACGTCTTCCGCGGTCAGCTCTCCCCAGCCATTGTGAAACTGGACGCCTTGCTTCAGGTAAATATCCCAGGTTAAACCGTCAGCGGACTGGGTGGCACTCTCCGCGAGCCAGGGGTAAGGACCCATGGACTCGATTCCGATAACGTTGCTTCGGAATAAATTTTGGTAAGGAATCACGCTGAGAATACAGTCAGGCTGCCATCTCACGTCGAAGAGTTCGGAACCTAGAGTGGTAACAGCAAAAACCAGGTCACCCTGTGTTGTCTCCTCAGGTTCACCGCAGCTTCCTACAAACAATCCGGTAACTAAAACTGCTACTAGAATGATAGGTATGAATTTTTTCATTCCTTTACCCCCTTTCTTGATTGTAAAAAATATTCTTAAACGACTCACAGCCTTGCTGGCGTGTATTTCTCAACACAACATCTGCCCCCCTACCAGGATAGAAACAAAGGTATATATTTACTATAATTTTACTTTAATGTCAACTCTTTTGCAGCAGGGATATAGCTGTCCAGTTTTTTACTG
>CAYWAU010000126.1:0-5576 GCA_964456395.1 uncultured Dehalococcoidaceae bacterium
AGGGCTGCGACAGCCGCTCCATCGTCAGCCTCATTCAGGACCAGCAGGTAGCCAGGGAAAATGTCGTCATCATCGGTGTCCCCTGCTCCGGAGTGATTGACCTAAACAAGATAGAAAAGCTTACCGGCAAAGACAGAGACGAGCTGGATGACATTGCCTGGGCGGGCGACAAGGCTGTGGTCACTATCAATGGCACTAAAAAAGAGTTCCCGGCCAAGGAAGTCCTCATGGACGATTGTCTCAGCTGTGACCTGCCCGCCCCTCAGGAATACGACATCCTCCTTGATGAAGTCGGCCCTCTGGCCTGCGATAAGGAACTGAGCCGAAGCCAGATTAAAGAGCTGGAAGACATGCCCCCGGAAAAGAGGTGGGAGTTCTGGAAGAATGAGTTCAGCCGCTGCATCCGGTGTTATGCCTGCCGACAGGTCTGCCCGGCCTGCTTCTGCAAGCGGTGCTTCGTTGAGGAATCGGAACCGCTGTGGCTATCGCCGCTGCCAAAGTGGCAGGACAACCTCATGTTCCAGGTGGGCAGAATGATACATGTCGCCGGCAGATGCACCGACTGCGGTGAGTGCCAGCGTGCCTGCCCGGTGAATATCCCGCTGAGAAGCCTGAGCAAGAAGATGGAGGAGATAGTTGATGAACTCTTCCAGTATAAGGCAGGCACGGACAAGGATGCCCCGCCGCTAATGGCTGCCTATGAGACTGAAGAGGCCGAAGACTTTATACGGTAAATGACGGTGCATTAATGAAAAAAATAGCCAAAAAGGATATTCATAAACTGCTCAGCCAGTGGCAGAAGGAATTCACCGTATTCGTCCCCTCCAGGGAGACCGGAGTGGCCGAGATGGTCGCCTGGGATGGTCAGGACACTACTTTTCTCAACTGGTACCGCAATACGATTATCCCACCCAAGGCAAACTTCCTCCAGAACATAGAGAAAATGTTCGACTTCCGGAAAGATGACGGCAGTTACAACCTTGAATTACCCGTTGCCCAAGAACAAAAGCAGCTGATTTTTGGCATCCGTCCCTGCGACGCCAGAGCCATATCCATCATTGACATGGTTTTTAAAGATGCCTACGAAGATACCTATTACCTCAACAGGAGAAAAAACGCGGTGCTCGTCGGCATGGGCTGCGTCAATCCCTATGACAGCTGCTTCTGCACTTCGCTGGGTTTCGGTCCGGCGGAAGCCGCCGATGTCGACCTGATGCTTACCGATACCGGCGATGAGTTCCTCATTGAAGAGGTTACCGACAAGGGCAAAGAGCTGCTCGCCAAGACCGAAGGAGTGGAGGAAGCAACCAAGGACGATGAAGCCAGAGCCGGAGAAGTTAAGGACATGGCTTACCAGAAGGTAACCAGAAAGATAGATATTAAGGAAATTGAAAAGAAGCTGCCGTCTTCCTTTGACAATGAAGAGTTCTGGAAGAAGATAGCCGCCAAGTGTGTCAGTTGCGGCATCTGCACCTTTCTCTGTCCTACCTGCTACTGCTTTGACATTAATGACGAGGCATTAAAAGGAGACGGTGCCCGATACAGAAACTGGGACAGCTGCAGCTTTCCCCTCTATACCCAGATGCCGATGGAGAATCCCAGGGTGGAGAAGTGGCGGCGGGTGCGGCAGAAGGTATGCCACAAGTACATGTTCTATCCTATGCTGTTTGATATTATTGCCTGTACTGGCTGCGGCCGATGCATCCGGCTGTGCCCGGTAAACTGGGATATCACCCAGACACTGGCAGACATGCCTGGCGAAGCCCCTGTTGGCACGGAGAAATAAGAATGGCGATTAGTGATATCAGCCACCGAAAAAGATACCTCGCTGAGGGCAATGTCTACCTGCCCCACATAGCGGTGATAGAAAATATCATTGACGAAACCCCCGGCATCAGGACCTTCCATTTCAACTTCAAAGACGAGAAGCTGAAAGAGGAGTTCACCTTTGAGTCGGGGCAATTCGGCGAATACTCGGTTTTCGGCATCGGCGAGGCTCCCTTCTGTATCTCCTCCAGTCCCACCCGGCGCGACCACCTGGAGTTTGCCGTGCAGAGGGCGGGCAAGGTAACCAATGCCCTGCACCGACTCGGCGTCGGCGCTGAGATAGGCTGCCGGGGACCCTTCGGCAACAGTTTCCCGCTTGATTTCCTGCAGGGTAAGAACCTGGTATTCGTGGCCGGCGGCATTGGCCTGGCACCACTGCGGTCACTAATCTGGAATGTCATTGACAACCGGGACAAGTACGAAAATATAGATATAGTCTATGGCGCCCGCAGTCCACTTGACCTGTGTTTCAAGTACGACCTTGAAGCCTGGGAAAAGGATAAGACAGTGAAAATGACCACCACCGTTGACAAGGGTGATGAAAGCTGGAAGGGAAATGTCGGCTTCGTTCCCCAGATAACGGAGCAGGTCGGCCCCTCCGCCAAGAACGCCGTGGCTATCGTCTGCGGGCCGCCGATAATGATACGGTTTACCTTCCCGGTGCTGGAAAAGCTTGGCTTCACGCCGGAGCAGATGATAACCACGCTGGAAAAGAGGATGAAGTGCGGTATCGGCAAGTGCGGCCGGTGCAACATCGGTGATATCTACGTCTGCCGCGATGGGCCCGTTTTCAGCTATGCCCAGATTCAGGGCTTCATATCAAGCGAGTATTAAGGAATCAGTAATACCCCGGCGTGACTTTATAATTATCATCCGTCTGTTTTTACAGGGACTTTTATCTACCTCACCTCCATGTTATTTTGAGTTGTGACCTATCCCCCTGACCCCCGCATACGTACCGCAGGTATTGTGCCCCTCTCCGCAGGCTACTCCCCCTCTTGGGGGTGGGGTGGGGACAAAACTATGGGCTAAGCCTTAGATGAAACGAGGGCGGCAGGGTGGGAATAGATAACAAAAATTTTCAAAATCTTTACAAAAACCTCTTGACAAAAAGGAGGTGTAATATTATAATATATCAAGATATATCGTGATATTATCTGATATATCAATCACACGGCAAACGTGGGGAGGACATCATGTTCAGAGACCGAATATTCCGAGGGGAACGATTTTTACGAGGACCATGGCGGGAAAGCGCCTTTCATAAGGGTGACCTTAAATACGTTATTTTAGACCTGCTCAAGGATAAACCAAGACACGGCTATGATATAATTCGTGAGCTTGAAGAGCAATCTCACGGTATGTATACACCGAGTCCCGGCGCTGTCTACCCTACCCTCCAGATGCTTGAAGAAATGGGCTATGCCAGTGCTACCGAGAGAGATGGCAAGAAAATCTATACCATAACCGAACAGGGGCACCAGTTTTTGGCGGAACGAAAGGATTCAGCTGATGAAGTCAGAAGTCAGATGAAGCATCGCTGGAGTTTTAAGAATATCGGCAGAATGGCCATGGTAATGAAAGAATACCACACACTTGAGCACTTACTGAGTCGGGGGTTCCGCAGCTTGGACGCCAACAGGGCACAGCGAATTCGCGAGGTACTTACCAGCGCCATCAAAGAGATTGAGACCATACTGGAAGAATAAGCAACTGCAGGTAAGGCAACCATGATGGCTAAGAGTGACATTAATCTTGAATTTGACAGAGAAACCCGGGAGTACCACGTCATCTGGGAACCTACATTTATCGGCATGGGTAAAACAGGTCACCAAGCCCTGGAGGACTTGAGAATAACAGCACACTTTGGTGTAGATACACTAGTTGACTCGAAATCGAAGGAAATTATTATCAGAAAGGAGGACTAAATGGGCTATTTCAGGATAATGGCAGCTATTCCCGGTTTCTTTCTCAGTTCATTCTTCTTCATGCTTCTATGGGGCGTGATTGCGCCCAAAATCGGCCTGACGAGCATAGACTACCCGATGTCAATGCTCATGACTATTACACTCTGGATAGCAGTGGCGCCCCTGGCCGCAGCGGCCGGCAAAAGAAAAGACTAATATCTGCGTGTTTCCAAAATTTAAGAAGGAAGTTGCGATGGGTGAATATAAATACAAACAAATAGACTTTGATAAGCCATCGGCGCTGTTCGTTTTCGAAGATATACTAAAGGGCCTTATCGGGGGCCCCCTGCTGTATAATCCCTACTTCAAGACCCTCGGGTTAAAGGGAGATGAGCAAGTACTTGACTTCGGTTGCGGCGGTGGCGCCGGGTCTCGATGTCTTAGAAAGATATTGAAGAACAACGGGCATTTAACCTGCGTTGATATATCTAATTACTGGATTAAGAGGGCAAAAAAAAGATTGGGGGAATACCCCGATGTATCGTGTCTGGTCGGCGATATACGCAAGATGTATTTGACCAATAAATCATTTGATTTAATTAATATTTTCCACGTTATCCACGATATAGCTCCTGAGGATAGACAGGATACCGTAAATACATTAGCACGATTATTGAATAAGAATGGGAAGTTTTTTATACGAGAACCCATCAAGCAGTCCCACGGCATGCCTGTCTCCGAAATAAGAGAGCTTTTTTCAAATGCGGGGTTTAACGAAGCCAAATTTACCGAGAATAAATCGGAATACAGCGGCGTATTTAAGCTGACTTAGAATAGATTACATTATGGTTGAACATAAATCTCAATAAACACGCCCTCACCCAATAAAAAATCCCCGACGCCTGCGTTACAAACATCGGGGATTTTTATTTTTGAAGTTTATTAAACTTAAAGCCCGGCCGCCTCTATTATGGACGGCACCTTCTTCTCCCAGCCGATAGCCATGATGTGCACCCCCTGGCAGAGCCCTTTAAGCTGCTTAATCAGGTCGGCGCAAATCTGTATGCCGGTCTGGGTCTTATCCTCAGCGTCGGTTATCTTCTGAATCAGTTCTTCAGGCACGAAGACACCGGATACGTTCTTGTTCATAAACCGCGCCATACCGGCGGATTTCAGCGGTATAACGCCTGCCAGAACGGGGACCTTAAACTTCTCCACCCTTTTCATAAAGCTGGCGAAATGTTCGGCATCATATACCGCCTGGGTCTGGAAAAACCGGGCACCGGCGGCTATCTTTCTCTCCATCTTGACAAGCTGCAACTCCATGGACGCCTCGGTATCCGACTCTACCTTTACCACCGCCCCGGGGAAAAACGCCGGCTTACCCTGAAGCTCGTTGCCAGCCAAATCGTAGCCCTCGTTCAGGCGACTTATGGCGTGCAACAGAGTTACGGAATCCAGGTCATAAACAGCCTTGGCATCGGGGTGGTCGCCGAGGGCCGGCAAATCGCCGGTAATCGACAGGACATTTTTGATCCCCATCACCCAGGCACTAAGCAGGTCAGACTGCAAAGCAATACGGTTGCGGTCGCGGCAGGTCATCTGGAATATGGGCTCCAGTCCTTTTTGTATCAGAATATGCGAGGTCACCAGCGAACCCAGCCTCATTACGGAACTCTGCTGGTCGGTGACATTGGCGGCATCCACCTTATCCTTCAGAAGCTCAGCCGATTCCTCAACTTCGGTAATATCGGTCCCCTTCAGCGGGCCGACCTCACAGGTTATGACAAACTTTCCTGACTCCAGTTTCGATTGCAAGCTCACTTTATCTTCCCTCCTGGT
>CAYWAU010000127.1:0-5572 GCA_964456395.1 uncultured Dehalococcoidaceae bacterium
GAAGGCATTGACCGAGGCCGGAGTGCCGGTGAAGAGCGTCTCTGATATTACCGGCTTTCCCGAAATCCTTGATGGCAGGGTCAAGACCCTGCACCCGGCGGTTCATGGTGGTATTCTCGCCCGGCGCGACCTGCCAGCTCATATGGCGCAGTTGGCTGAGAATAAGATGGAGACCATTGACCTGGTTGTGGTTAATCTCTACCCCTTTGTCCAGACGGTGTCCAAAGAGGGGGTCGAGCTTCAGGAGGCGCTGGAGAATATAGACATCGGCGGGCCGACCATGATTCGCGCTTCCGCCAAGAATTTCCCCGGAGTTATCGTGGTGGTTGACCCGGCTGATTACCAGTCGGTTCTGGAGAAATTGACGAAGGGGGATTTGCCTCAGGATGAGCGCCAGCGCCTGGCGCAGAAGGCTTTCCAGCATGTAGCTATCTATGACACGGCCATATCGCAGTACCTGAGGCGGGGTGAGGAAGGTCTGCCCGACGAGATGACCGTGGCTATGAAGAAGCGCTACGGGCTGCGCTACGGTGAGAACCCTCACCAGACAGCCGCTTTCTATGCCGAACAGGTAGTCGGGGGAAAGCAAAATACTGGCATCACCTGGGCGGAACAGCTGTGGGGCAAGGAGCTTTCCTTCAACAATATTCTGGATGCCGATGCCGCCTGGGGAGCCGCCACCGATTTTGCCGCCCCGACCGTATCGGTTATCAAGCACACCAATCCCTGCGGACTGGCCAGCCATGAGGATATTGCCGAGGCTTACCGCCGCGCCTTCAGCGGTGATGAAGTGGCTGCCTTCGGTGGTATTGTCGCCGCCAATCGACCGGTTACTCTGGCGATGGCGGAGGCAATGAGGCCGGTCTTCTACGAAATAGTCATCGCCCCCGATTACGAACCGGGGGCACTGGAGTTGTTAAAAAAGAAAAAAGACCTGCGTATTCTGGTGGCGGAGCTTCCGCCCGGCTACGGTAAGGAAGAATGCGGCTATCTTGACTTCCGCCGGGTAAAGGGTGGTTTCCTGGTGCAGGGTTCGGATTTGCTTCCGGAGGGACAGGTGAACCTGAAGACGGTCACCAGGCGCGAGCCGACACCCAAGGAGATAGAGGACTTGCTCTTTGCCTGGCGGGCGGCCAAGCACGTGAAGTCCAACGCCATTATGCTGGTCAAGGATAAGACGGTGGTGGGCATGGGGGCGGGGCAGCCGAGCCGGATTGTCAGCGCCCAGATAGCCAGGGAGAAAGCTGGAGACAAGGCTAAAGGGAGTGTCCTGGCTTCGGATGCCATGTTCCCCTTCCCCGATGTGGTGGAGGCAGCGGCGGCTGGGGGAGTCACCGCCATTATCCAGCCCGGCGGCTCCATAAGGGACGAAGACTCAATTAAAGCGGCTGATGCGCATAATATCGCCATGGTCTTCACCGGCGTCAGGCACTTCAGGCATTAATTTAATAAACAGGGGGGTGAGGTAGATAATAACCTCAAAAGGAGGAGGAAGGCTATGGCTAATGCAGTTCTGGTAGTAGACATGCTCCGGGGTTTTCTGGAGGAGGGCTATCCCCTGTACTGTGGCGCCCGAGCACGCCGCATCATACCCAATATTCAGGGTCTGCTGGAGCGGGAGCTGGCTCAGGGCGCTAAGGTATTCTTTATCTGTGACCACCATGACCCTGACGACCTTGAGTTCAAGATGTTCCCGCCGCACTGCGTTGCCGGTACTGCCGAGGCGGAAGTAATACCCGAATTAGCCAAATATCACGGTGAGGTAATACCTAAAAAGCGTTACAGCGCCTTTTTTGACACGCCGCTTGAGCAGAAGCTGAAGGAGCTTAAACTCGAAAAGATTATTGTCTGCGGGGTCTGCACCGATATCTGTGTCTGTCATACCGTGGCTAATGCCCGTAATCGCGATTACCCGGTGGAGGTGCCGGCTGACTGCGTTGCCTCCTTTGACGAAAAAGCGCACCATTTCGCCCTGGAGCATATGGAAAAGGTCCTGGGCGCTGACCTGACGAGATTTGGCAAAGGTAAGGTGGCCTTGCCTAAGTTTGAACCCTCTGAGGCAGTCCTGTCCGGGGATACTTCCGATATTTACTTCGTCCGCGCTGTTGATATATTGCGTGAGGAAGGTCTTAACCCGACGGCGACCATGGAGGTCTTTTCCAGTCGTGCCGGGATAGTCTGCGGCATGGAGGAGGTCAAGGCACTGCTGGCTGAGGCACTGCCCGAAGACAACCGTGAGGTCTGGGCGCTGGCTGAAGGTGAGACAATGGCGGCTAAAGAAGTGGCACTGCGCATTACAGCCCCGTATCAAAGCTATGGTATTTATGAAACCGCCGTAGTCGGTATTCTGGCCCATTGCAGCGGCTGGGCGACGGCTGCTAGGGAGTGTGTTGCTGTCGCCGGCGGCATACCCCTCATCAGCTTTGGTGCCCGCCACGTGCATCCTTCGGTGGCCGGCGTGATGGATTACTCGGCGGTGGTGGGAGGTTGCGTCGGTTGCTCCAGTATTGTCGGCGCCCGACTGGCTGGCGTTGAAGCGGCCGGGACGATGCCGCATGCCCTGATTATCGTTGTTGGTGACACGGTTAAAGCCACCATGCTGTTTGATAAGCACATGCCGCCAGAGGTGCGCCGCGTCTCGCTGGTTGACACCTTCAAGGATGAGGCTGAAGAGAGCCTGCGGGTGGCTGAGGCGCTGGGGGAGAAGCTGCAGAGTGTGCGGCTGGATACCCCCGGCGAGCGCGGTCGGGTTACGGCGGAACTGGTCAAGGAGGTGCGAGCCAGGCTTGACCTGGCCGGCTTCAAGCATGTCGGTATCTTTGTCAGCGGTGGCCTTGACCCGGAGCGGATTACCTATTTTCTGGAGAGAGGGGCGCCGGTTGATGGCTTCGGCGTGGGCAGTTATATCAGCGGTGCCAGACCCATTGACTTTACCGCTGACCTTCACGAAATAGAAGGCAAGCCCATCGCCAAGCGTGGCCGAATCCCGGGCATTACACCCAACCCCAGGTTGAAGCGGGTGCTTTAGATAGATAGGAGAAAATAATGCTGGAAGGAATGTTAGATTTCTTAAAATCCTGGTTTATTTACCCCGGCCTCCCGCTGAATCTTATGCTCATCGGGATTGGACTGGCGATAGTCTTCGGGGCTATCTGGCTTCTTGGTCACTGGCCATCGCTGTTTAAAAGACACTGGCTCTGGGCGGTGGCTGTTGTCAGTGCTTTTCTGGCATTAGCGGCGGTTACTTTTATTCAGATTCCGCTACAGGTTCTGGTAGGGCAGGCACTAGGGGGCTTCTGGAGCCAGGATGTCCTTAATAGCTGGCTTCTGCTCGCAGGGATACCGCAGATACTGCTCAGCGGGCTGGTGCAGGAGGGTGCCAAGATGGTGCCGATGGTCTTCTGGTGGTGGCGCAGCGGTAGAAATATTTCCCTCAAGCTGGGACTGGCTATCGGGGCGATAGCCGGTGCTGGACTTGGTATCTTTGAGGCGGTCTGGGCACATTGTAGAATCTTTGCCGCTGGCTGGACATGGCAGGCATTACAAACTGACGGTTTTCTGGCAGTTGCCGGGTTCTGGGAGAGGTTCTTTGCCGTGGGCTTTCATATCGCTGTTTCGGCTCTCGCCGGTTATGGTCTGGCCAAAGGCAAGGGCTGGCAGTTCTATCTTATCGCCTCTCTTCTCCATGCTCTATTGAATTATAGTGCTGTCTTGCTGCAAAAAGGGCTATTTACCATCGTCCAGCTGGAAACCTATGCGGCGGTGATAGCAGTAGTAGTGACAGCTGTGGTTCTTTTACTTCGCTGGCACAAGACGGATGAAGCGGAAGAGGAAGTGGTAATTTAGCATCTTTTGAATTCCAGGCACAGAACCTGATTGGTATTGTCGGTAACCTTGACCCGCTCGTCAATACGCCAGCCGACCACCCAGAGTATTTGCTCCGGCGAGCCGACGATAGGGATTCGTCGGCGCCAGGCTTGAGGAATCCTGGCATCAATCATAAACTCGTTAAGCTTCTTGGGCTGGCTCATGCCCAGCGGCTGGAAGCGGTCACCGGGCCGGCGGCGGCGCACGGTGAGTTTATGCCCAGCCTTATCAAGGTCAAAGTAGGCGATAAATTCGTCGGTTTTTTCGCCTGCTTCCCATATTCCTGTGGAATCGGTGATTGTAGCTTCAATATCCCATCCCGGAACACTCGTCTTTCCCGGTATGTTGAGAACGGACTCGCTTTCCAGGATGGGGAATGGTGACAGAGCCGCCGAATCTGAGCCCAGCAGGTATCTGTCGTATTCTATGGTGAAGGTCAGGCCGTCGGGCAGACTGATTTTCTTACCGGCTGGCTTGTCCAGGGCGTCTATCAATTCTTCGATGTGGCGTGCCTCAATGTCTTTGAGGTTGCCCAGCAGTTCCTCTATGGAGGTTCGGAGCAGGTGCCGTTTCAGGGCCAGCGGTAAACCAGTAAAACTCTTCTTGTCCAGAATGACCGTGTTTCCCTGTTTGCGGGCAACTTCAGGCCACAGACGAGCCGCCTCTGTTTTTATGAAGTCTAGGTCGTCGAAGGCAAGGCGCGCTGTCCGGAGCAGGGCTTCAGCTACCTGCGGGTTATAGCTCTGGAGCTGGGGCAGGAACTGATGGCGGATTCGGTTTCTCAGTGGCGAGAGCGACAGGTTTGAGGCGTCAAGGCGGGGGGCAAGCTGGTGCTGACGGCAGTAATCGGCGGTTTCCTCACGACTTATTGGCAGCAGGGGTCTGATTATAGTGAGGCTGGTGCCTGAAGACTGCCACCGGCTGAGCGGCTGTAATCCCCGCAGTCCCCTGGTGCCGCTGCCCCGTATCAGGTGCATGAGGATGGTTTCTATATGGTCGTCAATAGTATGCCCCACCGCCGCCCGCTCCGTCCCGACTGAAGCGGCGGCCTGAGCCAGAAACGTGTAGCGCACCTCGCGGGCTGCCTCTTCCGGTGAAGTGTGGTGCCGGGCCTGGTAGGACTTTACATCACGTGCCTCTATGGTAGCTGGAATATTCAGGTGGGAAGCCAGCTCGGCAACATACCTGGCGTCGGCTTCGGACTCGGCACCACGTAGCTGGTGGTTAAGGTGAGCCACATGTAGCTCTATGCCAAGCTCTTTTTGCAGCTCTGACAGGATGTGAAGCAGGCAGACCGAATCCGGACCGCCGGATACCGCCACCATCAGCTTTTGGTCTCTGGGTATCAGGCGCTGGTCCCGGATAAAGCGCAGCACTCGCTGCTCCGGCGTTATTTGTGCTCTGGCTCTCGACAATTTTTACCCTCATTCTCCATTTTATATTTCATTATATTATATCTCACAACCTGTCTCCTGCGCTCCCTCGGGGGTTTTTTGAACCTCACCCCCTTGTGTTCCCACTCTCCTTACAAGGCAGGATGAAGGAGAGTGGGAAGAAATAGAAAGAGGGGGCGTCCGCCCCTCTTAGACACCCCTTGCTTCGTTAGCAAAAATGTTAGAAAAATGTTAGAAGAAGGGGAGGGGGGTGAGCGTAGGCCGTACAGGTCTCGAACCTGTGACACCCTGATTAAAAGTCAGGTGCTCTA
>CAYWAU010000128.1:0-5538 GCA_964456395.1 uncultured Dehalococcoidaceae bacterium
TACTGGGGATAGTCTATTTCATTCTGGGTTATTTATTGTTCGCCGCACTCTCGGCGGGTATCGGTGCCATCAGCCCCAACGCGCGTGACGGACAACAACTGGCCATGATTTATACACTTCTCGCCTTCGTGCCCCTCTGGTTCTCATCTTTACTGTTTATATTCCCGAACAGCCCCATCTGGGTAGTGCTGACTATTTTCCCTGTCACGGCTCCTGTGGCAGCGATGCTGAGGCTGGGCGTGAGTGATATTGCTGCCTGGGAACTGGCGGTCAGTATAGCGGTGATGGTACTATCCATCATTGGGGGATTGTTGCTGGCTGCTAGGCTTCTCAGGACTTATATTCTGATGTATGGTAAAAGACCAAGCCTCGGGGAGATTATTCGGAACCTTAGGAGCGGATAATTGGCAATTACTTGTCAACAAAATGGAGCATCTTGTCTACATTTTGTATACTTTATCCAGCTGTGGAGATTTGAACTTTAATAGACCAAGGCAAACGTCTTGGAGAAGGTTTTGGTTCTACCTTTTGACATGCACGGCCTATGCTCACCTTCCCCATCTTTTGCAAACATTTTGCAAACATCACTACCTGAGGTTTCCTCTAACAACCCTTCATCCATTAGACAAATATTAAGGCAAGCCCTGCTGTTTGTCGCACAATCCAAGTGACTGCTACTTTCACTCTGAGTAATCCCCAACATTAGTTCTTGACTAAATATTGACATTCGCGAAGAGATTGGTGTATCGTTCACAACAAAAGAGCGCAGCGAGATAGTCAAGCTCCCCAAATTAAAGGTCACATACCCTTATTGGTTACGACTAGAGACATTCGCGACCTTGAACAGGGCAAATACCTCAATGTGGCAAATCACAGCTGTGCCAAGTTACCCGGTGTTAACAACTAAACTTGATTTTTCACCAGTTTTGACATAGCATCAGATACAGCGAATATCAAATTTATTAGAGTTGAATGTGGGTAGGATTGACTCTAGGTAAGGAGGCTACGACATGTCGAGGTTCAGGAAGGACCTAGAGGAATGTGCCAAGCTTTCACGGGGATACCCAGGCGAGGTACGGAGGCAAAAAGGCGAAGGGAAAAAAGTTGTTTGTTACTATGGAAGCCGTGTGCCAGTGGAAGTCGTCCACGCCTCAGGGGTCGTGCCATACCCGCTGTTTGATGGGGGGGATGCTGGGCCTCCGGAAGCAGCACTGCCCTACTTGCTACCTTTCATAAACGTACAGGCTCGGTATCAAGTGGGTCAGCACGTATCAGGATTAAACCCTATTACCCCAACAGCCGACCTTATTATTATAGACTGTAAGGAGGCTGACTTGGTTAGGGTAGGAGATGCCTTCGAATTTCTAGGGCTGCCGGTATGGAAGCTTGGGGTCCCGCAGGACTGGGGGAAGGAGCTTGCCTTTAACTATTACCAGCGACAGTTGAGCAAGTTAAAACAAAAACTAGAGGAGCTTACTGGAGAAGTGATTACCAATGACAAGCTGGTGCAGTCCATCAAGAAATACAATCGGGTAAGGGAACTCTTGAGCCAGATAGGAGCACTCAGAAAAGAACACCCCCCGGCTATAGGAGGAGAAGATTTTATCAGGCTGAATCACTATGCTCTCAGAAGTGACACGGACGCTGCCATCAAAAGTTTAGAAAGGATTTACGAGGACTTAAAACAAGAAAAAGGCAAGTTTCTGGATGGAGCACCAAGAATAATGATTGCGGGTCGTGGGTTTGCCTTTGGTGACTATACGCTTCCCAGGATAATTGAAGAATCGGGGGGTGTGACGGTTACTGAATTACTAGACGAGGCGATAGTACAGCCCGGGGAAGCACAAGTTGACGAGGACCCGCTGGTGAACATAGCTCAGTTATACTACAGAGACATGATCCCACCGTGCTTGTTTACTCCATCGTGGGAAAAAAGATGGGAGAGGGTTGACAAACTGATAGATGAATACCAGGTAAGTGGCCTGCTGTACTACATGCTGAGTTTTGATGTGATATATGATTATGAATATCCCATATTTGCCAAAAGAGCCAATGAGAAGGGGATTCCCTTTGAGATGCTAGAGTCCTCGTACGACTTCTCCAGGGAAGCTACAGAAACACTAAGAACAAGGGTGGAAAGCTTTGTGAGAATATGTGGGAGGTAAACTGAGATGGAAAAAAGGGACTGGCATAGAGAGTATCTGGTGAAATGCGCTGGCTTCGGCGACCCTCCTTGGGATAGAGAACTTGATGACATGCTGGAAAAGTGGAGGAGGGCTGCCAGCAAGCTTAAATTGACCGATGATGACCTAAAATATATAGTAACGGATTGGGTTCCAAGGAACTTTGATATAGAGCTGGAGGGAACAAGAAAGGTAATAGGTGTCCTGACCGCAGAGGCGGTTGATATGATGATGGCATCAGAGCGCAAGGCAAGAGGCGAAAAAATGGTCTACGGGGTTCTCCCGGCACATACGGTCTTCTACCGGGCATTGAAGTTTACCGACCCGAAGATAAACGTCTATTTTATAGATGCCAACTTCGTAAGTTTTATACAGCCCCTATTTCACAATATTGCTCCCTTTTTAGATTATGCTGAAGAGCATGGTGTGAGGTACGGCTGCCGTCATTGCGCTTTAAATAAGACCAGATACACTTTGCTTAGACAGGGGATAGTGCCACTTCCCGACGTTAGCTGGATTTGGGGTTTCATTTGTGACCAGGCACCAAAAAGTGACGAGTTTATCAAGGAATACTGGAACCAAGAATACCCCATTATCTACTCAAGATGGTCTCATCATGGTGCGGCACACGAAAAGGAATACCAGAACGAGGAGATGGTGAGGTATCTGGGGAGTGTTATGAGGGAGGGATATGAACAGGTTTGTAAGCTGCTTGACATAGAAGTTGACGAGAAGGCTATTATGAAGGCTCTGGAGGAAAGAAGGGCATACCTGATAAAATATGAGCAGCTCTCACAGTTTATGGCAGCACACCCGCCTCCATTCAGCGGGGAAATCCCTCTAATTCTGTCTCACGGCCTGTGGGCAGTATTCAATACCGGCTATAAATATTATAATGACGCACTGGAGGCTGTAATCAGGGACGCCAGAGCCAGAGTAACCAAGGGTGAGGGAATAGTGCCCAAGGGGTCGCCATCAGGAATGATATGGTTCATGCCCTACTGCAATCCATTTATAATGAGGATGTTTGAGGAAAATGGGGTAGCAATTGCCTTCTGTGACGCTCTACTACCGTCAAAGGCAGACCTTGAACCGCCGAAATTTGACGACCCGTTTGAAGCTAATGCCGAAGCCTTCCTAAAGGAAGCCATGATGACCAACTGGGGCACCAAAGCTGATCTAACTATAGAGAAAATGGCTAACTATAATGTAGATTTCATGATATGGGGATTTGAGGACTTTGACCGCTGGCTGGGAAGTGACCAAAAGCTGTGCCTGGCATATGTGGAAAAGAAAACGGGTAAGCCATGCTTCTATATTGAAGGTGACGAATGGGAGGACAGGGACTATAGCGAGGAGTCAATGAGAACCAGAATTGAAACTATATGTCAGGTTGTGAAGGCACGCCTAGCAGCCGGCCCCTGACGCCTCTAGAATATGCAGAGGTATAAGAATTGACGTACTATGTAGGTATTGACGTCGGCTCAACTACGTCAAAAGCAGTAATCTTAGGCGATGATGGAGGAGTGGAAGCATACTCCATCCTGAGAAATAGCTACAACCTGGCAGAAAGCGGGAGGAAGGCATTTCAGATGGCATTAGGCAAAAAAGGGCTTTCTGAGAACGATATAGGTTACATCGTTGCCACCGGCTATGGGCGAAGGACAATTGACTTTCAACATGAAGTGGAGCCTGAGATAATCTGTCATGCTAGAGGTACAGTGGAGCTTATTCCCGCCTGCCGGACAATAATAGACATCGGAGGGCAAGATAGCAAGATAATAGAACTTGATGAAAAAGGTGTCAAAAGATTCCAGATGAATGATAAATGTGCTGCAGGAACTGGCAGGTACTTGGACAAACTGGCGAAGGGTATTTTGGAAATTGAGGTCGAACAGTTAGGTGAGCTGTCGTTGAGGAGCAGCAATCCCATTCAAATATCCAGTCAATGTACCGTGTTCGCTGAGTCTGAGATAATTACTTATCTAAGCCGTAGCGAACCGATAGAGAATATAGCTGCTGGCATGCACTATTCTCTTGCCCGGAGAGTGATACAGATGGGTAAGGCAGCTAATATCAGGTTCAAGAAAGATGTGGTTTTCAGCGGCGGGGTTGCCAGAAATACCGGAATGGCCAAGGCAATAGAAGATTTGTTAGGAGAACGAGTGATCATTCCAGAAGAGCCCCAATTGACGGCTGCGCTTGGAGTGGCATTGATGGCAAGGGAGGGATTCCGAAAGCGGGGAGCAAGCTAGCTTTTCGGATTAGCTTTGGTATTGTGCTGGATTTATAGTGGAGTCTTCGGCTGCCGTAGGATAGCTCTTATTTAAAGCGAACACGGCTAATATGAAAGGGCGATCTACCCGCTTGTGTATAAACGGGCAGTGTGGCACCCCTTTAGGGATAAAAATGGTAGTCGTCTTATCAAAAGTGTGTTTTTCGTCCCCGATGTGGAACTCAATTTCGGCACCGAGGTCATGCGGGTTTTCCGGGTCAGTCCCGATAAAACAGATAATCTCATCAAAATCGTGGGTATGCGTCCACTCCACCGGGTCCGGGTCCGGTATCTGGAATCTCCAGCCGATGTCCACCACCACGGGGCAGCCTTCAATAATTCGAGCATCCAAATATATCTCGTCCGGAAAAGTAACTCCTTTGACGTCTTTTATCGGGTGATAGGCAACGTTCTCCACCCTGGGTTCGCTGATAACGTATTTTCCGTATTTACTCTCCTTCATTTTTTACCTACACCTTTCTGAAATAAAATCGGCTCGAAATGAAATTGGCATTAGCAAAAATACTTTAGAATCACTCTTCGGGGGTGTTTCTTCCGTGATTACCCCTGTTGTCAGGTCAACGAATAATATCTTGCCGACATAACCACCTGGCATAGCGTCCTCCTTCCGGCAGGTAAAGAATTCAGATTTATAATTCTTTACAGATTTTCAGTAAAATATCCGTTGCCTTTTCCAGATATTCTTTCGTTATGGTTAAAGGCGGCATAAAACGCACCACATTGTGATAACGTCCGCAGGGAACCGCTATAACGCCACGATTAAGAAGCTCAGGTAATATCTTTCCCATCATATCGCTGGCAAAATCAAGGGGCTCCCTGGTTTCTTTGTCTTTAACCAGCTCAACGCCAATAAATAACCCCCGGCCACGGACATCACCAATTATCCTGGTGCTTTTCGCCCCTTCCCAGAGCCTGGCTTTCATCTCTTCGCCTAACTGGGCTGCCCTGCCCATCAAATCGTAGTTCTTATCGGTCAGTATATCAATATTGGTCATACAGACTGCCGACGATAGGGCGTTGCCGGCGAAGGTACCGGGCTGGGAAGCCTCTACCAGTTTA
>CAYWAU010000129.1:0-5535 GCA_964456395.1 uncultured Dehalococcoidaceae bacterium
TCTACCGGTACTGGCATGAGATTAGCGACAGCGAAGTGCTCCACTGCCTCAAGGAGTGGCGGATGAGGCGCTACGGACCGAAGATTGAGCTGCCAGAAAGAAATCAGAAGCCGGAACTCAGCAGGTAAGGTGCAGCGCCGCCACTACCCTTTGAGCTTGGGAAAGCTGGTTATATGTTTCGCAGGCCTCGCCGGTGGGCTGTACGATGAGCTGGATATCCCTGGCTTCGGCTTCCCGCTCAACCTCGGGCAGTACCCTCATCAGGCCCGGGGCTCCGGTGCCGACCAGCAGTATCTCAGGACTTTCGTTCATAATCCCGGAAATATCCTTGAGGGTTAGCTCGTGGCTGTCATTCCGCCACCAGTCGCCCTGCACCCTGTCCGGGAATATGATGACGTCAGAGGTATACTTTCTGCCGTTAATTACTATCTGCCCGAAGTTGTAGGAGTCAATTGTGTTCATGGCTAGACTCCGGCCATGCCGCCATCCACGTTAAGGACCTGCCCGGTAATATACCTTGCCTCTTCGGAAGCCAGGAAAGCCACCGCCTCAGCCACATCGCGGGGGGAGCCGGCGTAGCCGACGGGGATGTGCTGTAAAAGCTCCTGCGCCTGTTTCTCGGCAAGCTGCTGCGTCATCTTGGTGTCGATAAAGCCGGGGGCGATGGCGTTGGCGGTAATACCGCGGGAGGCTACCTCTTTAGCAATGGAACGGGTGAAGGCAATGACGCCAGCCTTGGCGGCGGCGTAGTTGGCCTGGCCGGCATTGCCTATCAGGCCGACAACACTGGCGATGCTGACAATTCTACCCCAGCGCTGCTTGAGCATATCTCGCAGTACCGCCCTGGTGCAGAGAAAGGCGCTTTTAAGGTCAATATTTAATACGGTGTCCCAGTCATCGTCTGACATCCGCATCACCAGCTGGTCCCGGGTAACCCCGGCATTGTTTACCAGAATGTCAACCCTGCCGTAAGTGCCGGTTGTTGTTTCCACAAGACGGGCGACATCTGCCGGAGAACTCACGTCAGCGATAACCGCCAGGCTCTGCCGGTTCATTTTCCTGATTTCCGCCGCGACACTTTCCAGGGGCTCGGGGTCGCCGATGTCGTTGACCACGACGTCCGCCCCAACCTCGGCCAGTTTCAGGGCGATTGCCTGCCCGATGCCCCGGGCACTGCCGGTAACTATGGCTACTTTATTGGAAAGGTTCATGCTCGTCCCCCAATATGTTTATGAATTGACCAAACCCTTTACCGCCTCCAAATCACCCAGGTTGATAGTCTCAACTTCCTTGTTGATTCGTTTGATGAGGCCGGTCAGTACTTTGCCCGGCCCTATCTCAATAAAGGTCGTCACGCCGTTATTGACCATATATTCAATAGAGCGTTGCCACTGAACCGGGTTGCATAACTGGTTCAGGAGCTCCGATTTTACCGATTCTGCCGTTGTCAGGGGCTCAGCCGTGGTGTTGCCAATGACAGGAATAGACGGTTCCTGAAAGGAAAGAGAACTCATGAACTCGGCCATGCCGTCAACCGCCGACTGCATCAGCGGCGTGTGGAAGGCACCGCTTACCTGCAGTGGAATGGCGCGGCTGGCACCCCTGGCTTTGGCCATGCCCATAGCCTGAGCCATATTTTCAGTGGCACCGCTGATGACTATCTGCCCCGGGGAGTTGATATTAGCCATGCAGGTATCGGTCTGCTGGCAAACTTCGGCCAGTGGCGCCTCATCCAGCCCGATTATAGCAGCCATGCTTCCCGGGTGTGCCTGTCCGGCTTCGTGCATCAGTCGGCCTCTCTCCCGGGCCAGGCGGACAGCAGTGGCAAAGTCGAAAACTCCCGCCACCGCCAGTGCCGTGTATTCACCGAGGCTGTGACCGGCCATAAAAGCGGGCGCAGGCAGGCTGTTGCTGCCGCTGATGTCGCGGGCGGCGTGTAAACAGGCGAAACTGGCGGTTACCAGGGCTGGCTGGGCGTTGATGGTCTGGCGGAGTTCATCCTCGGGTCCTTCAAAGCACAATCTGGAAAGGGGAAATCCCAGAGCATCATCAGCCTGGTCAAAGACAGCTCTGGCCGAATCAAAGCTATTACAGAGGTCAAGCCCCATGCCTATCCACTGAGAGCCCTGACCGGGAAATACCCAGCCTGCTTTTGTCATCTCTATTGCTGTTAACCTCCTCTGAAGAAATTATCAGACTGAGAGTATGGACTCCTTACGCATTGCTGGGGTGGGAAAAACCAACGAGAGCCTCTTATCATGTAAGATAGAATTATCCGGTGCTTCTTCTTTGTCCTTCAATCTTGATAACTTCACGGCCATTGTAGGTTCCGCAGGTAGGACAAACATGATGAGGCAGCTTGGGACTATGGCACTGTGGGCAATAGTCTCGTGCCGGTGGCTTCACGGCGGAGTGACTGCGTCTTTTGCCGGCGCGCGCCCGGCTTGTTTTTCGCTTTGGTAGTGCTCCCATATTCTACTCCATTCTTTGATACTTATTTTGCCAGAGGCTATAACAGTTTTGTCAACTCAGACCAGCGGGGGTCTGTACTCTGTACCGGGCAATCGCAGCGCCCCTGGTTAAGGTTATGTCCGCAATTCGGGCACAGTCCGGCACATTCTTTTTGGCATAGTGGCTTCATCGGGATAGCCAGCAGCGTGTACTGGCGTGCTGCCTCGGTTAAATCAAGGATGTGGTGCTCGTCAATGGTAAAGGCACCGGCTTCCTCGGGTAAGGGCAGTGGCGACCCACTAACTACATCTACGGTTGGTAGATACTCCTCTTCAAAATTTAGCGCCAGCGGGTGACGGAACAGGCTCAAACAGCGACTGCAGGTAAGTTCAACATCAGTGCTCAGCGCACATTTAGCCAGGATGCTGCGCTGGGTGCGAAGCAGACGGCACTTACCTTGAACCAGACAACCTTTACCGTCACCAGCAATATCAGCAGCCTCGTTTACCTGATAATCTCGCGTTGACCCGATAGGCTCACGAAGCAGCTGAGATACATTTATCTGCATACCACCTCACCTCCACTCCAGCCGGACTCAGTATATTATAAGCTAAGAAGCGTGCTTACCGCAAGCCTGCGGGCGTGTAAGTTATTTTTCTACCTCACCCCCTGTGTCCCCACCCACGTTTGTAATCTTTTCCCGCCCTACCGCCCTCGTATCACCCATGGCTTAACCCGAGGATATTCACCACTCCCCTTTCCCCCCTTTTAGGAAGAAACGGAAAGAGGGGCTGGCGCCCCTCTAAAACACCCGTTGGTTTTGTGCCCTTTGGGGTGGTGGGGTATGTCTTCGGGATAGGTCTTTGATGTCGCGAGGGTGGCGGGTGGGAAAAGATAAGAAACGAGGGGGTGTGGGGCCAAAGCCACACAAACAAATGCCAAAGGAACAAGATTAGTACCTTTATTTCAGCTTAAGTAGCCTGGACAGGAATTTCTCCACCTCCACAGTGGAATTCAGAAAATAATCGGCGTTTGATGAAGGGTTCTCCCCACCGACGAAGATACTCCAGCCTCCCGGACGGTGAATAACCTTGAAGGCGTCTTCATCGGTGACATCGTCACCCAGGTAGATGGAAAGTACCTGCTCAAGCCCGAGGAGAGCCTTTATTTCTCGGGTAATTGACTCCACAGCTTTCCCCTTGTGCCAGTCTATCGGGGGTCTGACCTCCCAGACCTTCTTACCCGAGGTAACGTGAATGCTGCCTTCGCTGAGCAAAGTCCGGGTAATCCGGCGGAAAGTCTCCGTCACCACATTTTCCTCCTCCCCTTTTACCATCCGGTAGTGAACACTCAGGCTCAATCCTTTGTCCTCAACAATGACCCCGACGATACCATTCAGCGCCGCCGATAGCTGCCGGGCAAGGTCTTTTATGGTAGCCCGGGCTGTCTCCGCCGGCTGGCTGACAAACCTGAGACCGGGTCCTTCTATTTCCAGCCCGTGGTTCCCGGCGTAGTAGATTCCTTCTATAGCCACCATGGCTTTTAGCTCTGCCATGGAGCGCCCGCTGATAATGCCCACGCTGGAAGTCGGTTTTTGCGCCAGAGCCTGAAGCTTCTCCCTGACCTCAGTCGACAGTATCGCCTCCTCCGGACGACTGACAATAGGAGTCAATGTGCCGTCGTAGTCGGAGAGGAGCAGAAGATGAGGAGTGGCTCTAATGTCGTCAGAAAAAGTCTGCCATGATTTGAAGAGATGCTGCACTAGACCCCCGCTATTGAGATGAGTCGGGAGACCATGGAGGCGCCCCACCGGTAAATGTTGTTTCCGGCCACTATTTCACGCATATTTTTCATGCGGCGCCGCCTCTCCGCCTCCGGCATCTCTATCGCCTCTTTTATCTTCCCGGCAAAATCACTGATGGCATAGGGATTGATGAGCAGAGCGTCGGTTAGCTCGGTAGCCGCACCGGTGAACCGACTTAAGATTAAGACCCCGTCACCATCAACCCTGGCCGAGACATATTCTTTGGCGACCAGATTCATGCCATCATGGAGGGAACTGACCACGCAGAAGCTGGCCATTCGCCGCAGGGCATTCAGCGTTGCCGGTGATAGCTGCCGTGTCATCGGAATCACGGGCTGCCATGAGTCAGTGCCGTATTTGTCATTAATGCCGTTCATGAGGTCATCAATCCTCTGCCCGATTTGTTTATAGGTATCAATCTGGGTTCGGCTGGGCATACCCGCCTGAATAAAGGCTACCTTGCCTCTATATTCGGGATTGTCCTGCAGGAATTTATCCAGTGCCTGGAGTCTCTCCGGTATCCCCTTGGTGTAGTCCATACGGTCCATACCGATACCGAGATATTTACCCTCCAGGTCGAACTCGCGGCGCAGGCTTTCTATTTCCCGCTCCACCGCTTTTGTTCCTGCCTGCTCGGAGAGGCTGTCAAAGTCCACGCTTATGGGGAACGGCTGCACAACAGTCGTGTTGCCTTGGCGAATGATGGCCAATCTCTCCCGGTCGGTTCTGGCTTCCAGGCTGCGTTCTACTGACTCGACAAAGTTATTGCAGAAGGATTGGGTATGGAAGCCCATCAGGTCGTTGCCGAGCATGCCGGTGAGTATTTCCTCGTGCCACGGGCAGGTGCGGAACACCTCGTAGGTAGGCCAGGGGATATGCCAGAACTGCCCGACAGTCATATCGGGATTCTGCTCCTTGAGATAGTGAGAGAGGAGGGCGAAGTGGTAGTCCTGCACCAGCACCACCGCCTTGCGGTCGCCTATCTCCTGCATAACGGCGTCGGCGAAAATCTTGTTTACCTTCTGGTAGGTATTCCACCAGTCCTCCGAAAAGGCCGGTGGGGTGAAGGTAACGTGGCACAGCGGCCATAATGCCTCATTGGCGAAGCCGAGATAGAAGCCGGCTACCTCTTCTTCCGTCAGCCACACCCGGCGCAGGGTATACTCCGGTTTGTCCGGCGGCACCGATACGCGGTCATGTTCGTCAACAACTTTCCTGTCGGCATCACCGGTGCCCTGGGCTACCCAGGTGCCTCCCGAGGCGCGCATTACCGGGTCCAG
>CAYWAU010000130.1:0-5524 GCA_964456395.1 uncultured Dehalococcoidaceae bacterium
GCGGTCATGTCGCCGAGCGCGATGGCATCCTGGCTAACCTGTATTTCCTCGACCTTATGGTTAAGACCGGTAAAAACCCGTCGGAGCTCATTGATTACCTCTACAGCAAGGTGGGTCCCCACCACTACCAGCGGGTTGACATAAGATTCCCGGAAGCTGAACGCCAGGCAATCATTGACCGCGTCCGGAATAATCCTCCCAGGTTTATTGACAATGTGCCGGTATTGAAGGTTGACACCGCTGACGGTTTCCGTTTTATCCTGGCGGATAATACCTGGCTGCTCATAAGATTTTCCGGAACCGAACCGCTACTGCGCATTTATACCGAGACCGATTCTCCAGCGCGGGCGGAGAGACTGCTTGGACTGGGTAAAGAATTAGCCGGAGTTTGAAAGGGGGTAAGGTAAATGAAAAATATTAATCTGGACGACCCCGAGGTGTATCAAGAATGTGACCCGGAGGGTATGCTGGCGCGTATCAAGGAAATGCCCTGGCAGTGCCAGAAGGCGTGGCAGGATACCATGAGTTTTAACCTGCCCTCTGATTACAACAAGATTGACAGGGTAATTATTCTCGGTGTGGGCGGGTCGGCTATTGGCGGCGACTTGGTGAGAAGTCTGGCCGAATCAGAGGCGAAGATACCCATTCTTGTCCAGCGCGACTACAGTATACCTGCCTTTGTTGATGACCGGACTCTGGTTATTGCCTCCAGCTACTCGGGCAATACCGAGGAGACCCTGGCGGCGTTTGAGCAGGCGCTTAAAACAGGAGCCAGGAAGCTGGCGATGACCACCGGCGGCAAGCTGAAAGCGATAGCTGAGGAGAGAGATATCCCCGTTTTTAAAATCGAATATAAAGCGCAGCCCCGCGCCGCTCTCGGCTTCAGCTTCCTGCCCACGCTCGGTGTCCTGCAAAAGCTCGGCTTCCTGAGCGATAAGTCGGCAGATGTGGCTGAAATGGTACAGGTTTTAGAGGCGCTTTCCGCCAGGATGGATGAAAAAGCGCCGCTATCTTCTAACCCGGCCAAACAGCTGGCCCAGCGTTTGCACGGCTGCCTGCCGGTGGTATACGGCGCCGGCGTACTTGCTGAGGCGGCGCACCGCTGGAAGACCCAGATTAACGAAAACAGCAAGGCATGGGCTTTCTACGAGGTTTTCCCGGAGCTCAACCATAACGCCACCGTCGGCTTTGAGTTGCCCAAGGAATTAGCCCAAAAGATAAGGGTGGTCCTGCTGCGTTCACCTTCGTTCAATCAGCGCATCAAGCTCCGCTACGAGGTGACCTGTGAGCTTCTTGACCGCGCCGGCGTAGCACACGAATACGTTGACAGCGAGGGGAGCAGTCTGCTGAGCCAGATGATGAGCCTGGTAATGACGGGAGACTACGCCAGCTACTACCTGGCGATATTATATCGCGTTGACCCCTCCCCCGTGGCGGTCATCAATTACCTGAAGGAGCAGCTGGCTAAGGGGTAGCTCTTTTATCGCTTCGTGTACTGAGGCGCCTTGCGGGCTCTCTTGAGTCCGGGCTTCTTCCGCTCTTTAGCTCGCGCATCTCTGGTCAGCAGCCCGTTCTGGCGCAGGAGAGGCTTCAGGCGCTCATCGGCCTTCACCAGGGCGCGTGAGATGCCGTGGGAAATAGCGCCGCTCTGCCCGGTGACACCGCCGCCCTCCACCTTAGCCACTACGTTATACTTGCCGGTGCTCTCGGTGGTTAAAAGAGGCTGCAGTATCACCCGCTGGTGCTCAATAGCCGGGAACCTTTCTTCATAGGGCGTGCCATTCACGATAATAGCGCCGTTCCCCGCCATCAGCCTTACCCGCGCTACCGACGTCTTGCGCCGGCCTGTCCCGTAAAAATAGCTCTTCTTATCCATATAAGCCCTGTCCCCTTACTTCGCTTCCTTCTCCGTATCGGTCTTCGTCTGAGCCAGGTGAGGATGTGTTTCACCGGCATAGACCCTGAGTCTTTTCATCATCCCGGCGCCCAGGCGGGTGTGGGGCAGCATCCCTTTAACGGCATGCTCAATCACCCGCGTCGGGTGATTCTGCATCGTCTTCTCCAGAGTAATGCTTTTGAATCCGCCGGGATACCCCGAATGCCGGTAATAAAGCTTCTGCTTGGCTTTGTTGCCGGTAACACGCACCTTATCGGCGTTGATAACCACCACAAAATCCCCGGTATCCTGGCTGGGAGTAAAAATCGGCTTGTGCTTGCCCATAAGCAAGCGGGCTATCTGGGTGGAAAGCCTGCCCAGGGTCTTATCAGCGGCATCAATTACATGCCATTGTCGCTCAATGTCAGCTGGTCTGGCGCTATAGGTTTTCATGTCGCATCTCCCTCAAGGGGGCCTGGATAATTGACCCGCATAAGGCACAACCCGCCGGCCGGTGCCGTTGGTCCTGCCAGACCGGGACTCTTTGCCTCAACCATACTGTAAAACTCATCAACCGTCATCTTACCCTGCCCGACCTTGATTAACGAACCGGCCGTATTGCGCACCTGGTGGGGCAGGAAGGAGTTAGCCACCATATTGAGAACAATCATATCACCATCCCGCTCTATTTCTGCTTTATGCACGTTCCGCACCGTTCTCTTTTTTGAGGCCGTCTCGGCACTGGAAACGAAAGAAGCGAAGTCGTGCCTGCCGACAAGCGCCTGACATGCCCGTTGCATCGCCTTAACATCCAGTTCGCCGTTGACTCTGTACGAAAAACGCTGTCTCATCGGCGAGCGTGTCGGGCTGTTCAGTATATAATATTTATACTCCCGACTGATAGCGCTGCGCCTGACATCAAAGGAGTCGTCTACTCTAAGTGCTTCTTTTACCGCAATATCACGGGGCAAATAGTAGTTCAGGCCCTCAACGAATGTTTTCAAAGGTAGTGCCGACTTCGTCCTGAAGCTAGCTACCTGTCCCCTGGCATGGACGCCGGCATCGGTCCGACTGGCTGCCTTAACCCTTGTCTTTTCTCCTGTAAGGTTACGCAATGCTTTCTCTATCTCCCCCTGGATAGTCGGCGCATTAGCCTGCAACTGGGAGCCATGGTAATTGGTACCATCGTATTCCAATATCAATACAATCCTGGTGCCTGTTGCCGAGCCTACAACCTTCATTGCGTTCAAGCTGATAACACTCAGACACCGCTACTCAACCAGCTCAAGCTGGACCATAGGCGCGCCGTCGCCCAGTCTGGGCTCTAACTTGACAATCCGGGTATAGCCACCAGGCCTTTCGCTATACCTTGGTGCCAGATCAGCAAATACCTTCTCGGTTACTTTCTTATCTATAATAAATGACAGTGCCTGGCGATAGGAGTGAAGCCCACTCTTCTTACCCAGAGTAATCATCTTCTCGGCCAATCCGCGCACTTCCTTAGCCTTGGCCTCGGTGGTAATAATTTTCTCACGTTTAAGGAGGTCAGTCACCAGGTTACGATACAATGCCCGCCGGTGACCGGTTGTCCTGCCCAATTTTCTACCAGCTACTTGATGCCTCATGCCTGCGGCTCCTCCTGCTGGGATTCGGTCTCATCAGTTATTTCAATTTCGCCGGTATCAGCGGGCTTCTCCTCCTCGGCGCTCACTTCCGCCGGTTCCGTATCCTCTGTCTCCGTCTGAGCGATATCCGTCTCTTCTGTCTCCTGTTCTTCTGTATCCTCCTCAACCTTGGGAGTGAGCGATAGTCCAATAGAGGAGAGACGGTCTTCTATTTCCAGATAGGATTTCTGCCCGAAGTTGCGCAGCTTGAGTAACTCTTTCGCCCCCTTGCCGATAAGCTCTCCAACAGTGGCTATGTTACTGCGCCTCAGACAATTCATGGTACGCACGGAAAGGTCCAGCTGCTCTACAGGCATATTATATTTCTCATCAGGGATAGATAGGCGGATAAGCCGCTCCTCTGCCTTCATCTGGGAAATCTTGACGTACTCGTGGAATGGAGTTAGTTGCTCTATCATAATGTCGGCAGCGTGGCTCAACGCATCTACCGGTGACGTGGTGCCATCAGTCCAGATCTCCAGGCATAACCGCTCACGGCTGGTCTCACGACCGATATGCGTTGGTTCAACGGTGAAATTAACCTTGCGTATCGGGGTGAAAATGGCATCAACTGGAATTGTACCCACCGACATATTGTCAGTAGGCTCAGCGGGTCTGAAACCCGTGCCCAGTTCCACATCGAACTCCACGTAGAGTCTGGCGTCAGGTGTATTGAGGGTAATCAGGCAAAGTTCGGGGTTGGTAATTTCAAAGTCGGTTGAGGGTTTGATGTCGGCGGCACAGACACGGCCCGCCCCCTGTACCTCCAGGACCAGCGTGCCACCGTGGTCAGAAAGAGGCTTTAACCTTAATTCTTTGACATTGAGCAGAAACTCCGTAACGTCTTCTTTCGCATTGGGGATAACCGTGAACTCGTGTTGCACTCCCTCAATCCTTACCTGGGTCACGGCGACTCCCGGCAGATAGCCAAGAAGCACCCGGCGCAGGGAGTTGCCCAGAGTAATACCAAAACCCTTTTCCAGTGGTTCGGCGACAAACCGCCCCAGGTTATCCACTTGCTCGGTACATTCAATATTAGGGACTAATAGTCCAGACAATGAATTACCTCCTTATTAGTTAAGCTACCGCGAGTAGTACTCAACTATCGCCTTCCCATCAAACCTGGCGTCAATCTCTTCAGGGGTAGGCAAAGCCAGGACCTGACCAACCAGGTTCTGCTTATCCAGACTCAGCCAGCTCAAGACGGTCTTGGCTTCAATGGTCTCGGCCAGCTGCTTATAATATTCTGTCTTCTGGCTCCCCTCCCGCCAACCAATCGTGTCACCCTCTTTAACCAGGCATGAAGGGATATCTGTCTTTCGTCCATTCAGTATGATATGCCCGTGCCGTACCAGCTGACGGGCCTGGGCGCGGGAATCGGCAAAGCCCAGGCGGTAGACCACGTTATCCAGTCGACTTTCCAGCCGCACCAGGAGATTTTCACCAGTAATACCCGCCTGTCTCTCTGCCTGGGTGAAAGTTTTCCGGAACTGCCTCTCCAGAGTTCCGTAAGTATAACGGGCTTTTTGCTTCTCACGGAGCTGCAGGGCGCGGTCAGAAAATCTCCGCCGCCGTCTTCCGGTCTGCTGCCCCGGTGGTTTCGGTCGCTTGTCAAGGGCACACTTGGGTGTAAAACAGCGGCTGCCCTTTATAAAGAGCTTCTCACCACTGCGACGACATAAACGACAGACTGCTCCTGTATATCTTGCCATACTTTTCCCCTTCTACACTCGTCTTCTCTTAGGAGGGCGACAGCCAGCATGCGGGATAGGCGTCACATCCCTGATTCCGATTATATAAAGGCCGGAACCCTGCAGGGAACGGATAGCCGCCTCGCGGCCGCTGCCCGGACCCTTAATATATACCTCTACCTGCCGCAGGCCGTGTACCATGGCTTTCCGGGCGGCATCGCGAGCTGCCATCTGGGCTGCATAAGGCGTGCCTTTGCGTGAACCCTTAAACCCGGCCGTTCCCGAACTTCCCC
>CAYWAU010000131.1:0-5486 GCA_964456395.1 uncultured Dehalococcoidaceae bacterium
TTACCTCCTTCAGTGACTTAATCCCCTTGCTCCCGACAAAGTCAAAGAAGTCCAGCAAGTCGTTGGTGTAATTGCGCACGGTGTAGGCAGAGGCGTTTTTCTCTGCCTGGAGGTAAGCGATGTATTTATCAAAGATTTCCTGCATGGCTTCAGTCCTGTTCTATCTTGCCTTTGTACTCACACTTGGTGCACTTCGCCTGCCTGCCTCTAAATTGTGTGAGCAGTCCGCCGCACCGGGGGCAGGGTTGGGGGAGGGGCTTGAAGTTGGTGGCAAACTGGCAGTCAGGATAGTTGCTGCAACCGTAGAAGGTGCGCTTCTTCTTGCTTACCCTCTGCACCAGTTCGCCGCCGCACTGCGGACATTTAACGCCGAGCTTGACCTGGAATGATTTTGTGTACTTGCATTCAGGGTAGCCGCTACAGGCAATGAACTTGCCGAAACGTCCCGTCTTGATTAACAGCGGTTTGCTGCATTGCGGGCACATTTCTCCTGTTTTTTCATCTTCCAGCTTCACTTTTTCCGCCAGCTTGATGGCTTTTTGCAGGTCTTTATCAAAGGGGGTATAGAAATCCTGAACCACGCTTGACCAGACGCGTTCCTTATTGGCGATATCATCAAGCTCATTTTCCATATTTGCCGTGAACTTGATGTTAATGATGTCCGGGAAATACCGTGTGAGTAAATCATTGACCACAATACCTAATTCTGTCGGCTGGAAAATCCCCTTAACCTTGCTGACGTACTCACGCTCCTGAATCGTGGATATCGTCGGCGCATAGGTGCTGGGACGACCAATGCCCCACTGCTCCAGAGTTTTGACCAGCGTGGCTTCGGTAAAGCGGGGTGGCGGCTGGGTAAAACGCTGCTCCGGAAAGATTCCCAGAAGCGCAAGCTCATCGCCCTTTTCCAGACGGGGTAGTGAGCCTCTGCCTTCTTCATCCGCCTCATCTTTACCCTCACTGTAAAGGGTCATAAATCCGGGGAAGGTATTAACCGAGGCAGCCGTCCTCAGCAGATAGGCGGTATGATTCCCGGCTTCAATATCAACGTTAGTATTGTCAAACAAAGCCGCTGCCATCTGGCTGGCTACCATTCTTTTCCAGATGAGTTCATAGAGCCTGAACTGGGTGGCATTGAGGTATTTTTTAATCAGAGAAGGCTCACGATGAATTCTCGTAGGGCGGATGGCTTCATGTGCCTCCTGCGCTCCCCTGGCTCGCTGTGAAAAGGAACGGGCATGGGGCGGTACAAATTGAGGCCCATATTTTCCGCGGATAAATTCCCTGGCTTCAACTACGGCTGACTGAGCGACGCGGGGTGAGTCGGTGCGCATATAGGTGATAAGCCCCACATTTCCCTCATTACCTATCGGTAAGCCTTCATAAAGTTGCTGGGCGACAGCCATGGTTTGTTTGGCGGTGAAGCGAAGCTTACGCCAGGCTTCCTGCTGTAGGGTGCTGGTGGTGAAGGGTGGGGCCGGCTGTCGGCTTTGCTTTCTGGTGCTTACCTTGAGTACATTATACGCTGCCTGTTCCAGTTCAACTTTAATTCTGGCCGACTCCTCCTCGGTGTGAACGTCCAGCCTGGCGCCGTCAGCAAGACCAACTAACGTCGCCCGGAAGGCAGTTTTCTCCTCCTTCCTGCTTAGCTCAGCCTCAATAACCCAGTATTCCACCGGGACAAATTCCTGAATTTCTCGCTCACGGTCAACAATAATCTTCACCGCGACCGACTGAACCCGTCCGGCGGAGAGACGTTTCCTTACTTTCTGCCAGAGCAACGGGCTTATCTTATAGCCGACCAGTCTATCCAGGATACGCCGTGCCTGCTGAGCATCAACCAGCTTCATATCTATGGAGCGAGTATTCTGGAAAGCATATTTAACGGCATCCTCGGTTATCTCACGAAAGACGACGCGATAATAGGGTTTCTGGTCGGATTTGGCTACCTCAGCCAAGTGCCAGGCGATTGCCTCTCCTTCACGGTCGGGGTCGGTGGCGAGGTATATGGCAGAGGCGTTCCGGGCTGCCTGTTTAAGCTCATTGACAAGTTTGGTTTTAGCTTTTGGCACTACATATTTGGGTATAAAACCGTTTTCTATGTCCACGCCTATCTGGCCTCTGGGTAAATCTCTCACATGCCCGAGTGAAGCCTTGAGGCTGTAGCTCTTACCAAGAATCTTACCCAGCGTTCTGGCTTTAGCCGGTGATTCCACTATTACCAGTTTTCTACTCATCTTCGCTAATCAATGGCTACCCTGTATTCCTGTCTGGCCTCCCGTGCCAGAACATAGTTCATGGTTCCTACCTGCTTTACCAGACCCTTAAGCTCCATCATAGCCAGCGTACCGCTGACAGTTGCTGCCGGTAGGCCACTGCTCCGGCAGACCTCATCAATATGGGTCGGCTCGGCACTCAGTTGCTTGAGCAGGGTGGATTCAGTTTCAGACTCCGGCAGGACTTCCCTCATCTCTATCTGGCGGGCTACCGCCGTCAGATTCAATTCTTCCAGAATGTCAGTATAGTCACGTACCAGCTTGGCTCCCTCCTGAATGAGGTGGTTGGTGCCCCGGCTTACCGGTGACAGGATACTGCCGGGAATGGCGAACACCTCTCTGTTTTGCTCCAGCGCCATATGGGCAGTAATAAGAGCCCCGCTGGTCTCGCCGGCTTCGGTCAGTAAAACACCCAGGCTCAGTCCGCTGAGAATGCGGTTTCGGCGGGGGAAGTTCTCGGCCCGGGGTCTGGTTCCCAGGGGATATTCGCTTATCAGGGCTCCCCGCTCCATGATACTGCGAGCCAGACTGGTATTCTCACTAGGGTAAACCATGTCAAGTCCACAGGCGAACACGGCCAGGCTGCGTCCACCGGCAGCCAGCGCGCTCTGGTGGGCTACGGTGTCAATCCCTTTTGCCAGACCGCTCACTATGGTAATCTTGCTTTGTGCCAGGTCAGTCACTATCTCTTCGGTTACCTGCTTCCCGTAAACAGAAGCCCGCCGGGTGCCGACAACTGCCAGGCACCATTCATCCTCCGGCAGTAATGAACCACGAATATAAAGCACCGGCGGATAGTCATATATTTGCTTGAGTCGGGACGGGTAGGTGGGGTCATTACAGGTAAGCACCTTGACACCATAACGCTCCAGTTTTTTTATTTCTTCTTCCGGAGAGACCTTGGGGCGCCAGTGGGTAATAGCGCGCAGAGCAGCACTGTCCAGACTGGCACGCTTCAACTCGCCGGGGGACGCCCTCCAGGCATCCCCCAGATTGCCAAAGTAATCCTCAAGCTGTGTTAGCCTGACACGCCCGATGCCGGGTATGTTGTTGAAGCCCACCCAGTATTTGATGTCCTCGTTCTTTGTATTCTCGTTCAAATCAATTTAATTCTAGCACAGGGGTAGGCTGATGACAATTTGATATTTATCTGCCTCACTCCCTTAATCCCCCTCTCCTTCAAATGGGGGGGGAGGAAAAGAAAGAGTAACTTCGCCCGTATTAATTGTCAGGTTCTCTTGACTTTACAACAAATCCTTGCCTATAATCTGACAATAATTATTGATGATAGTAAATAGAAGGGAGGCAAGATGGAAGACGCATTATTTATGGTACTGGGCTGGGCGAGTCCTGCTGGCGTTGGCGTTTTTCTGGTGTGTCTGGGTACCATGATTTTTTTGATTGCCAGGGCTGATGAAATCAGCAAGCGTATCAAGCACGAATATAAAAATAAGAAATAGATGATTAATTAAAGGAGTGGGGTGGGGGGGGAGAGAACTGCGGGATAAGCCTTTGATGATGCGAGGGCGGCAGGGTGGGAATAGATAACAAAAGGGGTGGCGGAGAGGGTGGGATTCGAACCCACGGTAGCCAAAGGCTACACGCGCTCTCCAGGCGCGCCTGATAGGCCACTCCAGCACCTCTCCGCAATTGTCTTTTAGCTCTCTGGTTCTTTTTGCCCGGCTAATTCAGCCTGATATGCCTTCCAGCCGGGACACCACCTGGTGTGCCAACGCCAGAACCAGCTTATTACAGATTTAGGCTTTCTCTCTGCGTAATTATGAAGTTTACAATTTTCGCAGCTAGAACTCATCTTTGTTACCTCTTCTGGCGGAGAGGGTGGGATTCGAACCCACGCTCCGCTTACACGGAGACCGCTTTTCGAGAGCGGCACCATAAACCACTCGGACACCTCTCCTGAAGCTAAATTCTAGCATATGTTGATAAGAAAAAGCCACTTTGCTACCCATTTGCTACCCTATCCCTTGTTGTTGGCTTCTGAAAAGCCTCATCAAAGCGTTGCGCTGCCGCTCCTCAACCTGTGGTAACCTAAGCATCTCCCGAAAATCAGTTTAACCGAGAGCTTTGGAGGCGTCAATATTAACCCTTGACTTATTAGGATATCTAAATTATCACCCCCGCCGGGCGGGTAGACTGAAAACTTTTTTTGATTTCAGCATAAGACAAAAGGGGCTTTTATTATATCAGAGGAATCAATTGTCTCCTCTACCCCCCAGAGGCGGAGGATTTGTTTAAGCGAAAGACAAGTCTTATTGAGATGCTAGTCTATGAATTGAAGTCACGCGGTTACCATGTGGCTACTATCAAGCATATTCCTCAGGAAGTTAACTTCTTGCTCAAGATGCTACCCTTGATGAGATAGCGCGTCTCCTGGGTGACGACTGCGGCATCATCCCGACTAAAGATTTTAAGCAGGGTAATGCGCTCAAAATAGAAGTCCACCGCACGGATACTGACCACCCCTTGACAAAAAGGTGGAGATTGTATATAATGAAATTGATAATGAGTCTCAATCTCAATCTAAGCAATTACGTATACTGTTGGATAGTCATCTCTCGACCGTTGGCGCTGTGGTCAGACGACCAGACAGGAGAAGGAGATTATGACTAAGTACAAAGTAAAGTTTCTACCGGATGATAAAGAGGTTGAAGTAGACGAGGGAATTACCCTGCACAGCGTGTCGAGATATCCTTCTAGACAGACATTCCAAACCAGCCAGCACCAAGATAAAAAAGGTTATAACTGAATGATGAAAAAGGAACCCAACAACAACCAGACCATCCAAATGCAAGGCCATTTTCTGACTACCCAACGGCGTCTGCTTTTAGAACTGATTCGGGATGCCGAGGGACACTTAGACGCTAAGGAATTGTACCAGCGTGCCATTGCCAGAGATGAGTCTATCGGTCCGGCTACGGTATACCGCAGTCTTAATCTCTTTAAGCAATTGGGACTGGTCGATGAAAGGAGACTGGGGAAGCTTCGATGCTATTACGAGATTAAGCAATCTCCGCAGCATCAGCACTTGCTTTGCCAGGGGTGCGGCAAAGTTATCGAATTTCAGAACCCATACTTCAATAAGTTGATCAAAGCAGTGCAACGGGAACACGGTTTCAAGATCACCAAGGCAGAGCTATACCTCGAGGGATACTGTCCGAATTGCGAGGAGAAAGAGAAGGGAGATAGTTG
>CAYWAU010000132.1:0-2621 GCA_964456395.1 uncultured Dehalococcoidaceae bacterium
AGCGAAGCAATCTCTATCTTACCCACTCCCACCTTTTCCCCCTTTGAAAAAGGGGGATTAAGGGGGATTTCCTCCCCTCCTCCCCATCTTATCTACCTTTTTCTCTTCCATAGTCTAACCGTGCCAAAAGAGGTATCCTCAATGATTACACCCAACTCACGTATCTTGTTGCGTATTTCATCAGCCTGTTGCCACTGCTTGGCTTTACGAAGCTTGCTACGCTCTTCAACTAAATTTTTAACAAGAGCTTCTGTCTCCGGGTCTAGTGCTCTGAGGAATTCAAGCTTCAAGCCCAAAACACCACCAAGCTCTAATAGCACTTGTTGAGCTGGAGCAACATCATAACCCTCCTGGCTCATTCGGTTAATATCTCTAGCTAAATCAAAAAGGATGGCAATAGCCTGAGCCGTATTAAAATCGTCATCCATTGCCTTAACAAACCATTCCCGACTCGCCTGCAACTCCCAGTCAATCTGTTTTTCCCCACCTTCACAGTGAGCCGCCTGCCGTAGCCTCTCCGCCCCGCTCTCCGCCCCCTCTATCACTTCCTCAGAATATGTCAGCGGGCTGCGGTAGTGTGAGCTGAGCACAAAGATACGGAGGGCATCGGCACTGTATTTTTGAAGCGCCTCCTTTATCGTTATCAGGTTGCCGAGGGACTTGCTCATCTTCTCTTCGCCCAGCTGCACCAGGCCGTTGTGCAGCCAGTATTTAGCAAACGGCTTGACGCCGGTGAAGCTTTCCGACTGCGCTATCTCGTTCTCGTGATGGGGAAAGACCAGGTCCTGCCCGCCGCCGTGAATGTCAAGCGTTTCCCCCAGGTAAGTCAGGGACATGGCACTGCATTCAATATGCCACCCCGGCCGCCCCGGGCCCCAGGGACTGGCCCACTCCGGTTCGCCCGGCTTGGACGCCTTCCACAGAACGAAGTCCATGGGGTCTTCCTTCTCCTCCCCAAGCTCACAACTGGCCCCCGCCCTCATGGAGTCCAGACTCCGGTGAGACAGCTTGCCGTAGTCGGGCACGTTTCTCACCCGAAAATAGACGCTGCCCTCCGCCGGGTAGGCATAGCCCTTGTCAATCAATCCCTGTATCATGTCAATCATTCTCGGTATCTCTTCCGTAGCCCGGGGATTGATGTCAGCCAGGTGGACATTCAGCGCTTCCATATCATCAAAAAAGCTCTTGGTAAATTTTTCTGCCAGCTCATGCGTGGAGACATGGCGCTGGTTAGCCCTATCTATAATCTTATCGTCAATGTCGGTAACATTCTGCACGCACCTGACTTTATAGCCGCGAAACTGGAGGTAACGCCTGATGACATCAAAGATGATGTAGCTCATGGCATGGCCCAGGTGGGCGTCGTCATAGGGGGTAACGCCGCACACGTACATCTTTACCTCGTCACCCTGAGGCAAAAACTCTTCTTTCTTTCTGGAGAGAGTGTTAAATACCTTCATCTTCACCGCCTTCTATCAAAGCTATAGCGTAAGCCGCGATGCCTTCGCCACGACCGATAAAACCCAGCCTGTTTGAGGTGCTGGCTTTCACGCTTACCTGGCTGATACTGATACCGAGCGTCTGGCTTAATTGCTGGCGTATACTATCAATGAAGACCCTGAGTCTGGGGCTTTCCGCCAGAATGGTGGCGTCAACATTAATTATCTGCCAGCCATTCTCTGCCAGCTCTTCCCTTACCTTTTCCAGTAAAACCAGGCTGGAAATGTCCCGGTACTGTGCCTCACCGGGCGGGAAATGACTGCCGATGTCTCCCAGCGCCGCCGCTCCCAGCAGGGCGTCAATAACGGCATGGGTCAGGGCATCGCCATCGCTCCAGCCGCTTAATCCTCTGTCAAAGGGTATGTCTATCCCCCCCAGCACCAGCTTCCGCCCCGGCACCAGGGGATGCACGTCATAGCCGATACCGGTACGCAATTCACCGTTCATATTTTTTCCATAATATCTCAGCCAAAGCCAGGTCTTCGGGAGTGGTTATTTTAATATTATCATAAGAGCCCGGGTACAGCTTTACCTTGTAGCCCGCCTGCTCCACCAGCGAGGCATCATCGGTCACGTCGCCATTTGCCTTCTGGTAAGCTTTTTTAATTATGTCAAGGCAGAACACCTGTGGCGTCTGAACCGCCCTTAGATTTTGACGTAGCGGCGTCTCGCGGACCATCTCAGCGTCTCCCACCACCTTGATAGTGTCCGTGACCGGGACGGCGGCTGCCGCCGCGCAGGTCTCCCTGGCTGCTTCCAGTCCCCGCTCAATCAAATCTACGGTTACCAGCGGGCGGGCACCGTCATGGATGACCACCCAGTCGCAGTCCTTGAGCCGTTTCAGACCGACCGCCACCGAGTCCTGCCGCCGCCTCCCGCCGAGGCAGACATCGCTTACCTTGTCGCTTACCTTGTCCCAACCCCCCCCGTCCACCAGCTGGCGGCACGACTCCATGCTCCTTTCGTTGACCACCGCCACTATTTGGTCAATCAGGCGGCATTCCTGAAAGACATCAATCACCCGCCACAGAACCGACTTGCCGCCCAGCGGCAACAGCACCTTATCCGAGCCGCCCATCCGCCGGCTCTCGCCAGCGGCGGCGATGATAGCGCCTACTTTT
>CAYWAU010000132.1:2721-5452 GCA_964456395.1 uncultured Dehalococcoidaceae bacterium
CTTATCTTTTCCCACCCTGCCACCCTCGCATCATCTACGGCTTAGCCCGTAGTCTTCTTCCTCACCAGCCCCCTGCTTACCGCCTCCCTTAACGTACCCACTGGTATTATATCAATATCCCTGGGAGGTGTAACCTTGGGCCCGGCTTGTGGTATTATGCAGCGCTTAAAGCCGAGTCGGGCAACCTCGGTCAGCCGGCGCTCAAGCTGGGAGGCGGCTCTCAGCTCACCGCTCAAGCCCACCTCCCCCACCACCGCCAGACCGGGGTCAACCCCCGTATCGCGGAAGCTGGAGGCAATCGCCAGCGCCATGCCCAGGTCAGCCGACGGCTCACCCACCCGGAGTCCGCCGGTCACATTGACCATGATATCCTGGTTGCCCAGCCGCAAGCCGACCCGCTTGGTCAGCACGGCGGTCACCAGCAGCAGTCGGTTGAAATCAACGCCGTTGGCGGTGCGCCGCGGTAAGCCGAAGCTGGTGGGAGTCGTCAGGGCTTGAATCTCCACCAGCAAAGGGCGACTGCCTTCAAGGGTAGGCACCACCGCCGACCCAATAGCCTCAAGACCGCGCTGTGACAGGAACGCCTGTGATGGATTTTCCACCTCAACCAATCCCGCCTCCTTCATCTCAAAGACGCCCACCTCGTTGGTGGAGCCGAAGCGGTTTTTCACACTGCGCAGCAGGCGGTAGGCACTGAAAGGCTCACCCTCAAGATAAAGCACCACATCAACAATGTGCTCCAGGACCCGCGGACCGGCGATAGCGCCTTCCTTGGTTACATGCCCGGTGATGAAAACCGGTACGCCCCTGAGCTTGGCCCACTGCATCAGCCTCAGCGTGCACTCCCGCACCTGTCCCACGCTGCCGGGAGTAGCTTCCAGCTCCGAAAAATAGACCGTCTGAATGGAGTCAATAACCACCAGCCCCGGTGTCAACTGCTCCGCCTGGTTCAGAATAGCCTCCAGGTCGGTTTCCGCCATGAGGTATAAACCATCGCCTGTAAGTCCCAGGCGCTCCGCCCTGAGCTTAATCTGGTGCACCGTTTCCTCACCGGAAGCATAGACCACCCGGTTCCGGTTATGAGCCATAGAGGCTGACGCCTGGAGCAGAAGCGTGGACTTGCCGATGCCCGGGTCACCGCTGATGAGTACCAGCGAGCCGGCTACCAGCCCGCCGCCGAGCACCCGGTTAAATTCTGCCAGGGGCATCGGTGTTCGGTCGGCAGCCTCAATAACTACCCGGGACAGTTCCTGGGGCGGGGTAACCTGAGCTATCGGTCGAGCGGAGGCGACCGGAGCCCTTACCACGGTTTCCACGAAGCTGTTCCACTGCTGGCAGTCAGGACAGCGCCCCAGCCATTTCAGGCTCTCCCTGCCGCACTCCTGACAGACGAATACTGTCCTGCCCGAAGATTTGTCTGATTTGCTCACAGATTGACTTTACCCGATTTTGAGCAATAAGGCAAGGGAAAGTTTGCGCGAAAATTAGCTCCCCTTAGATTTTTTGTCCGCCCCTGACCCTTCTCTTGCTATCTTTTCCCACCCTGCCACCCTCGTATCATCTACGGCTTATCCCGTTAATATTCCCCGCCCAGTCTCCCCCTTTAACATCCCTGTCATTGCGAGCGCAGCGAAGCAATCTCTATCTCTCTCACCCAATCATACCCAAGAAAACACCGCCGGCAATAGCCGCCCCGATAGCCCCGGCCACATTGGGCCCCATAGCATGCATCAGGAGGAAGTTGCGCGGGTTCTCTTTCTGCCCCATGACCTGCACCACACGTGCCGCCATGGGCACCGCCGAGACGCCAGCGGCACCAATCATCGGGTTAATCTTTTCTTTGGAGAGCAGGTTCATCAGCTTCGCCATGAGGACACCGGCGGCGGTGGCGGTGGCAAAAGCCACAACGCCCAGCACCAGTACCAGCAGCGTCTTGGGCTGGAGAAAGTTCTCGGCGGTCATGGTGGCGCCGACAGCCAGCGTCAGGAATATGGTCAGGACGTCAATAAATGCCGAGGAAGCCGTCTTGCTGAGCCTTTCGGTAACGCCGGATACGGTAAACAGGTTGCCCACCATGAACATGCCGATGAGGGGAGCCGACATGGGAACAAACAGTATGACAATCACGGCGGCGATTATCGGGAACAAAATCCTCTCGCAGTTGGAGACCTCGCGCAGTTGCGGCTTCATGTATATGGCGCGCTCTTTTTTGGTGGTGAGCAGTCTTATTATCGGTGGCTGGATGATGGGCACCAGTGCCATATAAGAGTAACAGGCGATAGCGGTAGCGCCTATGATATGCGGGGCAAGGACGGAAGTAACAAAAATGGTGGTCGGCCCCTCAGCCCCGCCGATTATCCCTATGGAGGCGGCTTCGGCTATATTGAAGAAGCCGGTCGCCAGGGCGGCAAAGAAGGCAAAGTAAACACCGAACTGGGCGGCTGCCCCGAGCAGAAGGGTTTTCGGATTGGCGAGCATCGGCCCGAAGTCAGTCAATGCGCCCAGGCAGAGGAAGATAAGCGGCGGTATTATCTGCCACATAATCCCGTACTGAAATACTCTGGAGAGCAAGCCAACCGGCGTGGTAGGGAGGGGGGTCTGGACAGTGGTCAGCATCACGGCCATCACCTGGTCGGGCTCAACCTCCTGACCCGGCGAAACCAGGACTTCCTTGACCCTGCCCGGGACCGGGGCCAGGACTTCCCCGGAGTCCAGCCTCAGGATGACATCG
>CAYWAU010000133.1:0-5452 GCA_964456395.1 uncultured Dehalococcoidaceae bacterium
TCCCCGGTGCTGGTGGGCGCCAGGAGATAAATAAGGTCCAGGTCATGCTTTCGGGTTATCGCTTCCAGCTCTGCCCCCTCTTCTGTTGGTAAATCAGGGACTATTAAACCATTTATGCCTGCCCTGTTGCAACTCTGACAGAAGGCTTCCAGCCCGAAGTTGAGTACCGGGTTGTAATAGGTCATGAAAACAAGTGGTATAGATATTTTCTGGCGTAGTTCACTGGCTACATCTAGGCAGACCTTCGGGGTGGTGCCCCGCTGCAGTGCCTGGTAGCTCGCCCTCTGGATAGTGGCTCCATCAGCTAAGGGGTCGGAAAAGGGAATACCCAGCTCAATAATGTCACAGCCGCTGTCTGCCAGCGTAGCGGCTATCTTCGGCGTGGCTTCAATATCAGGGTAGCCTACCGTGATATAGGCAATCAGTGCCTTGTAACCCTGCTTAAAGACGGATGCAATCTGGCTCATAACTCCATTCCCAATGCTCTGGTTACAATGTCCAGGTCTTTATCCCCGCGACCGGACAGGTTGATTATGATAAGCTGTTCCCGCGTCAGGTCGGCAGCCAGTTCGGCGGCATAGTAGATAGCATGGGCTGGCTCCAGCGCCGGAACTATGCCCTCTGTCTGGCATAATAGCTTGAAACCTTCCAGCGCCTGGTCATCCGTAACGGCTACGTATTCAGCTCGCCCGGTATCTTTGTAGTAGCTGTGTTCCGGTCCTACCCCCGGATAGTCCAGCCCCGGGGCGATGCTGTGGGTCTCACTTATCTGGCCGTGCTCGTTCTCCATTAAATAAGACTTGGTTCCGTGCAGCACACCTGTCTTACCGGTGAGCAAAGCCGACGAATGTTCGCCGGTTTCCAGGCCCCGTCCCCCTGCCTCAACACCGACGAACTTGACATCTCTGTTGTTGAAGAAGGGATGGAAGAGGCCGATACTGTTACTGCCACCGCCGACACAGGCAACCAGGTAGTCAGGCAAACGGTGATAGTCCGCCAGTACCTGTTCTCTGGCTTCCTGCCCGATTATTGACTGGAAGTCGCGCACTATCATGGGATAGGGGTGCGGGCCGACTACCGAGCCGAGAAGGTAATGGGTGTTATGAACATTGCTGACCCAGTCGCGGATAGATTCATTGATGGCATCCTTGAGGGTGCGACTGCCCGAGGTAACCGGGCGTACTTCAGCCCCCGTCAGCTTAATGCGATGGACATTGGGTGACTGGCGGTGCATATCTTCCTCGCCCATGTAGATAATGCACTCAAGCCCCAGCATGGCGCATACGGTAGCTACCGCTACCCCGTGCTGACCGGCGCCGGTTTCAGCGATTACCCTGGTTTTACCCATGCGCCGGGCAAGCAGTCCCTGACCGAGGGCGTTGTTAATCTTGTGGGCACCGGTATGGGCAAGGTCTTCACGCTTGAGCAGAATGGTTGCCCCACCAACTCTGTCTGACAGTTGCCGGGCATGATAAAGCGGTGTGGGGCGGCCGATATAATCCCGGCACAAATGGCTATAGTTCTTCTTGAAATCGTCATCTGCCATGGCTTCGGCATAAGCCAGCTCCAGCTCGCTGAGGGCAGGCATCAGCGTTTCCGGCACGAATTTGCCGCCATACGCTCCGAAGTAACCGCGGACATCGGGTCTAGCTAACATCAGCTTTCCTCACAGCTTCAATGAACTTTATAACTTTGGTCATGTCTTTAGTGCCCCTGGTTTCAACTCCCGAGGAGACATCCACTCCCCATGGTTTGATTGTCCTGATTGCCTCAGCAACATTCTCCGGAGTAAGGCCGCCGGCGATAATCGTGGTGAATTGTTCGGCAACCGGCTGTGCCAGCTTCCATTCAAAAGCCCGGCCGGTGCCGCCGTATTTTTCTCTGACATTGGAGTCAAGGAGAAAGAGATGTTTCCGGGTACCCAGAATCTTTGTCCCGTAGGAAAGGTCGGCGCAGACTTGTTCCGATTTCTGATGCCGGCTGACCCGAATCACCTTGATGACAGGGGTGGCAAGGTCGCGGCAGTATCCCCAGGGCTCGTCGCCGCTCAGCTGAACCCAGTCCAGATGACAGGAAGCGGCAAGCTTATTTACCTTGGAGGCAGGCGTGTTGACGAAGACGCCCACAACCTCCGGGGTGGTCTTGTTTTTTTTCAGTGCCGTAACTATCTTTTCCGCCCGGGCAGGGGTTATCTGTCGCGGACTGTAGGCAAAGACCAGCCCGATAAAGTCAGCCCCGGCCTCGGCTACTGCCAGGGCATGAGCTTCCTCTTTGATACCGCAAATCTTGATACGGGTCATAATATCAGTTCCTCCATTTTGGCTGATATATTGTCGGCAGTGACCAGAGCCTCACCCACCAGCACGGCGTTAACTCCCCACTCTTTAAGTTTTTTAATGTCATCTCTATTCCTGATACCGCTTTCACTGACCACAATTCGGCCCTCGGGGATAAGGGGACGCAGTCGGTGGGTGGTGTTGATGTCAACGGTAAAAGTATTGAGGTCGCGGTTATTGATGCCGATAATACAGGCGTCGGCGAGGAGTGCCTTTTCCACCTCGTCTTCGCTGTGCACCTCAACCAGACACCCCAGACCGAGGTCGTGGCTCAGTTGGAGAAGTATCTCAAGCTGTTCCCGGCTGAGGATGGCGGCTATCAACAGCAGGGCATCGGCACCGAAGGCGGCGGACTCATATACCTGATATGGGTCAAAGATAAAGTCTTTTCTTAGGAGGGGGATGCTCACCTCTTCTCTTATCGCCGCCAGGTAATCAAGACTGCCCTGAAAGTGGTTTACCTCGGTCAGCACCGAGATAGCCGCCGCCCCACCCTGAGCGCAGGTTCCGGCCAGTGCCACGGGGTTGAAATCAGGGCAGAGGACGCCTTTTGAAGGGGATGCCTTCTTTACCTCAGCGATTAGACGTACACCGTCCCCGCTGAGGGCAGCAGCAAAGTCGTGCCGGGCCTCCCGCCGGGCAAGTTGTTCCTTCAAGGCGGAGACAGGCAGGCGCTGCTTACTTTGCTCAACCTCCTGCACCTTTTCTTCAACAATCTTGTCAAGTATCGTAGTTACCATAAATCACCCCAGGCTCTGGCTCAGTGCCGCCAGCTTGTCAAGTTTTTCTCGGGCTCGGCCGCTGTCAATTACCTCTTCAGCGAGGCGGGCTCCGGATTCTAGGTCTGATGTCAGGTTGCCGGCGACCATGGCGGCGGCGGCGTTCATGACCACCACGTTGCGCAGGGCACCTTTTTCACCGTCAAGAATGCGGCGCAGCGCCCCGGCATTTTCCTCGGGTGTGCCTCCTTTAATCTCGTCCATACTGGCTTCCTTAAAACCGAAGTGTTGGGGAGAAACCTCTAAGAGCGGTGATACCCCTCGTTCGTTAACTTCCCAGACCAGCGAACTGCCGCTGGTGGAGATTTCGTCCATGCCGTTCAGGCCGTGGATGACCAGGGAGCGCTTCGTGCCCAGACGATAAAGAACGGCGGCAATCTTGTTGCCCAGTTCCTCATCGGGAACGCCGAGAACCATGTACTTGGCTCGGGCAGGATTGGTCAGCGGCCCGAGGATATTGAATACGGTGCGGATGCCAATCTCGCGGCGGGGTGAGGCGGCGTGCTTCATGGCGGGGTGGAAAACGGGGGCAAACATGAAGCCGATGCCGACCGTCTCGATGCACTCGGCTACCGCCCCGGCACCGAGGTCAATCTTAACTTTCAGCGCCTCAAGGACGTCGGCACTGCCGCACTGGCTGGACATTGCCCGGTTGCCGTGTTTGGCTACCTTGAGTCCGGCGCCAGCGGCGACAAAGGCAGCGGCGGTGGAGATATTAAAGCTGCCGGAGTCGTCACCGCCGGTGCCGACGATGTCAATAGTGGGACTGGATACTTTGACCGGCGTGGCTTTGGCGCGCATGACGCTGGCCAGCCCGGCAATCTCGTCGGCGGTTTCTCCCTTGATGCGAAGGGCGGTCAGGAAGGCGGCAATCTGCGCCGGTGTTGCCTCGCCGCTCATTATCTCTTCCATGGCTCCGGAAGATTCCTCAAAGCTGAGGGAATTACCGGAAACCAGGCTGTTTATGGCTTCTTTAATCATTTTCCTCTTCCTTCTTTGGCTTGGTCATGTGTTCGGCATAGTACTTCAATCCGGAGCTTATTACGTCAGCGATGACAACACCTTTCCCTTTGGATTCGTCTTCCTTTTTCAGTTCCTGCTGTATCTGTTCCAGTTTGGCCATTATCTGCTCGAACCGCTCTTCGTCCTGCTTTCTCTCCCGGGCTCTTTTTAACTGTATCAACCCCAGGCAGATAAAGCCCAGTCCGACCAGGGCCAAGGCTATTTGCAACTGCAACGGCGGGTCAATGAAAGCCGATATAATCAGTCCCAGTCCAATCAACGTTATGACGATGGCAATTGATTTTGTCAAACTCATTTATCTAAATTGCCCCTCTCCCCTCGTTTCTTATCTATTCCCACCCTGCCGCCCTCGCATCGCCTGTGGAGAGGGGTGCCAACCCCTCTCTTCTATTTTGCCCCCTTCCCTTACCCTATAACAAGGGAAGGGGGTCAGGGGGATAGGTTCCAAATTATTATCCTACCGAGAGACTCAAAAAATTTTTTAATAAGTCCTTCCCCACCCCGGTCATGATTGATTCCGGGTGGAACTGGACACCATCCACCGGATATTCGCGGTGGCGCAGTCCCATGATGATATTATTATCCGTCCAGGCGCTGACCTCGAGGCAGTCCGGCAGGCCGTCAGGCTTTACCGCCAGGGAGTGATAGCGTATGGCGGGGAAGGGATTCATAAGTCCTTTAAAGATTCCTCTGCCGTCATGGTGCACCAGGGAAGATTTGCCGTGCTTGATTTCACCGGCGTGGTCAACCCTGGCTCCGTAGGCATAGCCGACACACTGGTGACCGAGGCAGACACCCAGAATGGGGAGACGACCACCAAAGCGGCGGATAACCTCGTTGGAGATGCCAGCCTGCTGCGGAGTCCCCGGCCCGGGGGAGATGACAATGCGCCCGGGCGAGAGCTGTTCCATCTCGTCAAGGCTCATCTGGTCGTTTCTGACCACGGTTATCTCTTCTCCCAGTTCGCTCAGGTACTGGAAGAGGTTGTAGGTAAAGCTGTCGTAGTTGTCTATCAGCAAAAGCATATTTAAGAAGCCTCCGCCTGACTTATAGCCGTGAGCATTGCCTGGGCTTTGTTAAGGCATTCCTGGTATTCACGCTCCGGAACACTGTCAGCAACAATGCCGGCGCCTGCTTGCACATAGGCAACGCCGTCTTTGATAATAATGGTGCGGATAGCGATGGCGGTGTCCAGATTACCGGAGAAGTCAAAGTAGCCAACGGCCCCGGCATAGGGTCCCCTTTTGTCCGGTTCCAGTTCGGCGATAATCTCCATAGCCCGAATCTTGGGGGCGCCGGAGACCGTGCCGGCCG
>CAYWAU010000134.1:0-5327 GCA_964456395.1 uncultured Dehalococcoidaceae bacterium
AGCAGGCTGACCAGACCACCGACGACATCACCGTCCTTCTGCGCGACCGGCACCGGCTGGGACCAGGCGTCGATGACGACTTTAACATTATGTCAACGCAGGAGATAGCGGAGATGATAACGGAAACCACAGCCACATTAACTCTCCTTCTAGGCGCTATCGCCGCCATCGCACTGCTGGTAGGTGGTATCGGTGTGATGAACATCATGCTGGTCTCGGTGCTGGAGAGAACCCGCGAGATAGGCATACGCAAGGCGCTCGGAGCCGGGGACGTTGACATCTGGGGTCAGTTTCTGTTAGAAGCGGCACTGCTGACTTTTGTGGGTGGTATTATCGGAGTCATCTTCGGCTGGGGAGTCTCGGCGCTCATCAATTCTACGGGCATAATGGCAACCGTGGTTAGCATTAACGTAGTTATCCTGGCCGTCTCCGTATCCATCGGGATAGGTTTATTCTTCGGATTTTATCCTGCATGGAATGCCTCTCGCCTTAATCCTATTGATGCCCTCAGGTCTGAATAAGAGCGTCTGCTGCCACGATTCGTCTACTGAACTTTCCGTATCATGTTATAATAATATATCCGTATAGTTCGGCAGAGACGTGCCTTATGGATGATAAAAGCCTTGAAATGCTCGAGTTTCCCCGGATACGGGAAATACTGGCCGTGTTTACCGCTTTTTCGGCGAGTCGTGAACTGGCCATAACCCTTAAACCACGGCATGATTACGAACAGATTTCTCTATTGCTGGGGCAGGCAGCCGAAGCTCGCCAGCTGCTCAGTCTGGAACCGGGCTTTTCTATCGGGGGTGTCCTGGATATCCGTGAAGCCGCCAAGATGGCGGCACTGGAAGGTATCCTGGAACCTCAAAGCCTCGTGGAAATTCAACAGACTCTGGCTTCCCTCCACCAACTACGGAGCAGTCTCGGCAAATTATCAGGTGACTTCCCCCTACTCTGGAATATAGCCGAGGGTATTGTTGAGCTTCGTCAGATTGAGAAAGATATTGCCAGTTGCCTTGATGCCGCGGGCGAGGTGCTGGATACAGCCTCACCCAATCTGGCCAATATCCGCCAGCAGTTACGGGAAAACCGCCGACAGATATTAGAACGCCTGGAAGCCATTATCGGGTCGCCCAAGGGACGACAGATATTGCAGGAAGACATCGTCACCGAACGAGAAGGACGCTACGTTATCCTCGTCAAAATTGAATGCCGGCACGAAATAAAGGGAATCGTTCACGACATATCCAACACCGGGGCTACCGTATTTATAGAGCCGACAGCCACCGTAGGACTGGGCAACGCATTACGGGAACTGGTGATTGAGGAAAGGCGCGAAATAGAGAGGATTCTGGGCATCCTGAGCGCCGAGGTGGGAGCGCATTGTGACGATATTTCCAGAAGTATCGCCCTGGCGGCTGACTTGGATTTAGCGCTGGCCAAGGCAAGGTATGCTAAAAGGATAAAGGCAACTGAACCGGTTATCATCGCCCCTGATAGAGGTAAGACCAAAGACAGCAAGACCTGTTTTCTGAGACTGGTAGAAGCCAGGCACCCCCTGCTCGGCGACAAAGCCGTGCCCTTTTCTGTGGAAATCGGGCGTGGCTTTTCCGTCCTGGTCATTACCGGCCCCAATACCGGCGGCAAAACGGTGACGCTGAAAACGATGGGACTCCTCAGCCTGATGGCGCAGGCAGGCATGCCCATTCCGGCTTCGGAGGAAAGTCGCCTGCCGGTGTTAGACAGTGTCTTTGCCGATATTGGCGATGAGCAGAGCATTGAGCAGACGATTTCCAGCTTTAGCTGGCACATGGGCAACATCGTTCGCATTATCAGAGGTGCGACAGGGAAAAGCCTGGTGCTCCTTGATGAGCTGGGGACCAGTACCGACCCCGCCGAAGGCTCGGCTCTGGCTCGAGCCATCTTGCGCCACTTCCGGTCACGGGGAGCGCTGGCCGCAGCGACCACGCATTTCAGCGACCTGAAGGCCTTTGCCCATATGACTCCAGGATTTGAGAATGCCTCACTTGAGTTTGACCCGGTCACACTGACGCCAACATACCACCTGACAGTCGGCACTCCGGGTGGTAGCAATGCCCTGGCGACGGCCTCCCGGCTGGGCATACCCGCTGAGATTATCAATGAAGCCAGAGGCATGCTGACCGAGGGCAGCCAGGAAATGGAGACCCTGCTGGCCAATTTGATGGCAGAAAAGCAAAAAATGGAGTCCCTCCATGGAGAGCTGACAGCAGAACGAGATAAGCTGACCCGGCAAAATGTCGAGCTTGAGAAGAAGAGACAGCGGTTGGAAAACGAGGAACGTAAGGCCCTGCAGGAAGCGCGAGACATTATTGTGCGCGAGGCGGCAGAACTGCATAAAGAAATCCGCCAGGCATCCGCGGAACTGCGGAAGGAAAAATCCGCCGCCAGGATGGAGGCAGCGAAGCAAGCCCTGGCCGCAGTCAGACAGCAATTAAACAGCGAAGCCTGGCAGGTAAAGTCAGGAGAAGCTCAAGATATTGACACCACCATTAATATCGGAGATACCATCTGGATAAAAGAAGCCGGTCTGACGGCGACGGTCATTACAGTACTGGAGGAATCACAGGAAATTGAGGTTCAGGCGGGACAGACCAAGATGCGACTCGGTCTGGATAGTGTTGTTAAAACAACCGCATCGCCTGACACAACCGCTTCTCCGACCAGAAGTCATCCTGCTGTTCGGAGAGTCCCCCTGGAGCTTGACCTGCGGGGCAAGCGTGCCGACGAAGTAGAGGTGGTGCTTGACACCTACCTCAATGATGCGGCCCAGGCCAATATAGAGGAAGCCCGTATTATTCATGGCATCGGCACCGGCACGGTACGTAATATCGTGCGGGACTTTCTGGCTTCTCACCCCCTGGTCAAGTCTTTCCACACCGGCGAACGTGACGAAGGTGGGGACGGAGTAACTATTGTCAGGCTGTAGCGAACCAATGATATATGGCCATAACCTAACTGGGCGGGAGTACCAGCGATGACGCTCCTACCGCGGCGAATTCTCAGCCGGGCGAAGATGCTGGCATTCCTCAATGAACTGAAAAAGAACACCGGTGATGAAGCCTCTTCACTCTATTTACCACCCCACCCGCCCCCTGACGAAATTGAGACCTCACTGGATTTTCCCCCAGAGATTACCGAACTTGCCGGCAGTTCTAAAACAGGCGCTATAATTTTCTGGAGTCCCGAGCAGAAATACCTGGTTCTGCCTCCGTTTCCGGTTGCGGAAAAGCACTTGACTCGCTCACTTTCCCCAGAACAATTGCACTCACTACTCAGTCATGACTATATGATTGCCCTGGTTCTGGTACGCCTGGGGGCTTATGCCATCGGTATCTGCGACGGTGAAAAACTTATCAGTAGCAAGGTGGGGACAGGACTTGTCCACGGGCGACACAAGAAAGGCGGCTCGTCACAGCAACGTTTTCAGCGCCACCGCGAGAAGCAGATAGAATACTTCCTCACGCGGGTCTGCCAGCGTGGCCGGGAACATCTCGAGCCGCAGGCACAGGCACTGGACTATGTGGTGTACGGCGGCGCCTGGACGACCATACTGTCACTGCAAAAACAATGCCCCCTTCTAGGTCAATTTGATGAGCGTACCCTGCCGCCGCTACTTGACATACCGGAACCGCGCCTAGCCGTGCTGGAGAAAGCTATAAGTCGTGTCTGGTCAAGTACCGTGATTGAGTGGCAGGAGGACTAAGAAGCTCTTAAAAGTCCCTTTAGCTTGGCTACCGCCGGCGGCAGCACCTCGCCTATGGCTTCCGAAAAGCACAGGTGGGCGTTCCGGTCAAAGGGAGTCTCGCCCTGATTGATGATTACCAGTCGCGCCCCAGACTGAAGAGCTACCCTGGGCATGTCGGCTGCCGGGGTAACAACCAGGCTGGAGCCAACGACAACAAAGAGGTCGCAGTTCTGCGAATGCTGGTAGGATTCGGCTAGGTCCTTACTGGGCAGGGATTGACCGAAGTTGACCACGCTGGACTCCAGTTTGCCGCCGCAGAGCGGGCATTCCGTCGTGTCCTCAAACCTGTCCATTTTAAATTCACATTGGATACAGCGAACCTTGGTGAGATTGCCGTGCAATTCCGCCAGCAAATCCGGGTTAATACCCGACTTCAGATGGAGGTTGTCCACATTCTGAGAGATGAGAAAGGCTAACTTACCCAGGTTCTGTAGCTCAACAATGGCCAAGTGCCCGGCATTGGGCTCGACTGAGGTAAAGTCCTGCGATGGCGTGGACAGCCCCTTGTCCCGTCGAGTCCACAGACCGTCCGGCCCGCGAAAGTCCCGCAACCCAGACTCGGTGCTGATACCAGCACCGGTGAAAACAACCAAATATTCCGACTCAAACATCCATTGTGCCAGGGTATTGATTCTCCGGCTTAAATCTGTCATCAGTTCTAATGCTCCGATTTATTCTTTTCCTTCACAATAATATCGCTAGAATGCTATTATGTCAACCAGAATGTTTCCCTAAACTGTTAGAACTGCTTGAGAGCCTGCCGGAACATGGCCCGGTGGTGCTTCTCCCCTTCCAGAGCTATCCGGAAAGATTCGGCCGCCTCTTCTCTCCCCTCCCTCTCCGCTTCCTCGACAAACTTGGGGTACATTGAAATAATCTCAAGGCTCTCGCCTTCAGCCGCTTCTTTCAAGTTTCCTTTGGTTTTTTTGACAACGCCCATAGCCTTGAGATGGCTCAGGGCATGCACCACCTCGGCACCAGCCGCTTCACGGAAAAGCTGGGCTACCTTCATGAATCCTTCATCCATAGCCTGATGAGCGTAGGCAAGATACTCAATATTGGTCTGGCTCTCATCAGCGAAAGCGATTTTCAGGTTTTCATCCGTCTTTGACATCAGCCACCTCCTGCAACTCGGTTACTATTAATGCCAACTACTCCCGTTTTCACTTCCTCCATATCTGTATTCAGATAATGAGGCTGCCTATCTGATATATCAGGGTTGCCACTATCCAGCCCAGTACCAGCGTATAGCCGATAACGAACCCTGTCCACCTCCAAGAGTTGGTCTCCCGTTTAATGATGGCGATAGTAGCCATGCAAGGGACATATATAAGACACATCGCCATAAAGGCGAAGGCAACAAGTGGTGTCCAGCCAAGTTGTGTGGCGATGGTTGCCCCCAGAGCACCTTCTTCAACGGCGAACAGAGTGCCAAAGGTGCCGACAACCACTTCCTTAGCCAGGATACCGAATATCAGGGTTATCGCCGCCTGCCACTGCCCGAAGCCAGCCGGACTGAAAACGGGGGCAATCACCCTGC
>CAYWAU010000135.1:0-5204 GCA_964456395.1 uncultured Dehalococcoidaceae bacterium
ACCTGGCGCAAAACTACCCCTTTCACCCCCTGGACCTGGATGACTGCCTCAGCCGCATACAGCGTCCCAAAATAGATGAATATGCAGACTACCTGTTTCTGGTCTTCCACTTCCCGGTATACAATGTTGAGGCTCGGGTAACCAATCCCAGCCAGCTATCTGTCTTCATTGGCAAGAAATACCTGATTACCCTGCATAAGGGAGAGCTTAAGCCGCTGGTAAAGCTGTTTCGCGACTGTGAGCTTAACGAGGACACACGGGAGGAGAATTTTAGCCAGGGTACCGGCCATCTGCTCTACCGAATAATTGACCGGCTTATTGACTACTGCCTGCCTATAATAAGCAGGATTAGTGCCAACATTGAAAAGACCGAAGACGACATTTTCACCAGTCGGGGCATGCCGCGGGCGATTGGGGATATATCCATGCTCCGGCGTGACGTTATTTCCTTCCGCCGTATCATCTGGCCCATGAGGGCAGTTATCGCCAGCCTGGAGCCCAGAATACGGCGCTTTACGAATATGGACCTGGCAGTTTACTTCGGCGATATGATTGACCATGTGGATAAAATATGGGATGCCCTGGATGAGTCTAAGGAGATAATTGAAGGGCTGAATGATACCCACGACTCACTGGCTACCAACCGTACCAACGAGGTCATACGGATGCTAACCGTGATTGCTACTATTCTGCTACCGCTAACAGTGGTGGCGTCTCTTTACGGAATGAATATCCCCCTGCCCTTTCAGGAATCCCATTACTCTTTTGCTCTTGTGTTCGGCGTCTGGGCAGTCATTGTCACGTGTATGCTCTACTTCTTCCGCCGCCACCGCTGGATTTAAGAAATGAATATCTCACACCGATTGGTGATAATTATCGCCGTCTTCATCACCTGCCTTATCACCGCCAATATCATTGCCGTAAAGGTAATCAGCCTCGGCCCTTTTATTCTGCCGGCCGCCATATTTGTTTTCCCCCTGAGCTACATCTTCGGCGATGTTCTTACCGAGGTCTATGGCTACCGCGTGGCCAGAAGGGTCATCTGGCTCGGTTTCGCCTGCAATCTGATTTTCGTCTTCTTCGCCTGGGTGGGGCAGTTACTGCCCCCGGCTCCTTTCTGGGTGGGGCAGGAAGCCTATAAGAGCATTCTGGGCTACACGCCGCGACTGATGGCCGCCTCTTTCTGCGGTTACCTGGCTGGTGAGCTCGTTAATTCTTTTGTCATGGCAAAAATGAAAATTTTAACGCGGGGTCGGTGGCTGTGGAGTCGGACCATCGGCTCAACGGTAGTGGGGCAGGGGCTGGACACCTCCATATTCATTACCCTGGCTTTCATCGGCACGCCTGCGTTTGCCCCGATAATGATACTGTATCACTGGCTGTCCAAGACGGTTATTGAAGCCATATGTACCCCGGCAACCTATGCTATTGTCAACTCACTGAAGCGAAGAGAAGGTATTGACTTCTATGATTACGAAACAAAGTACAACCCGTTCCTGATAGCGGAGTAGAGGTATCAGCTATGCTTATAAAAATTCTCGGTGCACATAACCTGGAATCCAAGTCCTGCCAGTGCGTCAGCCTGTTAATTGACGATGTCCTGGCAATAGAGGCAGGTGCTCTTACCTCCAACCTGCCTTTTTCAGCCCAGCAAAAGCTTAAGGCAGTCCTGCTCACCCACCAGCATTACGACCATGTCCGGGATGTGCCGGCTCTTGGCATGAATTTCTTACTGCATGAGAATACTATAGCAATCTATTCTACCCGGCCTGTTTATGAGGCTCTGGCGGCTCACCTGTTGAATGACATCATCTACCCCAATTTCATGGCAAGACCTCCGGAGAAGCCGATTGTAGATTTCAAGGTGGTAGAGCCTGGCAGGCCTGAGCATATCGCTGGCTACAGCGTACTGGCTATCCCGGTGAATCACGCTGTCCCTACCGTTGGCTACCAGATTACCTCAGCTGACGGCAAGACGGTATTTTATACTTCGGATACCGGCCCGGGACTGGCTGACTGCTGGCGGCAGGTATCACCGGAGCTGCTTATCACTGAGGTTACTTCCCCCAACAGTTATGAGGAGTTTGCTCGTCGTTCGGGACACCTCACTCCGGCACTGCTCCAACAGGAGCTGGAGTGCTTCCGCGAGCTAAAGGGATATATACCGCAGGTGGTCCTGGTTCACATGAATCCCCTGTCGGAGAAGGAAACAGAGGCTGAAATCGCCGTGGTAGCTGAGACGCTGAATGCGACAATCAGGCTCGGTCATGAGGGTATGCGAATAGAGATATAGGATACTGTTTAATAACTCAAAGGTCATGGCGAGGAGAGTTAGCGACGAAGCAATCACATACGCGGTTTGAGATTGCTTCGCTTCGCTCGCAATGACAGACAGGGGTTGCTAAACAATCTCTTTATAGGGATGCGGGGAGGTAAGGCGATTAGCGGGATAAGGTTTATCGTTGACCATAATGTGGGCAAGCTGGCCAAGTGGCTGAGGATGATGGGTTATGACAGCCTGTTCTTTGACGGCAGTGATGACTCCCATATGGTGGCGCAGGCTCTGGCTGAAGGTAGAGTGATATTGACCCGAGACACCGAGATTATGAAGAGACGCCTCATCACCAGCGGACGACTTAAAGCGGTTCTGATTGATAGTGAGAAGCCGGAGCAGCAGATGCGCCAGTTAATGGACACTCTGGACCTCAAGAGCCAGTTCAGGCCTTTCACGCTCTGCCTTGAATGCAACCAGCCCCTGGTAGAGAGGCGACAGGAAGAGGTGAAAGAGCGCGTGCCTCCCTATGTTTATAAGACACAGAGACAGTATATGGAGTGTCCTGTCTGCCACCGAATCTACTGGCGAGGGACTCACTGGCAGGCAATGACGCGAAAGCTGGAGAAACTGGCGAATGTGAATGATGGTTCAAATAATTGAGGAGGTGCTTTCGTGGACGTTTACGAAGCAGTTACCAGACGACGGGCCATAAGGCGATTCAAGGGCGAGCCTGTGCCTTATGATGTCCTGGAGAAGTGTGTGGATGCCGGCAGATTGGCGCCATGCGGGCGGAACCACCAGGTGTGCGAGTATATCATTGTCAATGATGAACAAATGCTGTCCAGTGTGTTTGGCACTATCATCAGCTGGGCGGGAGAACCTGTCTCCAAAGCAGCCCCGCCGGAGAGCCGTCCAAAGGCTTATATCATTATTCTGATAAACAGGACTCTTGAGACTGAACTGGATGCCAGCAGGAGAAGGGTTACGCTCTATGATGTCGGTATGGCGGTAGAGAACGTCATGCTGGCTGCCCTGGAACAGGGAATAGGCACCTGCCCGATGCTTATGTTTGACGAAGGTAAACTGAAGCAAGCCCTGAATATTCCTGATGATTATGACGTGGCTCTGGTGGTGGTAATGGGTTACCCTGATGAGAGCCCGGTAATGGAAGTTTCCACTGGCTCGGTGGAGCACTGGGTGGACGGCCAGGGCGTGCGCCATGTTCCCAAGAGGAAGCTTGAGGATATCACGCATCACAATAAATTTTCCTAAAAGGCGGGCGGCGCCGTTATCCCTTGACCACAGTCCCAGATATTGCTACACTCAAATCAACAGGAGCTTATATACTTAGCCATGAAAATCTTAACCGCCGAGCAGATGAGGCAGATTGACCAGGAGTGTATCCGTCTGGGCACGCCCGCCAGTGTGCTCATGGAAAATGCGGGCAAAGCCGTGGCTGAGGAGACCCGTGCCAGCCTGGGCGCCATGGAGAACCAGCATATCCTGTGCCTGATAGGGCCGGGGAACAACGGTGGGGATGGGCTGGTGGCCGCCCGTTACCTTCACGACTGGGGAGCTAAAGTCAGCCTTTACCTGGGCAGTCAGAGACTGCCTGATGACTCAAACCTGGCGCTGGTCAAGGAGCGCGGCATTCCCTGCGTTGACGCCGCCCGGGATAAAGACCTGAAAAATTTTGATGGTCTGCTGGCGTCGGCTACCTGCGTTATTGACGCGCTGCTGGGTACGGGGAGAATGCGCCCGCTTGAGGGCATCTTCCGGCAGGTGCTGGAAAGGGTGGGTAAAGCCAGGAAGAACCAGAACCTCATTATTATGGCGGTTGACCTGCCCTCTGGAATGGATGCCGATAGCGGTGCCGTTGACCCTGCCTGCCTCTATGCCGACAGCACCGTCACCCTGGCTTTTCCCAAGGTGGGCTTGTTCGGCTTCCCCGGGGCAGAAAGAGTGGGCAAACTGAAAATAGCCGACATTGGCATTCCCGAGTATCTGGCGGATTCTTTAACAACAGAGCTTATCACCAGTGACCGTGCCAGAGCTGTTCTCCCGGAGCGTCCGCTTAATGCCAATAAAGGTAGCTTCGGCAAGGTTCTGGTAGCTGCCGGCTCCACCAACTACATCGGTGCTGCCTATCTAGCCTGTAGTGGTGCCCTGCGGGTTGGTGCCGGACTGGTAACTTTAGCCCCCGCTAACAGCCTGCAGCCTATTCTCGCCTCCAAACTGACCGAGGTAACCTACCTGCCGCTGCCTGAGTCCGAGCCGGGTGTTATCTCTGCCGGGGCTGCCAAAATCTTGACCCGACAGACCGGTCAGTATAATGTCCTGCTCCTCGGCTGCGGACTGGGGCAGAGTCAGTCAGCCAGGGAATTCGTCAGCTCGGTGCTTTTCGGCAAGGCTCTGCCGCCGCTGGTGATTGATGCAGATGCCCTCAATATACTGGCGGAGATACCGGACTGGTGGCAACAGCTGGCCGGTGATGCTATACTTACCCCGCACCCCGGAGAAATGTCCAGACTGTGCGGGTCATCGGTGGAGGAGGTACAGTCAGACCGTCCGGGCATAGCCAGAAGGTATGCCGCAGAGTGGCATAAAACCATCGTTTTAAAAGGGGCTCATACCGTTATCGCCGCCCCCGACGGATGCTGCCGGGTCAGCCCTTTCGCCAATCCGGGGCTGGCGTCGGCGGGGACGGGGGATGTCTTGGCCGGGGGGATAGCGGGACTGGTAGCGCAGGGGCTTTCCCTTTTTGATGCCGGTTCCCTCGGTGTCTATCTTCACGGTGAAGCCGGTGAGATGATTAAAAATATACTGGGCGATGCCGGCATGATTGCCACCGACCTGTTACCGGCACTGCCCGTAGTTATCAAACAATTAAAAGAATCCGGCCCGAGCGGGAGTTAATAATATGCTATTA
>CAYWAU010000136.1:0-5190 GCA_964456395.1 uncultured Dehalococcoidaceae bacterium
CTGCTTGTATATTTTTCTCAGTTTTAAGGCTGATTACCCGCCAGTTTACTCCGCTGCGTGTAAAGCAGGTGCTCTAACCAACTGAGCTAACCGCCCGGGTGGCGCGCTTGGCGGGGCTCGAACCCACGGCCTCAGCCTCCGCAGGGCTGCGCTCTATCCATCTGAGCTACAAGCGCAACTAATTTGGTGCCGAAGGAGAGATTTGAACTCTCACGCCCTTACGGACACTACGCCCTGAACGTAGCGCGTCTGCCATTCCGCCACTTCGGCACACGTAACAACTCTATAATTGTAGCAATAAAAAGGTAGGTTTTCAAGATTTCAGGTGAGGAGGTTCGGTTAAGTGGTGTTTGATATTTTTGCCTCACCCCCTGACCCCTTTCCTTTAAATGTGGTCTTATTAATCCATCCCCCTAGCCCCCTTCCTTTAAAAAGGAAGGGGGAATATTTACAAAGGGATTATTGCTGATTGGGGCTTTCTCCAAAAAGGCCAGTACCGGCAACAGCTTAAAGTTGATTAAGCCTCCTTTTCCCCCACCGGGGTAGGGTGGGTGGGATTAGTCTCACGGACGGGCCACTGATGACGCGAGGGCGGCGGGTGGGAAAAGATAAGATGGAAAGAAAAGAGAGCGGCGTTTTGAATCACCGCTCTCTACACATTTATCCTGTTCCTTTTAGGCTTATGGCCAGTACAGCTTCTCGGCTTCTTTCTTGAGGTCGGCGCGGAAGTCCGGGTGGGCAATGTCGATTAGTGCCAGGGCCCTCTGTCGCTGTGTCTTACCTTTTAGATGGGCAATACCGTACTCGGTAATGACGTAGTCGCTGATGGTTCGCGGTACGGTAACAATTGTCCCTTGGGCGAGCAGCGGTGTAATTCGGGAAATTCTTCTGTCGCCGCTGCCGGCGGTGGATGTCATCACCGTTATACCGCGGCCGCCATCTGAGAGGAAAGAGCCGATGGCGAAGGCTGTCTGGCCGCCGGCGCCGCTGATTACTCTTGGTCCGATAGACTCGGCGGCAATCTGGCCGGCAAAGTCAACGCTGACGGCACTGTTGATGGCGACCATGTTGTCGTGCTGGGCGATTACCCTGACATCAAGGCAGTATTCGGCACTGTGAAGCTCGAAGATAGGGTTCATGTTAACAAAGTCCATATCTTCTTTGGTGCCGCCGCCGCAGGCTGTAGCCACGGCCTTGCCGGGATTGAGTGTTTTGTGCTTGCCGGTAATCACACCATCTCTTATCAGCTTGATAATGCCTCTGGGAGTCGTCTCTGAGTGCCAGCCGAGGTCAACCTTATTTTCAAAGGTGCCGAGTACACAGCACCATTCGCTGGTGGCGCCCACGCCGACCTGTAACGTATCGCCGTCTTTAACGAGTTCGGATACATAGCCGGCGATAGCCTTTTCAGCCTCGCCGGGCTGTACGTCTTTTCTACCCAGAAGGTCGGTACCGCCCGGCTGCTTTCCCGACGGCGTATGCTCTACGAATGAGTCAATCTCGGATACGTGGATGAAGTTATCGCCGTAGGTCCTTATCAGGTTTTTATTTACCTCAGCCAGGACGCACTTGGCGTTGCGGCATTCCGTTTTCTTGGTCCATACGGAGGCACCGAAACTGCAATAGCCGTGTTCGTCAGGCGGTGAAAGCTCAATCATCACCACGTCGGCCGGTCCCCTCTCTTCTTCATGGAAGATGAAGCCCAGGGAGCCTATGGCAAGGTCGCATCGTCTTTCGGAGATAATCTGCCGGACGATGGGAAGGGGAAAGCCGACCTCTATCTTGAAGGACATCTCAAAGACGGGGTCGTACCAGCCGAAGTCCCGCCCCGGCGTACGCAGTGAGAGAAGCACATCTTCCACCTCACCCAGGCGTGCCGCAAGTGCCAGGCCAAGTGCCTGAGGCTCGTTTCCCTGGACAAAACAGACCCTGTCGCCGGACTTGATAACGCTGACGGCCTCTTCCGGCGTAACCAGCTTTTTCTTGTATTCTTCTTCCCAGCTCATAAAGCCATCTCCCATTGTCTAGTATCTCACAGCCGAGCATCGGCAGGTCAGGCATCGCCTGGCTTCCCTGATACAGGTAGCTTCATCGGCGAAGCCAAGGTTTATTTCTTTAAAGTTGCCTTTACGGCTCTTGACCGGCGTCGCGGCGGTTGTTTCCCGTTCCTCTTTCTTGTTTTCTCTCAGATGGAACTGGAAGGCTGGCTCTTCAACATCGGCGAGGACTGCCGCGGGTGGCTCGGGTGGGAGTTCGGTGCCGCTCAGGTAGCAGTCAATGGCTACGGCGGCTTTCTTGCCGTCGGCTATAGCCTCAATCATGGTTCCCTGGCCGCGGGTAACATCGCCACCGGCGAATACTCCCGCAATATTGGTAACCATGCTCCGACCGTTAACATCAAAGGTGCCGCGCGCGGTCGTCTTGAGCTTGCTGTCGGCTGTCAGGCTGGCGATATCGGTCTTCTGGCCGATAGCGGTAACGACCATGTCAGCATCTATTTTCTTGGTGTCTTTATCGTCGTAGACCGGGGCGAACTTGCCGGCCTTGGTGTAGCAAGCGGTACAGCGTTTAAGCTCAACGCCGCTTACCTTGCCGCCGGTGGCTAGAATCTGCTTGGGGCCCCAGCTTCTTTCAACCTTGATGCCCTCTTCCTCGGCCTGGAGGATTTCTTCTTCGAGGGCGGGCATTTCTTCGTTGCTGCACTCAAGGCAGATTACCTGGACACTGCCGGCGCCGAGGCGCAGGGCGCTGGTAGCCACGTCCATGGCGACGCTGCCGCCGCCGATGACGACTACCTTCTTGCCCACGGCAGGTTTCTTGCCGGTGTTGACGTCTTTAAGGAAGGGGAGGGCCTGTAAAACACCCTTGGCGTCCTCGCCGGGCACGTTCAACATCGCGCTTTCCTGAGCGCCGACGGCGATAAAGACAGCCTTGTACTGCTTCTTGAGGTCAGCTATAGATATACCGCCCTTACCCACGGGGCTTTTGGTCTTTATCTCGACACCCATCTTCTTGATGTTGTCGATTTCCCAGTCGACGACCTTCTTGGGCAGGCGGTGTTCCGGAACGCCCACGGACATCATACCGCCGGCAACGGCGGCCGCCTCAAAGACGGTTACGGCGTAGCCTTTCTTAATCAGGAAGTAAGCGGCGGTCAGGCCTGCGGGGCCGGAACCGACGACGGCGACCTTCTCACGCTTGGTAATCGGCAGTTTCTCGGGCAGGGCCTGCTTCTTCAGATAATCGGGCAGGCCATTTTTCATCACCCAGTCGGCTAAAAATCGTTTGGTCGCGTTGATAGCGATGGGGTCGTCAAGCTTGCCGCGACTGCACTCCGTCTCGCAGGGATGCGGGCATACCCGGCCGATAACGCCGGGGAAGGGAAGCTGTACCTTGAGTCGCCGGTAGGCCTCGCCAAACTGTCCCCGCGAAGTCATGAGCATGTAGGCGTTGACGTCCAGTCCGGCGGGGCAGGTGTTTTCACAGGGCGGCATGAAAGGTTCGGGCAGCGGGCGGAGTACGTTACCGGTAGTGGTGCTGGTATATTTCGGGTCGTATTTTTCGCGGCCAATACTGGGATTCACCGCGCACCTGATAGCCAGGCCGCGGTTAAAGCGGGCCAGGCACACGTTGCAGCGGAGGCAGCGTTTGACCTCGTCGACTCTGCCCTCTTCCCACTTGCGCGGAGTTTGTTGGTCGGCTACGAGCTGCCGGCCCATGGTAATCATGTCGGCCCAGCCGTTGCGGAGGACTTCCTCGGCCAGATACGGGTCATGCTGGCCGGGCACGATTAGAGGTATCTTTAGCTCCTTTTTGAAATGCTTGGCATGCTCTATAAAGCAGAACCCGTCCTGGGGGAAGAACCACTTTCTGGCTTCATAAGAACCATCGGAAAGGTGGATATAACTGGCACCCAGTTCCTCGCACCATTTAGCGACCTGTATCAGTTCTTCCTCATGGATGGAACCGGGCATGTGCTCGTCGCCGCTGAGGCGGATACCGAGGCAGAAGTCTGGTCCGACACGGCGGCGGGAAGCGACAAGGAGATTCCTGAGGAAACGAAAGCGGTTCTCCAGCGAGCCTCCGTAGAGGTCATTGCGCTGGTTGGAACGCGGCGACAGGAACTGGTGAATCAGATAGCCGTGGGGACTGTGAAATTCGACGGCGTCATAGCCGCATATCCTGGCGGCCGCTACCGCATCCGGGAAGGTCCTCTCCATGTACTCGATTTCCTCGATGGTGAGAACCTTGGGAACGGTAGTACCGCCCATGGTTTGTGCCCTGGTCTCGTAGCCACGGGGCATAATCCTGTCTTCGTAGTCCTGCGGCCTCTCCGAGGGTATGGCCGACGGTGCTGCCGGCGTCTCACCGGACAGCCGGCCGGAGCCCTGGCGACCGAAACTGGGGGTAATCTGGATGAAGGCTTTGGCACCGCACTGCTTGATGGCCTCGGCCAGGTTAGATTGGCCTTCGTAGTAAGCACGGCCGCTGATGCGCGGGTTGCCGAAGCTGGTGGTCTTGGCGCCCCAGTCGGTGGCGAAGGTACATTCAATAGTGATAAAGCCGGCACCGCCTTCAGACCGGCCGGCGTACGAGTAGAGGCACTCTTCCTGGACATAGCCGTTTATATCGGCGCCGCCGGTGGTGGTGCAGGAGCCGCCAATCCTGTTCTTGATAGTCAGGGGGCCTAATTTTATGGGTGAGAATAATATTGGAAAATCAGTCATTTTTCTCCTTTCCTATCTATATTCCTTTATTTAACGCGTCGTTTACTGGTATCAACGCCGATTAGTTTGCCCAGGTTTTCACCGAAAATCATCCTTTTCACTTCGTCGGTAACCGGTGCATAGCCGTAGCCTTTCTGAAGGTCTTCCGGCATCTCGAATGTTCTTAGGCCTATTGCCGCTTCCCTGAACAGTCCGCCGGGGCCGTAGAAATCGGTTCCCCAGACAATGCGTTCCGGACCGGCAAATTGAATCGCCTCGCCGATGATTTCGGCTAACCGCCGGGGTGCTGCTCTGTACCAGGGCATAATCAGGCTTAAGCTGATGTATACATTAGGATGAGATAAAGCTACCATGTTCAGGTCATGGCAAAGCGGCCAGCCGGCATGGAAAGCGATGACTTTCAGGTCATAGAAGTCATTCACGACGTCATCCAGCAGGACCGGCAGGCAGTATTTAGCCTTGC
>CAYWAU010000137.1:0-5171 GCA_964456395.1 uncultured Dehalococcoidaceae bacterium
GCAATTTTAGCCAGGCTGGGCTGGGAAATGAAGGTCAGGTGCTCGGCCAATACAGCGTAGTAGCGACCCGCCAGGATCACACCGACTACTACCCCCGCTACCGATAAAACAGCCTTGATAATCCCTATCTTCAGTCCGATTAAAGTAGGAATTACGATAATTATCAGAATAACGATATCAAGCCAGTTCATATACGCTACCTGCTCCTGATTTTACCACATTCTGGCTATTCATAGTGCAGGGCATCAATCGGATTCAGCCTGGCGGCTCTCATGGCCGGATATATGCCTGAGATAAGCCCAATGAAAACCGAAACCGAGATAGCCAGGACCACGATATCCCATGATACCACTGCATTTATAGTTACGCCGACAGCCTCTGAAAAGGTAGAAATCAGCCATGATACAGCCCAGCCCCCGATAATGCCGACAGCGCCACCGGACAGACTCAGCATGGCTGCCTCAAGAAGGAATTGAAGCAGGACATCACGCCGCTTGGCACCTACTGCCTTGCGAATGCCTATTTCACGCGTGCGCTCGGTCACCGAGACCAGCATGATGTTCATAATGCCGATGCTGCCGACTATCAGTGAGATGCTGGCGATGGCTCCCAGAAATATAGTAATTACCCCGGTTACCTGCTGTATCATGCCCATCATCTGCTCCTGAGTCATAATGAGAAAATCTTCTTTCCCCTCCTCGGTAATGCGGTGCCGTTGGGTCAGCAACTCAGTAATATCGGCAGAAACGATATCAGCAACATCGGTACTTTCTATCTGGACGGCAAGCTGCTGAATGGCGTCCTCACCGCGTACGGTTCGCCCCGGAAAAAGCCTTGCCTGGTAGGTCGTTATGGGGATAACTACTATGGAGTCCATGCTGACTCCCATCATCTGCCCGCCTTTTTCCCCCAGCACCCCGATGACGGTAAACTGGCGCCCGTTGATTTTTACCTTTTCTCCGACTGCGTTATCATCACCAAACAGTTCCTCAACCACATCACTCCCCAGCACCACCACCATATCCCTTGAGGCAACATGCCGCTCGGTAATAAATTGTCCCTCGTCGGCAGGGTAGTTGACAACATGTTCAAATTCAGGGGTGCTGGCCTCAACAAAGGCAACCGTGCTCTCATCACCGGTAGCCACCTCAACGTAGTTTTCAATTATAGGAGCTACGGCTGTTACCGAGGGGACGCGCTCGGCAATAGCCTCGGCATCATCCATAGTAAAGCTGTAAGCAGCCATTTGCATAGCAGCCAGTCCCTCTATGCCGGGTGTCTTTGATGTTACGTAAACGAGGTTGGTGCCCATGCCTTCAAGGGTGGACGTAATCGATGCCTCGGCTCCCCTGCCCACTGACATCAGGGTGATTACCGAGCCCACGCCGATGATGACACCAAGCATGGTCAGTGAGGAGCGCAGCTTATTGGCAAACAGTGACTTTATAGCAATAAAAAAGGACTCAACAAACTTCACTATTAATCTCCTCGCCTGTCCGATTGAAAATCTGCCGGTTATTCAACTTTTTTATCCTCGACAATCTGTCCATCCAGCAGTCGCACAATACGATTAGCCTTTGCGGCGACATCCGGCTCATGCGTAACCAGGACTACGGTGATACCCTCCTGATTAAGCCGGCAAAAGATAGAAATAATCTCAGCGGTGGCATTGCTATCCAGGTTCCCGGTAGGCTCATCCGCCAGAATAAGAGACGGGGCGTTTACCAGCGCCCGGGCAATAGCCACCCTTTGCTGTTCACCGCCCGATAGCTCCGCGGGTTTATGCCTGGCCCGTGCCGCCAGGCCAACACGCTCCAGTGCCTCCACCGCCCGCTTACGCTTCTGGCCACTGCCACCGTAAACGAGAGGCAACTCCACATTGGACATGGCACTGGCACGAGGTAAAAGGTTGTAAGTCTGAAAGACAAACCCGACTTTTTTGTTTCTCATCTCAGCCAGCTTGTTATCATTTAGCCGGCTGACATCAATGCCTTCAAGGATATATCTACCATCGGTAGGCTTATCCAGAAAGCCTATGATATTCATCAGGGTAGACTTACCTGAGCCGGAGGCGCCGATAAGCGCCACCATCTCACCCTGCTGAACATTGAGGTTTATTCCCCTGAGAGCCGGAACCTCTACCTTGCCCATGCGGTAAATCTTGGTAATATTCTCCAGTTCAATCATGCCATTAACCTGTGACATGTTAACACTTCCTGCTTTACTCATTAGAACATACTCATACTCTGCGTTGACTTCACCTTAACCTCTACCACTACCGTCTCCCCCTCGCTAAGCCCACTGCGAATCTCAGTCTGGTATCCATCATCCAAGCCGACAACCACTACCCTTTCCTCGACCTGTTCATTGGACATTACCTTGACTATGGTCTCACCCTGTTCATTCTCCCCGATCGCCCGACTCGGCACCAGTAAGACCTGGCTACGATAATCAGTGATAAGATCGGCGGAGGCACTCATACCAACCTTGATACCGGCTTTCTCCGGAGCAGTCAGGCTAATCTTGACATTGTACAGTACCACCCCAGCCACCTCTTTGGGCACCGGGTAGACTGCGGTCACCACTCCTTTGAAGGTAGCGTCCGGCAGGGCATCAACGCTGATCACTGCCTCCAGGTCCAGCTCTACCATCGGTATATCTATCTCATCGACCTCTATCACCAGCTCCATGTAGTCGGGATTAATCAGCTGAATGATTGTGGTCGGAACCATGGATGGCGACGGAATAATGTCTCCCTCCTTGGCCGGAATAGTGGCGACCAAGCTGTCAAAGGGGGCGACGATGGTAGCCTCATCAAGCTGTCTCTGGGCTTCGTTCACAGACAGCCGGGCTAGCTCTACCGACTGCCTGGCCTGCTTTATAGACTGGCTGGCTGATTCTACCTGCAGTTCCTGCATCGCTATATCCTCAGTCAGTCCGTCAAGGTTTTTCTGTGCCTGAGCCAGCGACATCTCGGCGACCTCAACCTGTTTCTTCTTGAGGGCAATTTCCTGGGCGTCATAGCCAGACAGCACATTATCGTACTGTGCCTGAGCAGCCTTCAGCTGCTCCTCAGCACGGTCCATTGCCAGGTGCCAGTCATCTTCACTGCCTGAGGCATCCAGCGGCCATTCCTTGACGAGATATTTATACCAGGTTTGAGCTTTATTTAATTGAGCTCTGGCCAGTTGATAATCGGTTGCGGTAATGCCTGTATCCAGATTTCTCTGCGCCTGCTCCAGGCTTATCTCGGCGCTAAGCAAAGCCAGCTTCAAGGCGTCCTCTGTATCCTGCGTGTTCTTAAGATTATATTCTGCCGTCTGCTTGGCCAGCTGCGTCTGCGCCAGGGTGACTTCTGCCTGTGTCAGAGTCAGCTGCGACTGGGCGAGAGCCAGCTCCAGAGCATTTGTATCAAGCCTGGCCAGCACATCGCCCTCACTGACCCTGTCACCCTCTTTAACCAGTATCCTGTCCACCTTGCCGGCACTGCCAAAGGTCAGCCTTGCTTCACTAGAGGTTTCTATCTTGCCGCTGCCTTTAACACCAACGGTTAAATCCCCCCGCGTTACCTCAACCGGCTGCTGGCTGACCTCACTTTCACCACCCCCAAACGCATCACAGGCTGTCGTCCCCAGTAAAGCCAGCAAAGTTATCGTTAAAATAAAACCCAGTATCAATTTCTTTTTCATTGGCTTCCTCCGAGCTTCAGTAATATTCATTTATTTTTAATGGTTATCTCACTTCTGGCGAAGATTTTACCCGCTTTTTAATCCTCTGTTTTTCATAGCGCTCCATCAGTACCGGGAACTCCTCATCCAGAAAGGTATATCTATCATACATTTCCTCCAGCCACTGCCGCCTGACAGAGGCCTCACCTTTCATCAGATCAATGCCCTGTTCGGCAAGCTTCCGGAACATTGCAATCTCGTCTTCAAGTCCGTGTCTTATCGTCCTATGCAAGGCGTCCTGACGCAGTCGAAAGTAGTCGTGCCTGACTCCGGGTATGACAAAGCGTTCAATCATCCCTATCTGGATAAGGAGACGGGTCGTGGTGCTGATGGACCCCTTGCTCGCCATCAGGACTTTGGCCATCTCCGCCGGAGACTGGTACGGTGGGTCGGAGATAAGAAGCCAGCCAAAAATACGGCCGGCCATGCGGGGAAGGCCGGTTTGTTCGAAGACAACCCCGACTTCTTCCACAAAGGTTTTCTCTCTATTATGTAAACTATTCGGCATCCCTATTACCCATACTTTTCATATATTATAATATATACTATATGTTTTGTCAATACTGAACATAATGAATTTTAGATAATTTTTCAAAAATGTTTATTTATAGTGGGGCAAACCGCTAATTCAGCTTAAGTCGGGCCAGTTCGCCTAAAGGATTAACCGCCACCGCTGCCTAGCTTCCCAATTCCTTAGCCCGTTTATGAGCAGCCCTGACCGCCTTTTTAACGAGGTCGGTAAATCCGCCCTCCTCAAAGACCTGGAGGGCCTGGGCGGTGGTGCCTCCGCGAGAGGTAACGTTCCGGCGCAGTTCGGCGGGTGTCTTAGCCGACTTCTGTAACAGGTAGGCTGAGCCAATCATCGTCTGTAAGACAAGCTCCTCGGCTTCATTATGAGGAAGACCGATATGCACCGCTGCTTCAACCAGAGACTCGGCAAGTAAGAAGAAATAGGCTGGACCGCTGCCGCTTACCGCCGTAGCCATATCAAGATATTGCTCGTCATCAAAGTAAATCTCTCTACCCATAGCGCCAAGGATAGACCTAGCCCACCCCTTTTGCTCCCCGGTTACCTCAGCAGTAGCTGTCCAGGCACTGATGCCGGCGCCAACCTGGGCGGGGGTATTGGGCATAGCCCGCACGATATGATTATGGCCCAAACCCTGACACAGAGAACTGATGCTGGCTCCGGCAACGATGGATAAAACAAGGTGAGTCGGCTCAAGGCAACCGCTGAGTTCCGCCATTGCCTCCGATAGATTCTGCGGCTTGACGGCAAAGACAACCACATCTCTGCCAGCAGCCGCCTCTTGATTACTCGCCGTTACCACCACGCCATACTTTTCCTTCAGGTAATTACGGCGCTCTTCGCTGACCTCACCAACACAGACAGCCTCGGGCGTACTCAGTCCCTTCTCCAAAACAGCCGCCAGTATCGCCTCC
>CAYWAU010000138.1:0-5161 GCA_964456395.1 uncultured Dehalococcoidaceae bacterium
GATGAAGGGATACAGGGGATAGGTAATAATAAACAACCAGATGCAAACAGAACCTAGACCATATCAAATTGACTTAAATCTAAGCATGGGATAAAATATCGTATTGCAGGTAAATTAAGACGCAGTCTACCTCTTAAAACAGCTTACCAACTCAGTATGTAAAAATCAATGGAGAAAATAGACAGGAAACCAGTTATCCGGTAACATGTCCGTCCTGCAGTAAGGAATCCTGATTGCCAGCTGGCATTTTCTTTGGCAACTTATTGACATTTGTCCCCGATTAGGTTATTATTGGCATCAAGCCTGCTCATGAGATGGATACAGGCCGAAACACCAGGTGAACATAGATATAAAACCAAACAGAATGAGGACATTGTATGCCAGAAAAACCAGTATACATCGATAGGGACAGCACCACTGCCAGAGTCCAATTAACACAAAAAACCTTAATCCGGGTTCACGTTAAAACAGAAAACAAGCTTTAAAAATAGCGCCGATATGGACGCTATTTGTTATTGCCTTTATCGGAAACCCGCTGGATACATGCCGGTAGATACTGAATAAAGAAGAAACATGACCGATAATAAGGAAAGGATAATCAAGCATACAATACTTGTCCCCGCATATAATGAGGAGGCAGGGCTTTCCGTTGTCCTGGAGAAATTATTCAGGGTGATCGACGGGGATTATGAGGTGCTGGTAATTGATGACGGCTCAACGGACAGCACCCCCGAGGTAGCTTCCCGATTCCCCTGCCGTCTGATAAGACACGAGGTAAACAAAGGTAAGGGAGAGGCTATAAAGACAGGTTTTAGAAATGCCATCGGCAATAATATAATCTCTATTGATGCCGATGATACTTATCCGGTCGATATTATCCCGCAGATGGCAGAAGCCTTGAGTTCAGATTCCGACCTTGTTGTCGGCTCCAGGTTCTATGGCCAGGAGAATATCCCCTGGTTCAATCGCATCGGTAATTTTCTTATCCGTAATATGATAAGATGTGTTTATGACTATAAGCCCTATGACCCGCTTACAGGCCTCTGGGGATTAAGAAAAGATGTAGCAGAGAAAATACAACCCGAAGCCCGGTACGCTCCCGATGCCGAGATGCAAATAAAGGCAGCCCGTATGAGACTGCGAATGAAAGATTATAAAATAAACTACAGCCCCAGAGTCGGTGGTACCAAACTTCCACCGATAAAAGGAGGGCTCGAACACCTCAGACTTATTATGAGCCTCCTCTTCTGGAAGCCGGATAGCCATAAATAAGAGAACAAAATAATGACTGATAATAAACCGATGCTTTCTGTAATCATAACCTCTCCCACGGTTGAAAGGTTAAAGGATATCACTGAACTTCTGGATAGTATTCAGGCTCAAACTTACGAAAATATCGAAACTATCTTTGTCGCCGAGCTTTCCCAAGAATTATACGAACAGGTCGATAAATACGTGAAGGAAAAAGCCGGCAATAATATGCAGGTGATATTCAACGAAGGTGAACCCGGACTGTCTGCCGCCAGAAATCTGGGTATCAAACACGCCAGAGGAGATATTATCTGCTTTATCGATGATGATGCCGTTGCCTTCGCCGAATGGGCGGAGGAAATGACCAAGACTTATAAAGATGAATCTATTATTGGTGTCACCGGATCGGCCTTCCCATTGTGGGAAGACGAATCGATGAAATGGTTTCCCAAAGAATTTTACTGGATATTCAGTTGCACCGGGTGGCTTGACCCAAAAGAGATAACCGATGTCAGGAACGCCTGGGGGATGAACATGTCATTCAGGAGAGAAGCCTTCGAAAACGACAGGCTCTTTATAAACGAATACGGCTATCATAAGGGAGCTATGGCTGAAGATAATGAGTTCTCGATGAGGTTAAAGGCAGAAACGGGAAAACGTATCGTATGCAACCCGAACGTAAAAGTATGGCATCGAGTATACAAACACAGATTAAGCTGGAAATTCATCAAAGAAAGGTGCTACTGGATCGGCCGCTCCAGACACAATCTCAAGAATCTTTATCGTGACGGCAACGAAGGTAAGAATCTGCTCAGCCCGGAACACCAACTCCTCAGGCGCATATTCACCGACCTTTTCCCCAACATAATGAAGAATTCTTTCAGGCACCCGATTATTGCTTCGCGTCAGTGTCTGGTTACTATTGCAGTGCTTTCTCTCGTCGCCCTTGGTTACTACTCTCATCTTATCCCGGGCTTACCCAACCATGAGAGAGCCTTAGCGCCTGTCAGGGAAAACCGGGTATAATTTAGAATTATATACACCGCCGATGTAACGGCGAGAGAATTATATAAATCAACTGCCAGGCGAAGTATGAAGTTAAAGAATAAGGTCGCCATCGTTACCGGAGCAGGAAGGGGTATCGGAAGAGCTATTGCCCTTGCATTTGCCGATGAAGGTGCCAGTGTGACGGTTCTCTCCCGGACTTTGGCTGAAGTCGAGGACACAGCGGCACAGATCCGGGCTAAAGGAGGCCAGGCCCTTCCGGTAAAGGCCGACGTGTCTAACCGGGAAGACGTGGAAAGCGCAATCGAGCAAAATATTAAAGAATTCGGGCAGGTCGATATCCTGATGAACTGTGCCGGTATCTACGGGCCGATAGGCTCCGTGGTCGAAAACGACATCGATGACTGGATAGAGGCTGTTAACACAAACCTGATTGGAACCTTCCTTTTTACCAGGGCGGTTTTGCCAATCATGCTTAAACAGCGCCGGGGCAAGATTATCAACCTGTCCGGCGGCGGCTCTACCTCTGCCCGTCCTAATTTTACCGCCTATGCGGCTTCAAAAGCAGCCGTCGTCCGCTTTACCGAGAGCGTGGCAGAGGAGGTAAAACACTTCAATATACAGGTTAATGCTATCGCCCCGGGAGCAGTGAATACCAGAATGCTTCAGCAGCTTCTGAAAGCAGGAAAGGATGCCGGTGAAAAAGAGGTTGCTGCCGCTAAAAAACAACTGGAAACAGGTGGAACTCCGCCCGAAAAAGCAGCTTCTCTGGCGGTCTTTCTGGCTTCGGAGGAATCCGACGGTCTGACCGGAAGGCTGATAAGCGCCGTGTGGGATGACTGGCAGAATATTGCCGGACGGATTGACCAGATTATGAGTTCCGACATTTACACGTTAAGACGTATTGTCGAGTAATATTATACGTTCATGATTCGAATAAAACGGAATATTTAATACGGCAGGTATAGATTGAATACAGGACTGATAGGAGCCGGGCTCCAGGGCAAGCGACGAGCCCGGGCATTGAAACAACTGGAGGGAGTCAGGTTGGTCTCGATAGCCGATACAGACATAGAGGCCGCCGGGGCGCTGGCCGAAGATATGGACTGCCAGGCTACCTCTGACTGGGAAGAGGTAGTCGGTCGTGACGACATCGACGCAGTGATTATCTGCTCTCCTGTCTATCTCCACGCTCAAATGAGCATAGCCGCCATGCGGAACGGCAAGCATGTCCTCTGTGAAAAACCCCTGTCTCGAACCATTGAAGAGGCAGAGGAGATGCTGAAGACCCACCGGGACAGCAAGGTGCAGTTTAAATGCGGCTTCAATTACCGCCATCACCCCGGTATTAAACAGGCAAAAGAATGGCTCGATGAAGGTGTTATCGGTAAACCGATGCACGCCCGGTGCCGGCACGGCTACTGCGGCCGACCGGGCTACGAGAATGAATGGAAGGCTAAAGCCGAATTCGCCGGAGGCGGTCAGCTAATGGAGCAGGGAATACACATCCTGGACCTGTTTCGGTGGTTCATCGGAGATTTCAGCCAGGTTACCGGTTTTGTCAGCACCAGTTACTGGGATATAGCCCCGCTGGAGGACAATGCTTTCGTCCTCCTTTCCACGGCAAAAGGTCAGATAGCGTCTCTGCACTCCAGCCTGACCGAGTGGAAAAACCTGTTTTCATTTGAGATTTTCGGTCAGGACGGCTATATACGAGTAGAAGGTCTGGGAGGAAGTTACGGCACGGAAAAGGTTATTCTCGGTAAAAGGGCTTTCGGAGAACCCTTTAGAGAAGAAACTACAGAATACCGCGGAGATGACCGGTCTTTATACGAGGAATTGAGAGAATTCGTTACCGCTATCGAGGAGAACAGAGAGCCTTCGGGAAGCGGTTATGACGGCCTGGAGGCCTTAAGACTTGTCTTCGCTGCTTATGAGTCTTCATCTAAAAACTGTGTCGTCAAACTCGGTAATGATTGAATGACTGTATAAAGGCATAAGGATTATATGGTAAACGGGTCGAAAAAATACTTCGTTACCGGTGGCGCCGGATTCATCGGCAGCCACCTGGTTGACAGGCTGATTGCTGAAGGAAACCAGGTAACGGTGTTCGACAACCTGAGTTCCGGACGGCTGGAATTTATAGAGGAACATACAGGGAAGGACAGCTTCCAGCTAATACAGGCGGACTTACTCGACCTGGATAAAGTAAAGCAGGCGGTTGCAGGGCATGAGGTGGTCTGCCATCTGGCGGCTAATCCGGAAGCAAGGTGGGGTATAGAAAATACAGAACTGGATCTAAAACAGGAAACAATCGCCACCTACAACGTCCTCGAAGCAATGAGAGTTAACGGAGTCAAGAAGATAATATTCTCATCGAGCGGGACGATTTACGGTGAAACGCCGGTAATTCCCCTGCCTGAAGACTACGGCCCGGTACTGCCAATCTCCCTCTACGGTGCCGGCAAGCTGGCTTCGGAAGGCCTGATAAGCGCGTTTTGCCATACCTTTGAAATGCAGGCATGGATTTTCAGGTTTGCCAACGTCGTCGGCAAGAGAATAACCCACGGAGTTATCGCCGATTTTATTAAAAAGCTGAAACAAAACCCCTCCGAAATGGAGATACTCGGGGACGGTAAGCAAACCAAGCCGTACCTGCATGTCGGAGACTGCATAGACGGTATTCTCTTTGGATTTAGAAAGTGTCAGGACGGGGTTAATGCCATTAACCTCGGCTGCTCGACGGCTACCGACGTAAACTCCATAGCCGGAATGCTGGTCGGGGAATTGGGGCTCAAGGATGTCAAACTCATTTACACGGGGGGGGACAGGGGGTGGCCGGGAGACGTACCCCAGGTAAGGTATAACGTTGAGAAGATGGACAACCTGGGCTGGAAAGCCCGGT
>CAYWAU010000139.1:0-5129 GCA_964456395.1 uncultured Dehalococcoidaceae bacterium
TGGCAGTCTGGGCATCCAGACTGGATAGCGGCTCATCCAGAAGCAGCACCCGGGGCGATGAAGCAATGGCTCTGGCCAGAGCCACTCGCTGCCTCTCACCACCACTCAGTTGCCCGGGGTACCGCGAGGCCAGGTGCCTTATACCCATCAACTTGAGCAATTCGTTTAGTCTGGTTTCTATCCGATGTTGTGGCCACTTTCGGGTACTCAAGCCATAAGCTATATTGGCGGTGACATCAAGGTGAGGAAACAAGACCAGACTCTGAAAGAGGTAGCCTACCTCTCTTTTATGCGCCGGCAGTTTGTCCACCGGGACACCGTCAAACAGTACCGACCCCTTATAATCAATTAGTCCGGCGATAATATTAATCAGGGTACTTTTACCGGCACCGTTGGTACCCAGCAAAACCAGCAATTCTTTATCAAATATTTCAAGGTTCACATCCTGGCAAACGTATTTACTTACATTCTCAAGTGTTATGGATGGCATGTCACCTCCATTTGGCAGTCAGTCTGGCTTCCAGATATTCAAAGAACTTTTCAAAGGCAAGACACATTACTGCCAGTACAATAAGACAAACGATGATGATGTCAATACGAATCAGGCTTTCCGCTTTCATGAGCAAGGCACCAATCCCGGTGGGGATAGCCACCATCTCGGCGGCGATTATCACCCGCCAGGCCATCCCCGCTTCCAGCCTCAGCCCGGTGAAAATATTGGGCAGGGCCAGCGGCATAACCACAGTAGTCAGAATCCTGCCGTCCGATGCCCCCAGAGTCTTTGCCGCCTTGATATAGTCTTTATCCACATTTCTGATGCCGGTAGCTGTGTTGTAAAGGACCGGAAAGAAGGAACAGATAAAGATTAAAGTAATTGGCAGCATCTCATTTATACCTATCCACAGCATCAGCAGGGGTATCCAGCCAAGGGTAGGAATCGGGTAAAAAAGGCTGATTATAGGGTTCAGTGCCTTGTCTACGGCCGTCCTCCACCCCATTATGGTGCCAACCAGTATGCCAGCTATAGAGCCAGTGCAGAAACCGATCAGAACCCTGACCAGGCTGCTCAGGAAATTTTCGCCAAGCACCCCACTGGCACTCAGGTAATAGAATTCTACGGCCACAGTAGAAAAAGGGGGTAGGAAGAAGTGACCTGGCAGTATATCCAGCCTAGCCACCATCTCCCATACCCCCAGGAAGACGACTACGGGCAATAACCCCCACCCCGGTTTAAATTTACTGAGCACGGTCACCTTCAAGGAACCTCAAATCAAGAATGTCCTCGGCTTTGAAGCTGCTCTTTATGTAACCCAGCTTCGCCACATAATCTATAATATCCTGCACCACCACAGGGTCAATACCGGTGGTATATTCCAGCCGGCGCATGGAGCGCAGCAGCACCTCAGGAGTGATGGCTAAACCTGAAGCGACATCGGCTACCTCAACCGGTAATAATTCACTGCCAGCAGCCTGCAACTGCCTGGCCACAACCTCAGCCGCTTCTTCGGGGTGCTGATTACCCCAGTCAGTTGCCCGTTGTGATACTTTTATCAGCTTCCTCACCGCCGCTGGATTCTCACTTATCAGGTCTTCTTTCACCACCAGGACGCTGCCCTGCATCTCGGGCCAGACATCCTGACTCATCAGCAGCATCTTAAAGCCAAGTTCCTCAGCCATGGTTGCCCACTGCTCCGGCAGAATGGCAGCATCCAGCTGCCCCGTTTTGATAGCCATAACCTGTTTTGGTGGATTCATCCGCTGTACGTTGGCCAGTACCTTACCCTCATCAAGATGACAGGTATCTATTATCTTATGGAGCAAGACATCAACGGCACCGCCCTCTCTCACGCAGCCAAAGCGAATATCAGGTTTTTCCAAATCTGTGACAGTCTTTATTTTGTCCATATTAGCTACCAGACCATAGCCGTACTTATGCGTACCGGCTACTACCTTTATGGGCACCCCGGCGTTGGCGTAGGCATTAATGGCCGGCACCAAGCAGATGTAGGCGACCGCCGTATCACCCCGGGCTAAAGCCGAAGCCAGAGCCATACCGGAGGCATAACTTTCGTAGGCAGTTAAGTTCAAACCCTCCTCCTCAAACCATCCCTTATCCTGACTGATATAAGCGCAGGCGGCATGGTCCATAAATTCAACCGCCACCCCGATTGATGCTTCCTCCTTTTCAGCACATCCACCAAGACCTATAATCAATACCATGCCTATTAGTACTAACTTAAGTATCCGCGTAATTAATTCCACCTTTCCATCCTGATAGATTTTATCACTATATAACTATCGCTATATCTATATTGATATAACGCCACTTAAAAAATTTATTTTTTACTTCAGTATTTCCCGAACTTTGACGCGTTTTTCCTTATATTCAGCGACAATCCGGCACCCTTCCTCAGTCAACCTGGCATAACCCCCCCGGCTACCTCCTGTGTATTTCTCCACCAGTGGTGCCGGTGCCAGTTTGTTCATGGCTTCCACCCAGAGCCAGGCATTTCGGTAAGCCAGTTTCATTGATTTGGCTGCCGCCGATATCGAACCAAGCTGGTCAATACGTTCCAGAAGCATTACCCTGCCCCACCCCATAAACAGCTTGCCGTCCTTCTCCAACCATACCTTACTTTTTACCACTACGCCTGATTCTGGCGGCAGGCTGGAGCGGGATACATGCTTGACGCCGAAGTCCGGTATCTTGGTCTTAGTCATTCATCTTCTACCCGGTCCAAATACTTCCGAGACAATTTATATTACCAGCAATATAACGCCGTGTCAAATTTTAATGATAAGCACTCCCTCCACGTTCCTCCCCACCTGATTACCCGAAGTTACACCGCTTTTGTGACTTTTTTGTGACATTTTTGCCCTGTCCTGTGATGTGTTTGTTACTTCTCATTCTTATCATATGTGTGATATGCGTATTTTGTCAGAAACACTTGGAATACGCGAGTCATTACTTTTGCCAAATTGTAAAGGAACTCGTTTTGCCGAAAGATAACTACAAAGTAAGTGTGCGCCTAACATCGCGGGACATCGCCGCATACTGCCAGGTGAGTAAAAGTACGGTTCTTGAGTGGATTAAGAGTGGACAACTAAAGGCATTTAGCCTGCCCAGTGGTCATTACCGCATTGATAGAAAGGACTTCAGAGATTTTCTTGAGAGATGGGATATGCCCATCAAAGGAAGGCTCTTTGAAAACGAAATCAAAAAGGAAGGAGGTAAAAAGTAAGCATTACAAAAGAGCCAAGCTTCGTCCGGTAATGGAACTATGGCCACTTTCCGCTTCAGAACAGGCAAGAGAGACTTGCCAGGAACACGGGTAAGCAATTAAAGGGGTAAGCAATTAAAGGAAGGTAATCAGCTTATGAACACTTCAAACCTGTACCGAGTTGAGAAACAAACAGGGGGGACGCAGCGTAAATCTCTCAACAAGATGGAGGCTATAGCCTGTGGCGTGCAAGCTCGGTTTGAAGAGAGCACCAGTTACTCAAGAAGAGTGACCGACGCGACGATAAACGTTGCCCGAGCGTTAGGCGTACCTGACTCCGAAATTGAGAGATGGGCAGCTTACCGACTGACCCGATTAGCCCACGATACGGAGAGACTCAGAGAGATAAAATCCCTCCTTGAAAAACTATATGGGAACTCGCTTGGCGTAAAAACAGAAATCACATAGCGGGTTGTCCGGAGGCATGGGGGTGGTATAGCTCACCTTCATTTCTGAATCATCCACCTCAATCCGCCCGACAACAAGTGATTACAGTACCACTTAGTTGATGGAAGCAGTTTCTGGACTACCAGCACCGGTCTTCGTTCAGCTCTTCCCCACAGAACCTGCCTCCGCTGTGGCAATTTCTACCTAATACCTGAAATGTGTGCTTTAGAGGTGGCTTTGGCGCTTTTTATCTGATAGAATAGCATTATTCGATTAAAATGTTTAGAGGTTCTCTTGGTAGCTATTCGCCCGGAAACTCCTCAAGATTCAGCCGCTATCCGTAATGTTAACGAAGAGGCATTCGGGAGTTCCGTTGAAGCAGACCTTGTGGAAAAGCTTCGCTCAAGGCAGGCATATACTATTTCACTGGTTGCCACTGATGGAGACAACGTTATAGGGCATATAATTTTTAGCCCGGTCACAATCGAATCAGGTAATACCAGCTTTGGGGCTCTGGGACTCGGCCCGATGGCCGTATTATCCTCTTACCAGAGAAAAGGGGTAGGCTCGCAGCTGGTCCGTGAGGGGCTTCAAGAATGCAGGCGTCTTGGTCATGAAATAGTGGTAGTATTAGGTCATTCGGATTACTACCCGCGTTTCGGCTTCATTCCGGCTAAGCCCAGGGGCATTGAATGTGAGTTTGAAGTTCCCGATGAAGCCTGGATGATTTTAGAACTTCACGAGGGAGCATTGTCAGGGCGGAGTGGCGTTGTAAAATATCAGCCAGAGTTTAACGAAGCCTGAATAAGTGTACCTAAGAAGTGGGGAAGGGGGGACTCGAACCCCCACGCATCGCTGCACCAGATCCTAAATCTGGCCCGTCTGCCAGTTCCGGCACTTCCCCGGGATACGAAACCACCTCAATTGTCAAAAACAATTCCGGCTCAGTCACAGGCAAGCTGCCTCTTGGTACTATAGCATTTTGTAGAGCCTGCCTCAAGTCGCCTGCTATCACCGTCACCACCTCTATTAACTATGGCAAAAAGTCCTTAAAGCCATTGACAAGCCGATAAATCAGTGTTATTATACCTAGAAACTCTAAGTAAATATGGCAGGCGAGGTGATTAGAGTGGCATCAAGACATGGTTTAATAAAAGGCAGTTCCAACTCCCTACTTCTCTGCTTACTGGAGCGGCAGCCAATGTACGGCTACCAGATCGTCAAGGAGCTTGCAGCCAGGAGCCAGGGCTACTTTAAATTTAAGGAGGGGACTCTTTATCCGGCTCTGCACCGCTTGGAAAAGTCGGGCTCAATCACAGGGAAGTGGCAGATGTTACCCAATAGACGGCAAAGGCGGTATTACTATATCACGGCCAAGGGGCATTCCAAGCTGGCCCTGGAAAAAACCCAATGGCAGGACTTCTTGAACGCCATGAAGCTTATTATTCAACCGGAACCAGC
>CAYWAU010000140.1:0-5128 GCA_964456395.1 uncultured Dehalococcoidaceae bacterium
GCCGCCTCAATAAAGCTGGGGCGACGTCCCTTTCTGGTATCAGCCAGAAGGGTGAACTGGCTCACCAGCAGAAGCTCACCCTTAATATCCAGAGCCGATAGGTTAAACTTTTCTTCAGCATCAGCAAAAATGCGCAGATTGATGATTTTCGACACCAAATACTGCGCATCCTTTTCTGTGTCGCCGTTAGCCACGCCGAGAAAAACCACCAGCCCTTGGTCTATCCTGCCCACTTCTTCACCAGCGATGCTAACTGAAGCTTGACTGACTCGCTGAAGCAGAGCTTTCACTTCATTACACTACTTACCCTTTTCTTTCTGGCCTGCCTCAGATTCCCCCTTACCCGGCTGTGGTTCCTTACCCTTGCGACTATCGGTAATATAGAAACCGCTTCCTTTAAATATAACCGGCGTCGAGTGAAAGACGCGCCGGGCCCTCCCCTGACACTGGGGGCACATTGCCTGCGGCTCTTCATCGAATCCCTGCTTCATTTCAAAACGATAACGGCAACGACCGCATTCATACTCATAAATAGGCATACATGTCACCTCGCACAAACTCATCCACTATATACTATTTTACAACAAAAGCGCCTCTCAGGCAAGCTGACACTGTCTAATGACCATGATGCCAGACTGCATTGCCTGCCGGGTACTTCTCTGCTATACTTAACACGTACGCCCCCATCGTCTAGAGGCCTAGGACACCGGCCTTTCAAGCCGGCAACATGGATTCGAATTCCATTGGGGGCACCAGTTCCCGAGGTATGCAGGCAGATGACCAGAGGACTATTTTTACCCGGTTAACAGTTCAGGGCCATCTTTTGATAAATGAATCGTATTTCCTATCATGAAGGCGCCCATTTCCTTATCCCTCATCAGCAAACGCAGTGTTAAACACATCCCTTCTTTAAGCTCGCTGGCGTCCTCTTCCGTGATTACGGGGAGTTCATTCGTACTTTGACCTATCCCCTGCCCCAAACCATAGTCCGGCACGTAACCAGTGCCGCTTTTCTCCAGCTCACTGACGGCTTCCCTGTAGAATCGTGATACTGGTTTCCCCGGTTTCAACATGCCCATTATCTTTTGGTAAAATTCATTATAGTTTTCGCGCTTGGCTGGTGCCAGACACGACGGCTCAACCACGAATGTTCTGATAATTTCCGACCAGTACCTCTCTAATTCAACAGCCAGATATATAATGATGGTTTCTCCCGGCAACATCTGACTATCTTCAACAGGTCTAAAGGCCCATTTTTCTTCCCGAGGCTTGGCGATGAGTATTCTAACATCTTCCGCCCCTTCGAGGCGTGCGTACCTGTCTAAAGTCGCTTCAAGGATTATCTCGTTCAGGCTCTCCAGGGGGGCACTGGCGATAATGTCAAAGGCGCCGGTCAAAACGCGGGAGGCCCGCTGAATCTGGTCGCGTTCCCTCGGGGACTTTACCATTCTCATATCGCTGACAATATGGTCAGCATCAACTATTTTGCATCCGCTGAGCGATTTATAAAAAGACTGCAGCTGAAGATACGGCATCAACTGCTTGAGTCCCGCTAATCCGATGGTTGAAGGGAAAAGCCCGAGCTGTTCCAGATATTTGACGCACGAACTGGTTATATCCGCGCCCGGTCTGAGCTCCTTTATCCAGGTGATATTCTGCGTATACTCTATCCCACGGGCAGAGCCCCAAAAAAGAAGGGCTACCTCGCCCTGCCGTGGTATCAAGGCTATAGTTCCACCCATTCCTGGATAAAAGTTGCTTATATAGCTGGGGTTCCCGTATTCCCGCCAGGCATCCCCGTAAACCAAGAGAACATCAATGTCCTCTTTTTTCATCTCACTTCTAATCTTCTCGACCCTTTCCTGGAACTCGCTCTCCGGCATATTGATTTTGTCCCAGGCATTTCGGCCTCTTCTCAAGGTGGCTCTCATAGTCTCCATGCTTATACCTCTTTTATATGTAGTTTAGTTTCTGTTTTTGCCAGACGTTCCAGCCCGGTGTCCGTGACCATAACCGTTTCGCCACACGCCAGGTATCCCGTTTCAGGCAGATACTGGTTGGGATGAACAATTATGACCTGCTGGCTTCGGAGCATCTCCTTGGAATCGTCGTCGATGGTTCCGCCGGGAGCAATAGAGCCCACGCCAACGCCGTGCCCGCGTGCTCTCATATAGGGAGGATAGCAGTACTTGGCGTAACCGGCATCGCTGATGACTTTGTTCATATTTTTCGATATTAATGAGGCTGGATTTCCTGACTTGATGGCTTTCAGAGCCTGCTCCAATGATTCAAGAAGCATGTCATATTTTTCTGCCAGAACGGGGCTTGGCTTACCGAGGACCACAGTCCGGCAGAGCTGGATAAATTGGCCCTCACAGAGGGGCGTTATCTCGCCAAGGATAATACCTCCCTTTTCAAGCCTTTTGTCCGTAGGCAGGTGCATGGCATAGCTGTGTTTTCCGGAGCTGAGCAGGGTAAAGTTGTCATCGGCTCCGGCTTTACGCATGGCGAATTCCATCTCTGCGGACAGTTCGTATTCCCTGATACCAACCCGTGCGTATTCCAGAAAGGTTTTAAAGCCAATATCGGCAATTCTGGCCGTTTTTCTGACTTTTTCTATTTCTTTCTTGGTTTTTACCCTGGCCATTTCTTCTATGATATCGTCAGCCGGCTGGATTTCTGCTTCCCGGCTGATGGGAACTTTATAAAGAAGCTTCAGATAAGGGGATATTCAGCACACTGGTTGAAGCCGGGGCAATGATAGGCAACCCTTACTGCGGTTTTTGTACCGGGTATACCGGCGTCCTAGCTGCGGGGGAAAGATGCATTTCAGCAACTACGAGAAACTTTAAAGGGAGGATGGGAAGCCCTGATGCCGAGATTTATCTGGCTTCACCAGCCACAGTCACGGCTTCTGCCATCACAGGAAGTATAGTTGATCCGAGAGAGGTGATATAAATGTCAATAATAAAAGGTAGAGTCAGAAAATTTGGGGATAACATTGATACCGACGGGATAACACCGGCGGCAAGGCTTCACCTGCCTATAGATGAGTTAAAAAACTACGCTTTTGAACCCATTGTCAAGGATTTCATAAAAACCGTGAAAGATGGTGACGTTATTGTTGCTGGTAATAACTTCGGGTGTGGTTCAAGCCGGGAGCAAGCGACTGAGGTTGTCAAAGTACTCGGAATTAATTTTGTCATCTGCGAGTCAATGGCCAGAATATACTTCAGAAACTGCATCGGGCTGGGATTGTACCCCATAATACGCGAAGGGGTCAGTCAAATTTTTAACGAAGGGGATGAAATCGAAATTGATACTGAAAAAGGCGAACTGAAGAATTTAAAGTCAGGAAAGGCTGTCTCTTTCAACCCCTTATCAGGCACCGCTGAAAAAATACGGAAGGCTGGCGGGATTCTTCCCCTCCTCAAGAAGGTCATCGAGGGTTAACATACTGGCGAATAATTTTACCACAATCATTAACCCTTCTCCCTCAAGCTGGCTTTTTAATTTTTCCCGGGCCAAATGAAGAGTAGTCCAGGTCATAAAATTGCCGGCAGGTGGTAAATAAACCATAATGCACACCACCTAAAACTATTTTTGCTTCCGCAGAATCACGATAATACTTCTCGTAGTGGTTTTCACGGACATAACCGTAAGAACCCATAAGCTCCATCCCCTTCAGGATCAGTTCCGGTGCTTTCCTGGTAATAAAGGCATGCACAGCGTGCCCTTTAGCCATCATACTCTCTGTGGTCCAATCACCGTAAATATCCATATGGTCATACTCATGGGCCAGTTCCAGAAAAGCGGCTCTGGCCACAGTACTATTCGGTTTTGGTTGCTACTAAAATAAATCAGCCAATTCAGGCGTGAATTGGGACAGGAGGCATAGAGAAATAATGGAGAGATTGCCCAAAGACCAGATTGATATAAAACTAACTAGCGATGGTCTTCATGTAATTGCATCATTATACGAAAATGAAGGCTATCGACATTATGAGAAATATCCTCTTTCAGACCTTCCGAATGAGCTCATTAGTCTCGACGACCTTAAACGTTTTGGAATCAATAACATTCACATGTAATCCATCATCAGTGCGGAGGCTTTTTAAACCCTCTATCTCATCATTTGGGTTATCATGGCTAGAGACATCAATATACTCCTGATATTGGATGATGATATATTCTTTACCATTATCAGTCTTGGCTAAGAAGCGGTCGCTTTCTTGTATCCTGCCCATAATACCCTCCTTATTATATCTAGCCAATTCTAGCCACAAAAAGACCACCTGTCAAATCAGCAACCAAATGCAAATAAAACCCTCTGTATTCGGTATTCACATTCTCTGGTTACTATATGCTCTAAGTCACATTTACTCCTTTCCCGATCTTTTTTCAGTCGGTCTTAATATAGCTGCCAGCATGAGACCGATAATGCTAAAAACAGCACAGACCAGAAAAGCCACCTGGTAGCTTCCAGTTGAGTCAAATATATAACCGGTCACAACCGGACCGACCGCCGCTCCAGCGGTAAAGCCAAGGTGAGCAACCCCGTAAATCAAACCATGTGAGCTCAGCCCAAAAAGGCCGGCTACCAGAGGCGATTCTGATGCACCCATACCTCCACCAGCGAAGCCAAAGATAATAGCAAAAAGGTAAAGCATCCACAGCTCTCTGGCTGGCACCAGCCAGAAAAAAGCTGCCAACATCATAATAAAGCCAGCAATAAAAATCTGCCTGTTGCCGATTCTGTCGGCAACACCACCCAGCACATAATTGCCAACAAGACTCATCCCGCCCCTGCAAGATAAAATGTTGGCGGCACTGGTGGCTGAGATTCCCAACTCAATGGCGTGCGGCACAATATGTACTACTATAGCGAAAACCCCAAACCCGAAGCAGAAAAAAATGCTGAAAGCCACCCAGAACTGCGGAGTATAAACTGCCTCCCTGAGGGAAAACGCCTGAGTATCGGACTTTAATTCCGGTTGTTTTCCTTCATCTGCACCGTAGGGCAGCTGCCCCATCTGAGTCGGGTCACGCCTCAGAAACTGAGCAAATAAAACCACTAATATTAAAACTACACCGCCCAGTATGATATAAGATAGACGCCAATCATAAG
>CAYWAU010000141.1:0-5035 GCA_964456395.1 uncultured Dehalococcoidaceae bacterium
TCCAGGTAAGGTCCCCAGGGGATAACGAACATAAAGAAGTCATCCTCCAGGTCATGCAGGCGCACCCCCAGCGCCTGAGAGCTCTTATAAGCCATCGGCCTTATATAGACATCCTCCTGGAAGCCGCACTTTGCCACCAGTTCAATGGTTAACCGGCAGAGCTCATCAAGGGGATCAGTCAGGGCAATATTCATAACCCGGCACCCTTTCTCAAGTCGTTCGTAGTGTTCTTTAAGACGGAAGATGTAGGTCTGCTGTTGCTCGCTGTTCCAGTTACCCCTGATGCCCTCAAAAACAGCAGTGCCGTAGTGAAGGGCATGGGTCATTATTCCTATCTTGGCTTCTTCCAGAGGAATAAACTGCTTCTGAAAAAAGGCGTAAGACGGCATTTTTAAAAGTCTCCTTTCCGGTTACCGTTCATTATAACCAGTACGGGGATAGAAAAACAAGTCGGTTATATAATAGTAGACTCAAACCAAATGGAGTGGTATATTTAATGCTAGCTAAATTAATCGTTATTTCTTGTTAATTAGTTTAGGTGTAATCAGGAGCATTTGCAGATGTACATTGCATATGTTGATGAATCTGGCGATGATGGGCATAATGTCGCAATAACTCGGTATTTTACTTTAAGCGGAATCATTCTTGCCGATTCAAACTGGAAGATATTTCTTGAGAAAGTGAGGGTGTTTAGGCAAGGGCTTAAAAGAGACTTTGGACTTGCATTAAAAGCTGATTTGCGGGCAACAGACTTGTGGAGGAACAGAGGCGATTTTAGAAGACTGAGTTTGTCTTATGCAGACCGAACCAGAATTTTCACACGAACAGCAGAGTTTATACGGTCTTCACAGGAGGTAACTATTCTCACTGTAAGCATTAACAAAGGCTCTCCTCAATTGCCATCTCCTGGTAAAATCAGTGAGATTGCTTGGACGATGTTTTTTCAGAGATTTGAAAATTGGTTAGTAGCAAAGCAGGAATTGGGGATTGTTGTTAATGATGAAGGCTACGAAAAGATGGCCAGAATATTATCAAGAAAGATGAGGGTTTATAATCCGATTCCAAGCCACTATGGTGGGTATTATCAAGCTCCCGTGGTAAAAATTATTGAGGATCCCTTTTCAAGACACTCGCAGTATTCTTACTTTGTTCAGCTTGCCGATATTAGTGCATACCTGGCACGATTACGGCATGACCATACGCCTATGCATGCATGGTGGGGGATACATAGGCTCTATAAAAAGATTAAGCCAAGGTATATATTAGAGGCTTCAAAAAAAGATAATTATGGATTCGTCATTTACCCATAAGAAAAAGCCCTCTCTAAGAGGGCTGAGGGAGCCGCCTACATCAGCGATAAAGCTGATTTCAGCTGCTATATATAGCATAGCAAACTTTAAGGTATTTGTCAATACTATTTTGTGTTAATTTAATTCTAGACTAAGAAAATCGCTAGAGTTCTACTTTAAAAGCTAGGCGTGTAGAAGGTATAGCCATACTCTCTGGATGCAAAGAACAAAATGACCAATACAGTCAATAACAAAAAGCATGGTGGAGCTGGGGCGCTGGGCTGGCTGAGAAGTAAAACGGTTCCTCTGCTGGGTCTGCTACTGGTCATAGTTATTACGGTGGGCATATTCTACTTCTACAGGCATTATCCGGGCAGGATAGAGGAACTGAAAGCCTATAGCTATCTGGGAGCTTTTGTTATCAGCGTCACCTTCAATGCTACTCTTATCCTGCCGGCAGGTAATATGATGATACTGACGGCATTAGGTGCCAACATGCCTATGCCATCACCAATCATCATTGGCCTTGTCGGTGGTGCCGGGGCGGCTATTGGTGAAATAATTGGCTATATAGCCGGCTATAGTGGGCGCAGCCTGGTGGCGAGGAGCAAAATGTACGGGCGGGTTGAGGGCTGGGTGCGGAGGTGGGGGACTCTGACCATATTCGTCTTCTCACTGGTGCCTTTTATCTTTGACCTGGTCGGCATTGCCGCCGGTGCCCTGCGCTTTCCCTTCTGGAGATTCTTCTTTTTCTGCTGGTTGGGCAGGACGATATTATATGTGGGTTTCGTATCGCTGGCTGCCTTGGGATTAAAAATAATGCTGCCCTGGTTGGGTTAATCTTGCCTCTTGATTTTTAATACCAGTGCCGAACCGGCCATAAAGTAAACAAGGCAAACCAGCAGCATAACCTTATAGCCGAGTCCGGGGCTGTAGCGGTTAAAATGGTCAATAGCCGGGCCGATGAGGCGTGCCAGGGCAGCGCCACCAGCCGTGGCTAGATTGGTCAGACCGAGATACCGTGCTTCCTCACTTTTTGGTACTAAATCCGTGGCCAGTGCCCAGTTGGAGCTATTAAAGGCACCGATGGCTACTCCAATAGCGCCTGCGGCTAATAGTATTGCGTTATAGTTCTGGTACAGAAAAATGATGGCAATGCCAACAGCGCCCAGAAGTCCGGCTGTAATGATGACTGGCTTCCGCCCTATTCTGTCCGATAGCAAACCGGCTGGATAGACTATGACCAGCATACCAACGACAGCTAATATGGAAAACCTGACCGTCGCCTCAGCGGGGTTGGTAACGCCGATGACATCTCTGAGAAAGTACAACATGTATTGCTGTATAGTAGTGAAGGCCATGAAGATAAGCAGGCGGGATACCAGAAACCAGAAGAAATCACGGTTGGCCCAAACGTCCTTCAAGGTCTGGTACAACGTTGCCAGTAGCGGAGTCCTCTGCCTGCCACCGTTTACTGGTGGCTCCTTAACCGTTATCACAGTGGCAATCATGGCTCCGAGCAGGACTACAGCCAGTATACCCAGAACCAGCCATAACCACTGGCTACCCTCCCCAGCGAAATAACGGTCCATAAGGATGGCGATGGGATATATTATAACAACCCCGCCTAGTATTTCGAGCAGAACTTTTATCCCTGAGGCAAGTCCTCTCTTTCTTTCAGGAACCAGTTCAGGAATAAATGCCTGGTAGGGCCCCTGGGCTGTATTGGTACTGAGTTGCAGCAGGCAGTAAACGGCAAAAATGGCGGCGTAGCTCCCGGCCAGGCCGATGCCGGGGATGAACAGCAGTGACACGATGCCGCCCAGCAGGATATAAGGTCGCCGCCGGCCCCACCTGAAGCTGGAGCGGTCGCTGATGGCTCCGGCTATTGGCTGGACAACCATGGCCAGCAGCAGACCGGCAAAGGTGAGCCACCCGATGTAGGTATTTTTCAGCGTTTCAGGGACAAAGTCGAGCAGTCGCAGCGGCAGGATAATTAAGTGCATACTCTGCCACAAAGCTGTCAGGGCAAAGCCAAAGATGGTTATCTTGACATAATCCCGGCGACGAAACTGTATAGTGCTACCTGTGATACCGTTGTTTGGCATGGTTACCGTTTCTCAAAGCATAGCAGAGCGAGAAAGAACAGGCAACATTATAAAAATGAGATTCAGCTATTTTATAAAGGCGCTGTATATGTATATAATCAATAGTGATTCAATCCAGAGCTGGCGGTTCAAGACGATGGCGCGTTATCCAATTGTAGAAGAAATACAAACTCCACTAAGTGCCCCGCAGTGCTTTGAAACATTTGCCGGAAGACCTTTCAGTTTTTTTCTGGACAGCGGCATGGACCCGGGGAAGCTGGGACGCTATTCATTTATGGGCAGCGACCCGTTCCTGGTGCTCAGGAGTCGCGGCGATAAGGTGTCTCTCATTAGAGATGGAGTGGAGGAAATAAGGCAGGGCAATCCCTTTGACGTACTCGGGGAATTGCTGGAGATATATTCTCTGGACGGCAGTCAGGCGGGCATTCCCTTTATCGGCGGCGCCGTCGGCTATTTCAGTTATGATTTGTGCCATTTTATCGAGCGCCTGCCGGCTGCGGCGGTTGACGATTTGAATCTGCCTGAGTGCTATCTGGCTTTTTATGATGCCATGGTGGCTTTTGACCATCTGGAAGGGAAGTCATATCTGGTAGCCACCGGATTCCCGGAGTTAAGTGAGAGCCGGAGGCAGCGCCGGGCGGGGGCAAAGCTGAAAGAAGTTAAAGACCATGTGCTGAATTCGCCCCCGCTCTATGCTGGTGAAGTGACCTCCGTCGGCAAAGGTATCGTGCTTAAATCAAACTTTTCTCATGAGGGATACCTTGAAGCGGTGGCGACCGCCAGGGAATATATATGTGCCGGCGACATCTTTGAGGTAAACCTTTCCCAGAGGTTTGAGGCTGATTTAGGTATGGCACCATACGAGCTTTATAAACGCTTACGAAAAATTAACCCGGCGCCATTCGCTAATTATTTTAACTTTGATGGGGTGAGCGTGGTGGGTGCTTCGCCGGAAAGGTTCCTCAAGGTTCGGGGCGACTGGGTGGAGACCCGTCCCATCAAGGGAACCCGGCCTCGCGGTAAATCCCCGGAGGAAGACAGGGCGCTGGCTCAGGAGCTGGTGGCGAGCGTTAAGGACAGGGCGGAGAATATTATGATTGTTGACCTTGAGCGGAACGACATTGGGCGCGTCTGCCGCTACGGAACGGTGAATGTTACGGAACTGACTATTCTGGAGACCTATCCCACCGTCTTTCACCTGACCTCTACGGTCGTCGGCAGATTGAGCGAGGGTAAAAACCGCATTGACCTTCTTAAAGCCACCTTCCCCGGTGGCTCCATAACCGGTGCCCCCAAGGTGCGCGCCATGGAGATTATTGATGAGATGGAGCCTACCCGGAGGAGTGTTTATACCGGCTCGCTGGGCTACCTCAGCTTCAGTGGTGACATGGACCTGGACATAGTGATACGGACAATGATTATTAAGGAGGGCAGGGCTTATTTCCAGGTGGGGGGCGGCATCGTCTATGATTCCGAACCGGAGGCGGAATATATTGAGACTCTGGACAAGGGCAGAGCGATGTTTCAGGCGCTCAAGCTGTCGCCCCAGGCGGCGGGGGAGATAATATCGTGATTCTGGTTATTGATAACTATGATTCCTTTGCCTATAATCTGGTTCAGTATCTGGGTGAGCTGGGC
>CAYWAU010000142.1:0-4988 GCA_964456395.1 uncultured Dehalococcoidaceae bacterium
AACCCTCGACGTCTTGCTTGGGAAGCAAGCACTCTGCCGCTGAGTTACACCCGCGAAGATACACTACACGTGAATTTTACGCCAAAAAGAATGGGAAATCAAGTTTGTAGATAACATGCTTTGACTTGGAATTCGGTTGTTGATATACTCCAACAAAACGGGTCGGCATGCCGACAGGAACGAGCAAAAATACATCTACCGCTAGTATATTATCAACGAACCGAGGAGGGAACACCATGCCCGGGGATTTAGTAAATCTGCTGGCCGCCCTTCAAAAAGTATGAACAAGGGGAACCCGGACAATCTGCGCGCCATGATGGACGCCGCCAGGGAATATGGCGTATATAAATAAGAAGGAGATACCTAATGATGGAAACCCATGTGTCAAGTGCCACTGCAGAGGTAATTATCGGGGATAACCGGCCAACAGTGCTCATCGGTGAGCGCATTAATCCTACCGGCAAAAAGAAGCTGGCAGAGGCTTTAAAGGCAGGTAATCTGGAGGTTGTCCGTAGCGAAGCTATGGCGCAGGCACAGGCCGGGGCAGACATCATTGATGTTAATGTGAGCACTTTGGGTGTGGATGATGTATCCCTCCTTCCGCAGGCGGTGCGGGTAGTAATGGATGCGGTAGATGTACCTTTATGCATTGACAGTCCAAAACCCGAGGCTTTGGAAGCTGCTCTTAAGGTCTACAAGGGCAAGCCGCTTATCAATTCGGTTGCCGGTGAAGAGCACTCCCTGGCGAAGGTTTTGCCCTTGGTGAAAGAGTATGGGGCGGCCGTCATCGGTCTGGTGCAGGATGATGAAGGTATTCCCAGGAACGCGGAGCGGCGAGTAGCCATCGCCCGTAAAATCGTGGAGCGTGCGGAGGCAGTCGGTATCCCTCGTGAGGACGTAGTTATTGATGTCCTGACCTTTGCCATAGGCGCCGAGGCAGACTCGGGATTGGCCGTAATTGAGTCTATTAGCCGGATTAAGGCCGAACTCGGAGTGAATGTGACTATGGGAGCGAGCAATGTCTCCTTTGGCATGCCTGACCGTGAACTGCTCAATAATACTTTTGTCGCAATGGTTATTGCTGCCGGCGCAACTTGCCTTATCGTGGACGCGGCTAAGGTACGGCCGACGGTTCTGGCGACTGACCTGGTTTTGGGCCGTGACAGATTCGCCAGACGCTATATTGAAAACCACCGCAAACGCCAGCAGGCTCAGGCTTGACACATTATCGTTAAAAGGATATACTCAAAGAACAGCGCGGGGTAGAGCAGTGGTAGCTCGTCGGGCTCATAACCCGGAGGTCGTTGGTTCAAATCCAACCCCCGCTACCAAAGCAAAGTTTAAGCACCGCTTTCAAGCGGTGCTTTTTCTTTTGGCGGGTAAATGCTGTGCGCAAACAGCCCCGGATTCTCCTACGGCTGGTAGGGCACCGGAATGATTAATCTCGGGCACAAAATCACGCCCTAAAATTAAAATTTAGGCTTATAAAAAATTCTTCTGAATAATTTTCTCTTTATAATAAAACTTATCCGACCTATTCTGGCTCAGTGTCATCGGGCACAGTGTATCGCTTGCCGTATTTTACGCCGGGTACTTCTGTACCCTCGTATATTATCTGATCCTCACCAACAACAGCTATTGCCTCGACCTCAACCAGGATGTGTGGATGCCATAGCGCAACTACCTCAACAGAAGTCATCGCTGGCACATGGTCGCCAAAGTACTTACGGAACACAGGCATCATCTTATTTATGTCCCAAAGATTCCGGTTGAAAAAGTTCAATTTGACAACATCCTGCATGCTGGAGCCAGCCACCTCCAGCAATTCCTTCATATTCTCAAAAATCATCTCAATCTGGCCCACAAAGTCTCGCTTATGACATATCACATGGTTCTTATCCCTGGGCGTCTGTCCGGCTATATAAATAGTGTTGCCTACCCTGATGGCGTGCGAAAACGCAAACCTCTTTCTTGACGGCGCCAGTCTGTCCGAATAAATGATCTCCTTTTTGCCCATTATTTATTACCTCCTTTTTTATTGAGAAAGTATAACAAAATTTGTTGAGGTAAGCAAACACTATTAGTTAATTGCAAGTATCGTCTTGAAGGAAAAAAATGCTCTGAAATCAAAATTTAGGCCCCTGGAAATTTGTTCGCCTCCTTTCCCCGTCGGGCGGATACTTTTCCTGTCGGCCGGTAACTGGTATACTTGGTTTGAAGCCAGCCTGCTATCGCCGAAGAAGGATGCAAAACCCATTGAACAGCAGCCAGAAAATGCCTATCGCCGAAAAGCCCAGACTCTTCTACGGCTGGTACGTCGTCGCCGCCTCTTGGGTAATGCTTTTCTTGTGGAGTGCCGTAGGTGTGGGTATTTTCTTCAAGCCGATACTGGAGGAGTTCGGCTGGGATAGGGCTACCCTCTCTTCAGTCCACACCTTTGCGCTGCTCCTTTTTGCCCTCGTCACACCGTTTCTGGGACGGTTCGTAGACCGGTTCGGGCCGAAGGCTATGCTGTTTGTATGCGTAGCCACGCAGACTTTCAGCAGCACGGTCAACGGCTTGGCTTCCAGTATCTGGCATATCTTCGCCGGTAGATTTTTGTATGAGATAAAGGCTCTGCAGGCAAGCCAGGTGCTGATAAACCGCTGGTTCGTTAAGAAGAGAGGCAGAGCGCAGGGTATCTCTGCCACTGGCGTGCCCATGGGAACCATGGTTCTCTCGCCGCTTTCACAGTATATGGTGCTCTCCTGGGGCTGGCGGATGACCATGCTGTTCTGGGCTGGCGTTACCTTCGTGTTAGTGTTGCCTCTGACCTTATTGCTGCGGAATAATCCTGAGGACAAGGGGTATGGTCCTGACGGCGACCCTCTGTACGGAGCGGCACCGGATATCCAATCCCCGAAGCCAGAGACTGATGCTTTGCCGCCTAAACTCACCGCAACCTCAGGCAGCAGCCTGACCGAAGCTGCCAGGGCCGGCTCTTTCTGGCTGCTGTTGGCGACTCAGTTCATCTGCGGTATTGGCTGCGGCTTCATGATGACCCACATTGTCATATTTGCCACTGATGTCGGCTATTCGGAAATGATTGGTGCTAGTCTCCTGAGCGTCCAGGGAGGCTTAAATGTCGTTGGTGTGCTGCTTACCGGACATATCTCTGACCGATTTACGAGAAGCAAGGTGCTTGCTTTTACCCATTTTGTCCGTAGCCTATCGTTTTTTACCGTGGTTATTTTTGTATTCCTCGGTGGCGGCTCACTGTGGTTGCTCTACATTGCCGTGGCTTTATTTGGCTTCGGCTGGTTCACCACGTCGCCGCTCACTTCCGGGCTGGTTGCCGATTTATTTGGCAACATGTGGATGGGCACAATAATTGGGGTGACGATATCATGCCACATGGTTGGTATGGCGATAGGTGCCTACGCCGGCGGCATCACCTTTGAGTTATCCGGTAGCTATTATTTGTTTTTTCTTGTCCAGGGCATACTTGAATTCCTGGCGGCTGTCTTTGCTTTCGCCATAAAAAAGCAGACCAAACGGTGAGAAATTTCAGTATTTTTTGTACAGACTATTGCAAAACGGCATTTCTCATTATATAATACCAGTAGTGGTTTTCAGTCATAGGTTATCATACATACAATCAAATTACTTTAGCTCGACTCGGATGCGGATGACCTTAGCGCTAACCAACTAATTGAAGAAAGGAGGTCATCCGTTGGCTTTTCAAGACAAGACACTTGAGTGTTCCGATTGCGGGACTACCTTCACTTTCAGTGCCGAGGAGCAAGAGTTCTTCCAGACCAAAGGCTATACCAATGAGCCCAAGCGATGCCCGGCTTGCCGTCAGGCAAGAAAGTCAGAGCGTTACGGTGGCGGTGGTGGCTATGGCTACAGGCCTCGCCAGATGTTCCCCGCAGTGTGTGCCGAGTGTGGTAAGGAAACCGAAGTACCGTTTGAACCCCGTGAAGGCAGACCGGTATATTGTAGCGAGTGCTACAATAAGAACAGACCGAACCGGTAACTTCAGCTTTACCTAAGAAGCACAAATATAGGCTAGGGATAACACGATAACAAGAGATTGTAATCGTAGTGCCCTAGCCTGTTGTTATAAACAGCCTAGCCGGTATACAGGTACAGCGGGTCTTTATCGGTGATCCGTCTGTGCTGACTCATCTGGGCTTCACGTATATACTTGGGTACTGAAAACATACCCTGGTGAGTCAGCCCGTCGTAAAACCTCAGTCCGGCTAATGACCTGGCGGCAATTCTGTTGTCTACCTCGTCGGGGGAAAGCCGAGCCGGGTCATATTTCAGCGAGGCTATACAAAAACCCCACGCCCCCCCAAAACAGGGTATATCTGTCTTATAGGTAGTAACTATAGGGAAAACGCTTTTCAGCGTGTTATTTACGGCGGTAAGGTTCAATAGCTCAGTCAGAGAGGCTGAGCCAGCTTGAACAGCAATCATCCCATTATCAGTAAGCCTGTCACGGACTATCTGATAAAATTCCCTGGTATAGAGTAAATAAGCCGGGCCTTCCTCTATAGGGTCGGGTAAATCAATGATGATTATATCAAATTTATCATCCGTCTTTGCCAGGTAATCCCTGGCATCAACGTGGTGCAATTCGGTGCGACTATCTTCAAAGGCACCCCGGCTGTGGTCGGGCAGATATTTCTGGCTGAGGGCTATTACCTCCTCATCAATATCAACCATCACTGCCCTTTTTACCGTTTTATGGAATAAAACCTCCCTCAGGGTCGCGCCTTCGCCACCCCCGGCGATAAATACCGTGTCCGGACCGGGATGAGTTATCATCGCCGGCTGAACCAGAGCCTCGTGATAGATAAACTCATCCGCCTCGCTGGACTGAATCTTGCCATCCAGCACCAGGCATATACCGAAGTTACTACTGCGGACAATCTGGGCAGATTGATACTTCGTCTGCCCGGTATACAGTACCTCTTCGATACGGTGCAGCTGGACGAAAT
>CAYWAU010000143.1:0-4972 GCA_964456395.1 uncultured Dehalococcoidaceae bacterium
TAATCAACAGGGCTTTTTTAATATAATATATGTTCACAGCCAGAACTGCAAATGCGGGTTCCCATTCCGTATAATTATACTACTTTAAGGTTCTATCTACCGCTAGCCGTTACCCACTTTACTACGTTTCCGGCTTCTGGCATATTTGCCAGTAGCGTCAGGTAACGTGTAAAATGGGACAATGTAAGCATTGATTAGGAGGGATTGGCTTGAAAGAATTAGCTGAGTTAACCATCACCTCTGATGTTCCCGGTGCCAGGCTTTTTCTGCTTGGTAACGAGGCAATAGCCCGGGGAGCTATAGAAGCGGGGGTTCAGGTTGTGGCGTCTTATCCCGGCACACCCTCGAGCGAGATTACCGAGGCTCTGGTGAATATTGCCAAAGAGCTTGATATTTATGCCGAATGGTCAATCAATGAGAAGGTGGCTCTGGAAGTTGCCACGGCGGCTTCGGTAACCGGGTTAAGAGCGCTGGCGATAATGAAGCATGTGGGTGTGAATGTAGCCCATGACCCACTGATGTCGGTCAGTTATATGGGTGTCCGAGGCGGTCTGGTGCTGGTTTCGGCTGATGACCCCGGGCAGTGGAGTTCACAGAACGAGCAGGATAACCGCTATATTGCCAGACAGGGTTACATTCCTGTCCTGGAACCTTCCTCTGCCCAGGAAGCCAAGGACATGATGGCTGATGCTTTCAGGCTCTCCGAGGAATTCAATCAGATATTTATGTTTCGCTCCGTGACCAGGATTGGACACGCCAGGAGTGACGTTGTTTTAGGAGAAATAGCCAGAGAGAAGAGGCGGGGACAATTTGTCAAAGACCCGGCAAGGCTGGTCTGCCTGCCGGCTAATTTCAGGAACAACCGGCGACTGGTAATTGAGAGACTTGCCAGGATAGGGGAAGCGGTAGATACCCTGCCCTATAACCAGCTAAAGCTCAGTGAGTCAGCCAGGCTCGGTATTGTTGCCTGCGGTATCTCCTATGGCTACGCTCTGGAAGCAATCAGGTGGCTGGGATTGGAGGACAGGGTCTCTCTGCTCAAGATTGGCACACCATACCCGATGCCGGCCGAGCTGACCAAGCGGCTGCTGAATTCGGTATCGGAGGTTTTGGTGGTAGAGGAGCTGGAGCCGTTTGTTGAAGACCAGGTTAAGATTATCGCTGAGGATGCCGGTATTTCGGTTGAAATTCACGGCAAGGATATGGTGCCCCTGATAGGGGAGCTGTCAACACGCCGGGTTGCCGAGGCGATTTCCCGATTGGCGGGGGTAAAGCCGCCTGTTGATTTCGCCCAGCTGGATAAGATTAAGGAAGAAGTGGTATCGCTCTTACCGCTGAGACCGCCGAATATGTGTGCCGGTTGCCCGCACCGCGCCTCTGCTTATGCCATTAACATAGCCTGTCAGCGAGTTAAGAAAGATTGCGGGATTGAACCGGTTCGCACGGGTGATATCGGTTGTTACGCCCTGGCCGCTAATCCACCATTAAACTCGGACGATATTGCTGTTTGCATGGGCGGCGCTTTCGGTCTTGCCAGCGGTCTGGCAAAGGTAATAGACGCTCCCGTGGTGGCTCACCTGGGCGATTCCACCTTTTTCCATTCCGGGATACCGCCGATGATAAACGCCGTCTATAATAATGCCAACATAACGATGGTAATAATGGATAACGCCACCACCGGCATGACCGGTTTTCAGCCGCACCCGGGTGCTCCAGAGGGCGAAGGACCAAAAGTCATGCCTGAGGAAATTGCCAGGGCCAGCGGTGTGAAATTCGTTGAGGTAGTTGACGCCTTTGACCTGCCCAGGCTGATTGATGTTCTGGAAAAAGCCATAAAATACGATGGGCCTTCGCTGGTAGTTGCCCGGAGGCTTTGTAGCATCCTTGACCAGAGAGAGAAGCGACGGCAGGCGGTAAAAACCGTACCCTATGAGGTCGACCAGGAAAAGTGTGTTGCTGAGAACCCGCCATACTGCCAGGCGACCTGCCCGCTGCACATTGATGTAAAAGGCTATATTGGTCTGGTTCGTGAAGGCAGATTTGATGAGGCGCTGGCGTTAATTCGGCAGAAGCTGCCTTTCCCGGCAATAGTAGGCAGAATCTGCACCCGTCCCTGTGAAGGCAAGTGCCAGCGGGCTGAAGTGGATGAGTCTATCGCTATTGACGCTCTCAAGAGAAGCGCCGCCGACTATGGTAAGGCGGCTGATGACCTCAGTATTGCTGAAGAGAGGAAAGAGAAGGTAGCTGTAATTGGCGGAGGCCCGGCGGGCGTGATGGCGGCATACGACCTGAGAAAGCTGGGCTACCAGGTCACTATCTTTGAATCCCTGCCGATGCTGGGAGGTATGATGGCGGTGGGTATCCCTGAGTTCAGGTTGCCCAGGGATATTTTAAAAAGTGAGACCGGCATTATGGAGAGGCTGGGGGTGGAGGTCAGGCTTAACACCAGAGTCGGCACCGATGTAAAACTTTCGGATTTGAGGAGTAATTTCAACGCTGTCTTCATCGCTGCTGGTGCTCATAAGGGCAGGGGATTAGGTGTGGCAAACTCAAATGTAAGGGGCGTGGTTGACGGCGTTGAGTTTCTCCGCAGGGTAAATACCGGCGACCCGGTGCCGGCAGAGAAGAAGGTGGTGATTGTGGGTGGCGGCAATGTGGCAATAGACTGTGCCCGTGCCTGTGTGCGGCTGGGCTTCAAAGATGTGAATATCGTCTACCGGCGTTCGCGGGCAGAGATGCCGGCTATCAGCGAGGAAGTAGCCGAAGCCGAGCGAGAAGGGTTGAAAATACAGTTCCTGGCGAATCCGAGCCGGGTACTGGCGAAAGAGGGGAAAGTTGCCGGTATTGAATGCGTCAGGATGGAACTGGGCGAGCCCGACGAGAGCGGACGGAGACGGCCGTTGCCGGTGGCCGGGTCGGAGTTTGTTATGGAAACGGATTTGATAATCGCGGCTATCGGCGAGCAGCCCGACCTTGAGTTTATGACGGATGAAGCGGCTTCCGTGGTCGTCAACGACCTGGTAAAGGCTGCCCCGGTAACTCTGGAGACTGAAATAGAGGGCATCTTTGCCGGCGGCGATGCCGTCACCGGACCGGCCACCGTTATTGATGCCCTGGCGGCGGGAAGAAAGGCGGCTATATCAATCGACCGGTACCTGAGAGGCGAAAATCTTACTACTGGCAGAGAGGGCGAGGGGCCTCAGGTAAGCAAGTTGATAGTGGACACCTTTGGCATCAGCCAGCAGCCGAGGCTGAGCATACCGACACTGGCGGTAGAGCAGCGGCGCGGCAATTTCAGTGAAGTAGAGCTGGGCTTCAGCCGGGAAGAGGCTGTCAGAGAAGCGGAAAGGTGTCTTTTCTGCGAGTGCAATATATGTATAAATTTGCTCGGTTGCCCCGCCATTATCAGAGACAATGGCCGTGTTACCATAGATAGCTCTCAGTGTACCGGCTGCGGGGTTTGTGCCCAGATTTGCCCGAACGAAGCAATTGTATCAGGGGTGAAAGATGGCAGCTAAAAAAGAGCTCGAAGTCATTATCTGCGGGGTTGGTGGTCAGGGAGTTGTCCTGATGTCGGAACTGCTGGGTAATGCCGCGGTCAGGGATGGCATAGCGGTTAAAGGTTCGGAGGTGCTGGGTATGGCGCAGAGGGGAGGCTCGGTATTCAGCAACATCAGGCTGGGAGGCGAGGCGTATGCCCCGATGACGCCGGAAGGGGAGTGTGATGTCCTCATCGCGGTAGAGCCTTCAGAAGCGCTCCGGAACATAAGCTACCTGTCTAAATCCAGCATAGTGGTGCTCAACTCCAGAAAGGTAATACCGTTTACCGTCTTTCTCGGTAGAAGCGGGTATCCCGAACTGGAAGAGATACTGACCAAACTCAATCAGGTTTCACGCCGGGTGGTAATGCTGGATGCGGCTCGGATTGCTGAAGAGGCGGGAAGCCTGCAGTCCACCAATGTGGTGATGCTGGGAGCGTTATTCGGGAGCGGCCTCATGCCGGTAAAGATAGGTACTGCCAAAGCCGTGATTCAGGCCCGGTTCCCCGCCAAGGCGGCCGGGGTTAACATAAAGGCATTTGACCTGGGTTATCAGGAAGTCAGACAGGCTCTTAAGACAACTGCCGGTACACACTGAATGCTATCTGGAACCATTCACCCGACTTTAAAACGCGGGGAGGCTTCTTGGACTTCCAGAAGGGGGTATCCCAGCCGATGTCCTCTCCCCGGACTGGCTCATCCCGGCGTGGATTGCCTCAGCTATCTTCCTGGTGTTTCCCGTCTGTGAATAGTAAATTACTATGCAGTTCATCGTTTCCCCGGTACTGTAATAGCTCTCCTTACAGAATGGTTGGCAAGAAGCCGGAGAGTATTATTCACTCAATATAAAGCTGCTCCACTTTTTCTGGCCGTGGCACGCCTTTCTCATCCCATCCCATCAGGAAATAGTAGGTTCTTTTAGCCTTCTCCATCACGGAACGGTCGAGAGGTTTGTCGGACAGGACACCATCAGTCTTGGGCTGGTAAAAGCGCTCTGGCAGGACATCATCCGCGTCGGTGAACCCTTGCTTTATATTGAATAGCCTTGCCGTAGTGATGACTCTCTCGGCTACCTTCATCAGTTCCGCCAGGCCGGTATCCCATCCGGTAACCGCGGCGAGAAGGTCGGCTTCCATGGGGAGAGTATACGGCGGGAAAGCACACACAACCAGGAAGTCACCTATAGTCGCCTTAATCTGGCCTATCCTGGACATGTCCACCATATGGGGGCCCAAATCTTCTGGAGGCACGGGAGCCAGTATCCCCACCGGATGCACCTGTTTAATCCCCATCTCATTGTTTATGAAGATATCTTCACTGTTACAATGGTCGCCACCGGTAGGTCCGGTCATAAAGCTGAGTCCGAGGCCTGGTCTGGCTCTTGGCTCGTGCATCCCGCATTCCAGCCCTTTTACCTGCATGGCAAAGTCTTT
>CAYWAU010000144.1:0-4960 GCA_964456395.1 uncultured Dehalococcoidaceae bacterium
GTCCGGTGTCCGGCTGGGGCTTGGCATAGGGCGTCCAGTCGTTGCCGACATGCTCGTCCTTGCAGGCAATCTGGCAGCTGTAGCATCCGTTGCAGATTGAGACATCAATAACAAAAGCCTTCATTTTATTTCATACCTCCTTCAACCCAGGCATTAAAGCGCAGTCCGGAAGCCGGGTCGTATTCTCTTTCAAAGGCTTCGGGGTAATCCCTCCGCCATTCATCCCATTCCTCACCGCTCACCTTTTGCACGTCAACTAGGTAGCCGCTGGTAGCCTCTCCCACGCAATTTCTGGAAGTTATTCCCAGCGGGGCGATGGTGTTAATGGCACCGCCGCGGTCAACCTTACCCGGAATTATCGGGTCGTGCCGCGCGCCATGGTCAACGTATACTACGCCGGGCATCATTCTCTCCCAGACGCGCGCCCCCACGAGGACAATACCTCTCTCGTTGAAAATCTTGACGATGTCTCCATCATTGATGCCTCTCTTTTCGGCATCTTTTGGGTTAATCCAGATGGGCTCATATTTGTAACCGTCTGAGCCCAGTACCTTGCAGGTTGGGGCTTCCCTTGTCCAGGTGATGTCATCGGCTTGAGCATGCACTCTCCATCTTCCGTGGTTGGACATGAGGAGCAGTGGGAACATGGCGGCTCTTTCGCTGGAGAGCCTTTCGTCGTGTGTGGCGCTCTTTTCAATCCACTTTGGAATAGGCGGCCTTTCCTTGTCATCCGGGAAGTGTTCGGCTAATCTGGCCGAGTAGAATTCCAGCTTGCCCGTTGGTGTCGGCAGAGGATTATTTTCAGGGTCCTCGTAAAACTTTCTGAAACCGGGAGGGTCCTGTTCCCAGTCTTCGGCTACGGGGAAGACGAAGTATTTCTTTTCATTGAACTCTTCCCAGCTTATGAGATAGTCTATTTCCATGTCATCGAAAACCTGTTTCTCCAGGTCCTGGGTGGTTTTACCCTCCGAAAACTGCTCGCCTATTCCCAGTTTCTTGGCTACTTCCAGGACTACCTCATAATCACTCTTTGATTCGCCAACTGGTTCAACAGCCTGTTCCTGGATAGCAATGCTGTGGAAATGTGGACCCTGCCTGATATTGGTCACTATGTCCTCTACTTCCAGCGTGGTATTGGAGGGGAAAATAATATCGGCGAGGAGACAGTCGTTCTCTAACCAGGGGTGCTGAGCAACCACGCACTCTATCTTGGGGCTGCGGAAGGCCTCCACCGTCCAGTTGCCGTGGTTCCAGCAGGTGGTGCGGCAGGGGGTATCCGTCCAGATCATATGTATCTCGTAGCCGCCCTCTTCCAGGGGGTAGGTGTATTTGATGAACTGGTCTTCAACCGGCGTCTCAATAGCGCCGCTGCCCATAAAGGTGAGGGGTGGACTGAAAATACCTTCCTGAATTAGGGTCTTGGGGAGGAGCTGCTTACCCCAGGCGGCGATGGTGGTCATTACCGGCTTGGTGAGGCGCTCACTTAATTGGGGATTGAAGAAACGGGTACTTCTGACCCCTTCGGCTCTGGGCATGCCGGTGTATGTTATCTGACTCTGGTGCACTCCTGGGCCGCCGAGTCCCTGCATTCCCAGCATTATACATTCCAGCCTGGCAGGTTCATGTGAGAACGGGCCCCGGACAAAGGAACCGCCGAAGTAGTGGGCTATTGATGTCGTCTTGGCGGCAAACTCCCTGGCTAGTGCCTTTATCGTCCATTCCGGGACACCGCACTTCTTGGAAGCCCACTCAGGTGTCTTGGGGATTCCATCCTCCTTGCCCATAACGTAGTCTTCCACCTTATCCATACCCACCGTATGGGTCTTGACGTATTCCTTATCGTAAATGCCTTCTTTAAGCCAGATGTATATCATCGCCAGTTGCAGGGCGGCATCGGTATTGGGCAGCACCGGAATCCATTTATCAGCATGGACGGCGGCACCGTAGTTCAATTCGGGACAGACATATACCTGTTTTATGCCGACTTGTGACCAGAAGTAGCATAGCCGCGTGGCACACTGCCCGGTGAATCCCCAGGGGGTTGTTTCCGGGTCACCTCCCCAGAACAGAACCATATCGCAGTACTCGGTCATGTCCTTGACAATATTATTGGCCGGGTTATACATGCCCTGGATGCCCTGCCCCCACACATGTTTTGAACCCCAGTACCATCCTTCCCAGCTATCCGGGTTTCTTACCTGCTGGGTAAAACCTCCCATCATGTCAAAGAGCCTTCCGGAATGGCCATGAGGAGTGTGTATGGTCTTACACTCACCATGTCCGTCTCCCTGCACCAGGATGGCCAGAGGTCCGTATTCTTTATGTACTCTCTTTACCTCATTGACGACTATATCGGTAGCCTCGTCCCAGGAGATTCTCTGGTACTTGCTCTTTCCCCGGTTTTGCGTGTTTCTCTCACCATTGGGGTCCCAGTCAACCCTCTTCAGGGGGTACTTAATCCTGTTCGGGGAGAAGGTCCGCTTTTTGTAGGCAAGTGAGAACGGGGAAGGCATGGATTTTACAAGCGGTTCAAAGGTTTTACCATTCCTCGTCATCTTCCAGGCGTTGAATTTCTTCTTGTCATATTTCCAATCGTAGTGGAATGGTCTGATCCTGACTACCTTGCCGTCTTTAACATCAATGGCGCATTCGCCGCCGCCGCCGAGCAAGCCGCCGAGGGCTAAGGCTTTAATTACTGTTTTATCCGGCTTCACATCGACTGTCTTGCCTTTTCCGTCAGACACTTCAATCACCCTCCTTTTCAAAATTTGCGTTTATTAATGCGCTTTGTCGTCATATTCCAAACGGGATGGCCTTTGAATAGTGTGTTTGATTAAATAAATCGGATGGCGAGAATTAAATGTTGTATCAACGAAGATATACATAGAGTTACTAATATAGCCCATGACCGGTGCTCTCTATTTATGTACCTTAATGTACCCGGTAAGCTGCTCAAAATGGCACGGGATTACGTTAAAAAACCCTAAAGTGTATCCTATGTTACAAATCTACAATACTATCCTTTCCCTTGTCAAGTCAGGGATGTTTTATAGTAGATGAAGAGAGTTTCAGCCGATTAACGCATTCAATGGGACGGCACATCTTTGGGGTGAGCCAGGATGAAAAGGTAGATAATAGCGTCAGCCAAATTATTTATACCCTTGAATACTGGCTTTATCTTGACAAAAACACTTCGGTTCCCTAAATTATTAATTGGAAGATATTGCGGTACGTCTGATAGCGTAACCTGTTGAGAATAAAGAATATGGCAATCACGTCGAAAGTGCTGTCTCGCATTAACTACTTTGCTGGTTTGAGCTCCGCTGAGCTTGAGTCGGTTAAAAAGTATATCGCCTTTGAAAAAACGATTGAAAAAGGGGAGATATTCTTGGTTGAAGGCGAGCAATCCGATTATATGTATTTTATGGTATCTGGCGCGGTAAAGGTATACAAGAAGTCGGTTAACAAGAAAGAGCAGATTCTTAATATAGCTTCCACTGGTGAATCCTTAAATGATGTGTCAACGTTTGATGGCGGCGGGTGTGCCACTGATATGCTGGCGATGACTCCTGTGCATCTATACGGTATAAGGAAAGAAGATATACGGGCTCTTGTGGCTGGGAACCCCAAAATAGCTCTGAATGCGGCCAGGGTTCTGGCTGGCAAGGTTCGCCGTGATTCGTCACTGGTGGAGGTGCTATCCTTTGACCTGGTTATCAGCCGGTTGGCTAGGTTTCTTCTGAAGCAAGCGGCCGCGGGAGCACACGCGTTGCCGCTTTTCACACAGCAGGACCTGGCCGCCATGGTCGGCACCAGCCGTGTTGTGGTCAACAGGTCACTCAGAACCATGGAGGAAAAAGGGGCCATCAGGCTGGTACGCCGCCGTATTTTGATTACTGATGAAGAGGCTTTGAAGGCGCTGGTGAAATAATCTGCGTATTTGATGCCTCAGGTGCCATTAGACTTTGAAGTGACCCCACTCATCAGCTTATTGACTTAATCCTTAATCGCTTAGTCGTCAACATCCTTTTTATTTCTCTAATTATTGGCTCCTGCCAGCTTCAACCGGCCATGTTTTCCCCAAACGAGACCCGTCTGGCAATGTATGAACCAGCCTAAAACAATGCTGGCATCAGCGCCATCTTATTTATGGCGACGCAGTTTAATCATTATCACTAAGATGTCGGCGTCATACTGGCTCTATTCTTGTGATTATTTTGAGAAAATTCAGAGACGAATTGTGATATTGTCTTGACTCGGCGTCCTTAGACTTAAGCTGTTACCAGGGAGGCCGATGATGAAAAAAAGGCTTGTTGATTCGTTTATCTTCCTTAAAAAAGGAAGCCCCATGCAGACTATCAAGTATCCGATGGTCAAGTCGGATAATGATAGGATTTGGCGAAGATACTGCGGCTTCCTTGACCTCAACCTGCAGCAATTCATGTCAATTCAAGAATCACTCTTACTGCAGCAGCTGGAGAAGGTTGCTCACTGCCCTCTGGGGAGGAAGTTAATAGGCAGTAGAACTCCCGCCAGCGTTGCCGAGTATCGCCACATGGTGCCTCTAACCACTTACGAAGACTACCTGCCGGAATTGGACCCGGGCGACGAGTCGGCTCTACCTGAGGAAACCTATGTATGGGCTCATACGTCAGGTGCCTCAGGCAGGTACAGACGGGTTCCCTATACCCTTGAATCATATAACCGTTCGCTGGATAACCTGATGTCAGTGCTTATCCTTGCCTGCTCCAAACAAAGAGGGCAGAGCTCAATAATGGAAGGTGACCGTGTCTTATTCAATGTTGCTCCTGCCCCCTATCTTTCCGGCATATTAGCTTCCGGGGCAAGCCAGGTGTTTAACCTCCGACCGATTATGCCACCAGATATGCATGATGGCATGGATTTCAAGGAGAAGGTCACTAAAGGCTTTGAATTATCCCTGAGGACCGGCATGGACATA
>CAYWAU010000145.1:0-4930 GCA_964456395.1 uncultured Dehalococcoidaceae bacterium
TATAGGTGAGCAAACCGGTGGCCTTGAGGTTATGCTGAGGCAGATGGCCGATTATTTGGAGAAGGAAATTACCGCTAAAAAAGGTATTAAGAGTGCCCTGATGTATCCTATTATTGCCAGTATCGTGACCGTCGTGGTAGTCGGTGTACTTGTCGGATTTGTTCTGCCGGCTTTCAGCGACCTGTACGGGTCGCTTGGTGCCGAGTTGCCTGCCATAACCAGAATGATGATAGATTTATCCACGATGGTTCGCAGTAATGCTCTTTACATCATGACGGGATTGCTGATTATCGGCATAATGTCTCTTGTCTATATCAAGACACCGGAAGGCAGATATAAATTTGATATGTTAACTCTGCGCCTGCCGCTGCTGGGAAGGGTAAGACATCTTAACGAGCTTGCCCGTTGCTGCCGGAGTATATCTTTATTATTCACTGCCGGCTTGCCCTTGACCGAGATTATGCCGCTTGTTATCCAGGGTAGCGGCAATAGGGTGATGTCACAGGCACTTTATAATGTTCAGCAAGACATGCTTAAGGGCGAAGGTTTATCACAGCCAATGGCGAAAAGCGCCCTTTTTCTGCCAATGATGGTGCAGATGGTCAAGGTTGGTGAGGAAACCGGCAACCTTGATACTTCTTTGCAGGCCGTAGCTCAAAACTACGAAGCCGAAGCCGAGGATAAGACCAAGTCACTCATTGGATTGATTCAACCGATAATGACGCTGGTAATAGCGGGGGTAGTCGGTCTGATTGCCCTGTCAATGGTTTCAGCCATGTATTCAATCTATGGACAGTCATTCTGATTACCTGAGAATAATCGAAAATTTCAGGAGTAAATATTGAAGTTAAGTAAAACAAGCTGGTTAATTCTGTCAATAGGCATCTTTGTTGTTGTTCTCGCTGGCCTGGGTTTGACCCGCTCTCAACAGCTTCAAGCGCAGGGTCAACTTGGTGAAGAATTGGGTGTAGCTGAAATGAGATTGAACAAGTTGGGAGTCGAAGAACTGCACCTGAAGCAGGAAGATTTACAAAGGCAATTGGATGAAAGAATCGCAGAGCTCGCGGGGGCTAAGGATAAAATGCGCCAGACGGTTGAGAGTATTAATGTTACCGATGAATTCTTTGAAATTGCGCAGTCCTGTTACGTGGAAATAGATAGCATTAGCTCGTCAAATATAAAAAGCGATAAACTTGGAAATATTAACTGTTCTGTGATAACACTTGATGCTTTGGTGGAAGGAGAGGTATCCAATATCATTGACTTCGCTATCAAACTGAATAATGACTTTACTACCGGGATTGTCGAATCAGCCCGGATATCCATTCCAGAAATTACCGATGAAGAAGAACCCAAGATTAGTGTTGATATGGTTGTGTATACCTATGAGGGAAAGTAACCATGGCTAAGAAGATTACAACACTGTATATTAATGATACAAGCCTGCGGCTGATGGTAACCAGAGGCAAGCGGATAAGCAAGCTGGCTGACACGCCGCTGGATGTAAGCTTCGCCGATATCAGCGCCAAAGTCAGAGAAGCTGAACTTGTCGCCAAGATAAAGCAACTCTTCAAAGCAAATAAGGTAAAGGCGAAGAAGGTTATCGTTGGCCTCAGCGGTCTGCACTGTCTGTCCCGTCCCATTGTCCTGCCTCAGTTGCCCCGGGCGATGCTGGAGGAGGCGGTGATACGGGAGGCTCAGAGAGTTCTGCCGGTACCTGCCGAACAGCTATATATTACCTGGCAGATTATCTCAACCACCGAGGGAAAGATGCAGGCCTTCATGATAGCCATACCGCGTCAGGTTGCTGATACCCTGCTCAGCGTAATGCAACAGGTAGGGATAAAGCCATATCTCATGGACGTAAAACCACTGGCTTTGGCCAGACTGGTTCAGGAAGCAACGGCCATAGTCGTTGATGTCCAGTCAAGGGAGTTTGATGTCGTAATTATGGCAGAAGGGGTTCCCCAGCCTATCCGTAGCGTTTCCTTCCCCCAGGAGACCCTGTCCTTGCCAGATAAGATGTCAATAGTAAAGGATGAACTCAAGCGAACTGTTCAGTTCTATAATTCTAATAATCCGGAAAATCCCCTTCAATCCGATGTGACCATATTTGTCTCCGGGGAAGCTGATGAGCCAGAATTATATGAATCCCTGACCAATGAGCTGGGATATCAGGTATTGCCACTTTCATCACCACTAAAATGCCCGAAGCAGCTTGACCCGTCACATCACCTGGTAAATATCGGTCTTGCTCTCAAAGAGCTGCCAAAGGGAGCCGGACCCTTGCTGGCTAATTTAAATACCCTGCCATTGCCCTACCGGCCCAAACCGATTTCTATAGGTAAACTGGTGGCTCTGCCCGCTACTGTTGCCGCCATTGGCTTAATCATTCTAGTGGCAATGACTATTCAGGACGCCGCCGCCAGTATTAACTCGGTGAGCAGCCAGCTTGATGCTGCCAACTTCATCATCGAGCAGAGGCAGGTCAAAAAGAAAGAGATGGTAGAGAACATTAAGGCTCTGGAGGAAGAACTGGCAGCCAAGCAAGCACAACAAAATGTCTTTATCAACGCTCTTGATAGCATCGACAGGCAGGGCGCGGCGATTAATGGTGATTTACTCGCCACTGTAAACAACCTCGTGAGCGGCATAGAACTGAGTGGCATTTGCCATTCGGGTAAGGAGTTGAATATTAACGGCCGGTCACCAAGCGAGGTAGAGATTCTGCAATATGCCAGAAACCTGGATGCCAGCGGTAGATTTTCTGAAGTCACTGTCGCCAGTATCAAGCGAGTTGAAGTTGAAGATACTGAAGAGGGAATCGTAGGTAGTACAGAGGTAGAAGGCGAGTTTGAAGGGGTAGTAGGCGAAGGTGAGAAAAGTGAAGTGATGGACTTTACTTTATCTCTTAAGTTGAAAGGGTTGGAATAATGGATATCATAACGTTGCTCAAACAAGCGCAGTTAAAAGGTGCCTCCGATTTGCATATGGTCGTGTCCAGACCGCCATTGTTTCGTATTGATGGTCGGCTTCTGCCTGTAGATGAGCTGCCGTCACTAACCGATGAAGATATTGAGCAGGCTTTCCGCCAGATTACAACAGAGCAGGAAAGAGCTGACTTTGAACGTAATTTGGAGCTTGATTTTGGTCGTACTGTTCCCGATGTTGGCAGACTTCGTTTTAATGCGGCTAAACAGCGCGGGACAACCAGCCTTGTCATCCGCCTTCTGCCCGCAGAAATACCTTCCATTGAGGAACTGGGATTGCCTGATATATGCCGGGACCTGGTTCTCCGGCCAAGAGGACTGGTCGTCATTAGCGGACCTACCGGTAGTGGCAAATCCACAACTCTGGCAGCCATGATTGAGCACCTGAACCAGAATGAGAGCCGGCGCGTGGTTACCATTGAGGACCCGGTAGAGTATACTTATATTAACCGGAACAGCACAATTACACAGAGGGAGCTGGGCAGCGATACGCTGTCCTTTGCCGAGGCATTGAGGCACGTGTTGCGGCAGGACCCTGATGTCATTCTTGTTGGTGAGATGAGGGATCTGGAAACGGCGTCTTCGGCGCTTACCGTAGCCGAAACAGGGCATCTGGTATTGACCACCGGTCATGCCCCCAGTGCCTCTCAGGCAGTGGAGCGCGTAATAAATCTGTTTCCCCCTCATGAGCGCTATCTGGCTCAGGTACGGCTGGCATCCTTACTCCTTGGTATTATGTGTCAGGCGCTTGTTCCCAGAGCCGATAGTTCTGGCAGAATAGCAGCTGTTGAGGTTATGCTGGCTAATCCGGCGGTAAGAAACCTCATCAGGGAAGGCAAGACCTATCAATTACCCAATACGATTCGCATGAACGCTCAGATGGGCATGGAGCTGTTTGACCAGGCGCTGGTCAGACTGTATCGCAGTGGTAACATCAGCCGGGAGAGCGTCTTTGACTTCTGTAACGACAGGGATGAGGTAGCCAAGCTCACCGGAGAACATGGCGAAGCCTGGCGGCAGAATGAGCCAAATCCAGCCGTCACCACACAGATTACCTGATAAGCCAATATCCTGCTCGTCAGTCCACTTGTATAATAGCTCTTAAAGACAAAAGAAAAAGCCTATCAGCGAGACCCTATTAATCATCGCTGATAGGCTTTTCTAATCCAGTATTAACCAGGGCTTCAACTATTTAATCGTATTAAGGTGTGGCGGTTACTGTGCCCTCGGCGTCCACATCCCATGGGTATGCACATGTCCCGGTGATGTAGTCCGCCAGGGTGATACTGGCATTTTCGGAAAACGCAACTTGGCTACCGTCTCCATCTGCCGGGATGGCGCCTGCAACGAGAGTATAGGCGGGATAGTCTGCCATCATGGCCATTGCCGCGGTCTGGACATTGTGTCTTTCCGTTGATAAGGCTTCTGCCTGACCTCTATTGATGAACTTACCGACGTTGGGTACGGCTACGGCCGCAAGGACGCCGAGAATGGCGACCACCACCAGAAGCTCAATCAGTGTGAAGCCCTTCTCTCCATAGTGGAATCTCCTGCAGAATCTCTTCATTTTTGGTCCCTCCTTTTTATTTTGAAGTTGATTAGATTCGTTCCTAATTACCAGCTTAACACAATACAGCCGGAGTTCAATGAGTTATTAGTCATACATGGGAGTGGGAATTAAGTCCTATAAACCGTAAAAATGTAATATTCGTTAAATGCATTACAGACACTAGCTTATTAACATTAACGTAATATTGCGATAATACTTTCCCCCAATTTGGGTGGAGGTAAACACCTATTTATAATTCGTTGCCTGCATCTAGAGCTGAAACCAGTGGCTACGGTTGACTGGAAGATAAAAAACCTTCAAAATGTAGCGAGATGGAAATATTATTAACCGTACTCTTTACCCTGTTCGGTATTGCCATCGGTAGTTTCCT
>CAYWAU010000146.1:0-4925 GCA_964456395.1 uncultured Dehalococcoidaceae bacterium
GACGAGGATTCCAGGAGCAGCGGTATACGGCTCGCTCGTGGAGGAGGCTATTGCAGGGCCCCGTAGTGGAGATTGACAACAAGGTACCATGGATGTAGTATCAAATACAGATGGTAACGGAGTAGAATTAACTCATTGCTAATTGAAATGGGAAATGTCGGTTATGATATAGTTGGATTAACTGTAGGCTTTAAGCCTAAATTTGTAAAAAGATATGTAAACCTGAGTGACATCATTGCCGACGCTGTTAGACAATTTATAAACATAGTTACCATTGACTAGCACCAAATGTTATAGGGGAGGTGAAAGATGAGATAGCATAATAACCACAATAACTTAGTAGAAAAATCTTTTGAGGAGGAATTTAGATGATGCGTGGAAAGTTATTAACACTGATTGGTAGTGTCTGTCTGGGATTGGCATTGGCAGCGATGCCCTTCATGGCGGCTTGCTCAGCACCCGCACCAGCACCCGCACCAGCGCCCGCACCAGCACCCACACCGGCCCCGGCACCGGTGGAAACCATAGAACTAAGTTTGTCCCATTTCTTTCCGGCCACCCATTATGTAGAGGTGGAGCAGCTTCCAGCTTGGATAGCAGACATAGAGGCAGCTACCGATGGCAGAGTTAAAATCACCGTGTATGCCGCCGGTACATTGCTCAAGGGGCCCGAGACTTATGATGGGGTTGTCAGGGGTGTCGCTGATATGGGTATGCAGCCTCCCCAATGGTCGCCCGGCCGGTTCCCTGCCTGGACTGTTTTCGAGCTGCCGGGACTTTACATCCCTAATCCTGAAGTAGCCGCCAAGGTTACCTGGGAAGCCTACAAGAGTATTGATGCGCTAACTCCTCCCGATAGCAAGATGCTTTACGCCTTTTCCACTGGACCTGGGGCTGTTTATTCAAAGAATCCGGTTCGTACACTTGAGGACCTTAAGGGCATGGAGGTATACGCAACCGGGGCCACTGCTGACATTGCAAAGGCATGGGGAGCTATCCCGGTAGGCGGGGACAGGTCTGAAGTTTACCTTTCGCTGCAGAAAGGGATAATTGATGGTGATATATCAGGTCCACCTGAGGTACTCCTGGGTTACAGGGAAGCTGAGGTGATTGATTATATCACCCTTCTTGAGGGTCAGGCCGGTATTCCCGGTTTTTATAATAAGAGCTTTCTGGCGTTCATGAACCTTGACAAGTGGAACGCTTTGCCTCCGGACATACAGGAGGCCTTCGACACGGTCAATGACGATTGGGCAGGGAAAGCCGGTAAAATCTGGGCAGCCCATATGCAGGAAGGGTTAGACTTTGCTGCAGAGTGCGGAGTTGAATTTATCGAAATTTCCCAGGACGAGCTGGACAGGTGGATGGAGCCTATTTTGCCGCTTCGCGATCAGTACGTTGCCGATATGATAGCGGAAGGCGTCCCGGGGCAAGAGATTTTCGATACTGTAAACTCGATATGCAATAAGTACAAGTAAGTTCAGACCAGGCGTTAACCGATTTGCCCTCTGTGGATTTTAGTCGATGCCGCCGACTGCGGCAGTACCGGCGAGGGTCTACAGAATAGTAGAGGTATTGCACCTGTTCATTACCAGCAGCAATGCGGAGCGTTTGTGTCTCCAGTTTCCTCTTCCGCTCCGCAGGTAATGGCTGTGAACTGCCTTTAGAACACTCCGGGAGGCATGATAGCTAAAGGCAGCCAGGTGAGAGGAGGCTAAATAGTCTAGTTGGATCTTTTCGAGAGGATTGTTAACAACACCAGCCGCTGGTGCAACTGGGTGGCTGGTGGCGCCGCGGTGGCAATGGTAATTGTTGTCTGCGGAAATGTCATACTACGGTTTTTCTCGCGACCCATCCTGGGTACCTTCGAGTATGTGTGCTTTCTGGCGGCTGTTATTATTTCTTTCGCATTAGCTCATTGTTTCATCCAAAAGGGGCATGTTGCCGTAGAACTCATAGTCCGGCGGTTTTCAGAGCGAACCCAGGCAATTATTGATACTGCCACCGGCATCCTAAGCCTGGTTACTTTCGGGATAATAACCTGGCAATGCGGAGCGTTTGCTACCAGAATGATGGGGTTAGGGCTGGAAACCGAGACAATGGAGATACCCTTATATCCCTTTATTTATGGGGTAACCTTTGGTTTCCTGGTATTTTTAATAGCGCTTTTGTTAGACCTCTTTAAGTCGCTGGCCAAGGCGGTGAAGAAATGAGCGGTATTACCATCGGCATCATCGGGGTTGTGTTTCTATTCGTACTCATGATTTTCCGAATGCCGGTGGCTTTCTGTATGCTGCTTTCAGGTATTGCCGGCCTTTGTTATGTGCTCACACCAGGGGCCGCGCTCTCTGAGACAATTTACACTATCTGGGCGACCTTCTCATCCTATGATTTAACCGTAGTCCCCATGTTCGTGTTGATGGGCTCAATTGCCTTCCATGTAGGAATAAGCGGGAGCCTTTTTAATACTGCACACAAATTTTTCGGGCGGCAGCCGGGGGGACTGGCTTTAGCTACTATTGTAGCTTCTGCTGGTTTTGCTGCTGTCTGTGGCTCCTCCAATGCTTCTGCGGCGGCTATGGGTAAAGTGACATTACCAGAGATGAAGAGGTATAACTACGACGACGCACTGGCTACCGGTTCTGTTTGCGCTGGCGGTACCCTGGGCATACTTATCCCTCCCAGTGCCCTATTTATCATTTATGGAGTAATGACCCAACAGTCCATAGGTAAGCTTTTCCTCGCTGGCATCTTGCCCGGGGTAATCCTTACCATCCTATATGCGATTGTCGTCTATGTCCTTTGTAAACGGAATCCAGCTCTTGGCCCTCCGGGAAGCTCATCAACCTGGAAAGAGAAGCTAGTATCTATTGGAGGAACCGGCGAGACATTCGTTTTATTCGCCCTGGTCATGGGGGGTCTGTTTATAGGCTGGTTTACTCCTACCGAAGCCGGAGCAGTCGGCGCCGGCGGAGCCATAATTATAGGCTTGGTCAGGCGTAAATTTAGCTGGCGGGGTTTTAAAGATGCTCTTTTTGATACAACACAAATATCAGTCATGCTTTTCATGATTGTGACCGGGGCTATGGTTTTTGGTAGCTTCATGGCGGTAACCAGAATTCCATTTGAGCTGGGAGACTGGATAGAAATGCTTCCCGTGTCCCCAGTAGCTATTATGGCAGTATTGATACTTATCTACCTGATTGGCGGTTGCTTTATGGATGCCCTGGCGCTAATTACGCTTACCCTCCCCATTTTCTTTCCTATCGTCTCAATCCTGGGCTTCGACCCGATATGGTTTGGGGTGATAATAGTGCTGGTGGCCGAGATGGGGGTAATTACCCCACCGGTCGGGGTAAATGTGTATGTTGTCAAGGGAGTGGCTACAGATGTACCCCTTGAGACTATATTCCGGGGAATATTGCCCTTCACCATCGCAGTACTAGTTTGCCTCGCTATCTTGCTAGCTTTTCCTCAAATCACCACCTTCTTGCCCAGCTTCATGACTTACTGAATTAAAAAGGAAAAGGAGTGAAAACGCAGTTAACTAGTGAATAATCCCTCAGCAAGCTGTGGAGTATCCAGCGGAGATTTTTATGAAAAACAAGCCAAAGATCACTAAGATAGAAGTACGCCAGTTCAGCTACGAGATTAAGGACATAGTACCGCACCCGCTGATAAGGATACCCTGGTACGAGCCGGGCTCCGTTCTGAAGGGTACAGCCTATGTCCTGCGCGTATTTACCGATGTCGGCGTTACCGGCGAGTTTATGGGTGGCCGGGCGGCGGAGTACTCGGCTTTCCCCCAGGTAACTCCTTCGTTAATAGGGCGGAACGCCCTGGAAAGGGACGCCATCTACCAAGATACCAAGCACAACACGCAGCAAACCATCCCGACGGCCGTCAGCCCTCTGGATATAGCCCTCTGGGACCTGGCCGGTAAATACTACGACTCCCCGCTTTACGAACTCCTCGGCGGCGCCCATCGCACCAGAATACCCACTTATGCCAGTACCTTTCAGGCTGACCGCCAGCCAGGCGGCCTTAATTCCCCCGAAGCCCATGCCGATTTTGCCGTGCAGTGCCTGGAGCTGGGCTACAAAGGATTCAAGACGCACCCCTGGGAGATAAGGGAGTCCTCTATCGAAGAGTGGGTAGCCACGAACGATGCCATCGCCAAGAAGGTGGGCGGTAAAATAGACCTGATGGTTGATGGTCACTGCGCCCTCCGTACCTTCGGCGAGGCCCTGAAACTGGGGTGGTCCTGTGATAAGAATAACTTCTTCTGGTGGGAAGACCCCTTCATGCACGCTGAGTCGGCTTTTCCTTATCGTAAGCTTCGTCAATTGGTCAAGACGCCGCTACTTCAAATGGAACACGTACAGGGACTGGAGGCGCATGTCGACCTCATCGTTGCCGGGGGCACCGATTTCGTGCGCGGAGATATCATGTTCGATGGCGGTATCACCGGAGTAATGAAGATAGCCCATGCTGCTGAGGGCTTCGGCCTAGACATAGAAATACACCACGCCGGCCCAGTGGAACGCCACCTGGCGGCTGCCATACGCAATTGCAATTACTACGAGATGTGCCTGGTTCACCCCAAGGCTCCCTTCCTCTTCCCGCAGCCTTACAAGAGCGACTACCGGGATGGGCTTGATGCTATTGGTAAGGATGGCTGCGTGCCAGTACCGCAGGGGCCGGGACTGGGTGTCGAGCTGGACTGGGACTACATTAACAAGCATACGACAGCCGTGGTCTCGTATCCGTAAAAACCTGCAACCGATCGAACTGACAATTTTTTTGAAGGAAAAATAACATGAAAGTAGCTCAAATACGCAGTATTGCCCTTTCAGTCCCGTTAGAAAGGCCCATGTTTGTTGGTGACAAGTCTCACCTGTTCTCTAGATTTAACCCGGTAGTAG
>CAYWAU010000147.1:0-4922 GCA_964456395.1 uncultured Dehalococcoidaceae bacterium
CCGCAGGGACACGGGTTCATCGCTCCCACCAGCATAAAATTAGTCGGAAAGGTGACCCTCCCCTGGGCACGGCTGATGGTGACAACCTTATCTTCAAGAGGCTGGCGCAGCACCTCCAGCAGTGAGTGCCCGAATTCAGGGAGTTCGTCAAGGAAGAGGACACCGCGGTGGCTGAGGCTTATTTCGCCCGGTTTTGGCCAGTGTCCGCCGCCAACCAGGCCAGCATTGGAAATGGTGAAGTGGGGGGAGCGGAAGGGCCGCTGCCTGACCATGGGGGTATCTGAAGGGAGCAGGCCGCTGACACTGTAAATTTTAGTGACCTCCAGGGCTTCGTCGGTAGTCATTGGCGGCAGTATTGAGGGAAGTGAGCGAGCCAGCAATGTCTTACCGCTCCCCGGCGGTCCGCACATTATCACGTTATGCCCGCCGGCGGCAGCCACTTCCAGGGCGCGCTTGACGTGTTCCTGTCCTTTGATATCGGCCAGGTCGGTAATTGTGTGAGGAGGCGGAATATATTCCGGTATTTCGTCAGGCTTATATTCCGGGGCTGGAATCTCTCCCTGTAAATAGCTGACCAGCTGGGATAATGAAGTCATAGGGATGATTTTGACACCGTCTATCAGGGATGCCTCTCTGGCATCGGCATCAGGCACAATAACGGTAGGTATACCCTCTTCATGAGCCAGAGCCACCAGAGGTAGGACGCCGTTGGTATGGCGTAAGCCGCCGTCCAGGGATAGCTCGCCGAGGAACATGGTTTGTGAAATATCGGCGGATATCTGCTCGGAACTCAGCAGGATACAGACGGCAATTGGTAAATCGTAAGAAGGCCCGGCCTTTTTGAGGTCGGCCGGAGCGAGATTAACGACGATGCGTTTCATGGGAAAAGTACCGCCGGAGTTGCGTATGGCGGCGCGGACGCGCTCCTTGGCTTCCTGAACGGCTGTATCCGGCAAGCCGACAATCGTGAATGAGGGTAAACCGGAAGAGATATCTACCTCGACCTCGACAACAGCCCCGTCGAGACCCACAATAGCGCCGCTTCTTACCTTGGCTAACATCCTGCTAAAAAGTCCCTGCTGCCTTTCCGCTCAATGATAGCACGTAATTTAAAGACAAGCAAAGCTGAGGGTGCCACAGATTTCATAAGGGCGGCGGGACTTGACAGCCAAATTGTATTGTTATATCATTAATGCCATCCTTACTGTATGTGGGAGGGGAGTGAACCGCCATGAAGATAAAGGATTTCTTAAAAATTGTAAGCCGCCCGGTCATCACCATCGGGCCAGATGAAACTGTCCATGACGCCATTAAGAAACTTGTTGAGAATAACATAGGGGCGCTCCCTGTGTGTGATGCCAAGGGTGCGATGTTGGGAATCATTTCCGAAAGGGATATCTTGAGAGAGTGTGGTACACGCAATACTGAAATTAAAAGCACCAAGATCACGAATGTAATGACTAAGGATGTAGCTGTAGGTATTCTTGATGATGATCTGGATTATGTGATGAATACCATGACTAAAGAGGGTATCAGACACCTTCCCGTAATGGACGGGCCGGAGCTGGTGAGCATGATATCGGCACGAGATATAATTGAAGCACGGCTGGAAGAGTATCAGGTGGAGGTTCGCCACTTGAACGACTACATTTCGGGAGGTTATGTCTAGGCCGAAGCAGTATCCGTTGGGATGGAGCAGCTTGAGGAGAAGATGGCGAAGGAGGAGGGAGAAGGGGGAAATTTAGGAGGTATAGACTCAAGGGATAAGCCGCTGATTCTGCGAGGGCGGCAGGGTGGGAAAAGATAACTGGCGATGAGGATTGAAGTATATGAAGAGAAATAGCGGAATTCTAAAGAAAAAGAGTCTTGAGTTCTCTAGGTAATTGGAGGTTCGACCCACTTACCAATTCAAATTTAACCACGAAAGAAAAACACTCCAAAAGCAATTCCTATAAAAATAAGCAATATGGCACTTTGCCAATTACCAGTGAATAATAGAATCAAACCGACTGCGAGGAATATTGCACTAGCGATTATTATTGCTAATTTCATTTTGCCCTCCAATTAGAGATACGGACAGATAATTATCATAAATCTAGTCATCTTGATTCTCTCTATTTTCGAGTTTAATACCATAGTATCTCAGATACCTATTTATAGCTTCAAGTGCTATTCCAACAGAGCCTATTATGGCAGCCACTATCAACTCTTCAACTGTAATATCTAGGACACTAAACTCGTCTACAAGATAATCAATAGCACCAAAGAGGAAAGAAATGCCATAAGCTGTACCAAAACTAGAAAGTATTAATGACCAGAGGCTTTTTACTCCTGTTCGTCTTGCACACTTATATATGATTACAGCAACTAGCAATATCAGACCGAGTAAAATAAATAAAACATAGACATTAGAAATAATACTTAACATTATTATTTAGTAATTGAACACTTTTTCAATTATAGCTACACTTGCGTAAATAGTGTGAATAGCTTTTGTTAATATTACTGCAATCAAAAGGAATAAGCAATTTGAGTTGAGATACAACAAATTATTAGAACCCCTCACCTCCCCCTCAGCCTCTTCATCAACGCCTCCATATAAACCTTAGCCAGATTTTTCCCGTGCTTGGGCATGCGCTCCCGCTTCTTCTTTAGCTTCTTTTGGCGGCGCTCCTGCCTTGTTTCTGCCTTGTTACTGCTCACCCGACTGACTCACCTGTAATTTTTTCAGTTTACTTTTCTTTCTCCATATTATCCCAGAGCATTTCCGCCGTCCTGGCGGCTGTCTTTTCGGCAAGCACATCGCATTTCGCGTGCACCCTGTCCTCCATTGACAGCTCTGCCTGCCCCGGGGCATCAGTTTCATTGTTTATTTCTCTTTCAAATCTGGCGCAGATAATGCGGCATTTAACCGAACCGAATTCTTTTTTAAACCATTTGTAGAGCTGGCTTACAAGCTGGGTTGAGTCGTTATTCTTTTCCAGGTTATCCGTTTCTTCAGGACCGCCCCCGCACATTAGCCCCAGCATCATGCTGGCACCCAGTAAAGACCCGCAGACGTCATGCGTACCGCCTATACCCCCGTGCAGCCCGCTGGCTGCTTTGAAAACATTATCGTCCCTCATATCAAACACATCTTGCAACGCAAGCAACGTACCCAGACTTCAGCTGCGATATTGGGGTGTATATTTTCCTGATTTTTCGTAGGCTTGCTTTACGGCTTCCTCTTTGCTTTTGGGTGTCATTAATCTGTCTCCTTTTTTCTAAATTATTCCGGTGCCACCAGTTCCTTCCTCAGCTCAATAATACGGTCTCTAATCAGCGCCGCCTTCTCGAACTCAAGGGCTCTGGCGGCGCTCTTCATCTGTGCCTCCAGCTCTTTGATGAGGCGGGTAACGTCTTCCCTGGTAGCCGGGGCTTCAAACGTATAGGTGGCGCGGGTCTCCGCCACCGCTTTTACCCGCTCGGTGATGTCTTTGATGGCTTTCCTTATGCCCTGCGGAGTGATGCCGTGTTCCCGGTTGTAGTCTTCCTGAATCTGGCGGCGGCGCCGGGTTTCTTCTATGGCGGCCTGCATGGAGCCGGTCATGGTATCGGCGTACATGATGATATGCCCGTCAATGTGGCGGGCGGCACGCCCCATGGTCTGAATCAGGGCGCCCTTTGACCTCAGATAGCCTTCCTTGTCGGCATCCAGTATGGCTATCAGGCTGACCTCGGGCAGGTCAAGTCCCTCCCGCAGCAGATTTATACCGACCACGACATCGTACACGCCGAGTCGGAGGTCGCGCAGTATCTCAATTCTTTCCAGCGTGTTAATCTCGGAATGAAGGTAATGGGTTTTTATGCCCATCTCAATCAGGTAGTCAGCCAGCTCCTCGGCCATCCTCTTGGTCAGGGTGGTTACCAGGCAGCGCGTGCCCTTGTCCACCCGGGTCTTGATCTGTTCCAGGAGGTCGTCAATCTGCCCCCTCGTCGGCTTGACCTCAACCGTAGGTTCAAGGAGGCCGGTGGGCCTGACCAGTTGCTCCACCACCTGCTGGCTGTGGTCGTATTCGTATTCCGCGGGCGTGGCTGAGGTGTAAACGACCTGCTTGACGTGCTGCTGGAATTCTGTGAAATTAAACGGGCGGTTGTCCAGCGCCGAGGGCAGTCGGAAGCCGTATTCTATCAGGGTCTCCTTGCGGGAGTGGTCGCCGTGATACATGCCGCGTATCTGGGGCAGGGTCATGTGCGATTCGTCAATAAACAGGAGGAAGTCTTCGGGGAAGTAGTCCAGCAGTGTCCAGGGGGGACTCCCCGGCGCCCGCGCGGAGAGGTGGCGGGAATAGTTCTCCACCCCGGTGCAGTACCCCGCCTCCCGGAGCATTTCTATATCGTAGTTGGTGCGCGCCTCCAGCCGGGTGGCTTCCAGTATTTTCCCCTGCTGTCTCAGGGCACTCAGTTGCTCGGCCAGTTCCTGCTGGATGCTCTCAATAGCTGACATTAGCTTGTCGTAGGAGGTAACGAAGTGTTTGGCGGGGTAGATGTCCACCGAGTCCAGCTCGGTCAGCAGCTCACCGGTGAGCGGGTCTATTTCCATGATGCGGTCAATATCATCGCCGAAGAACTCAATGCGCAGGGCGAGGTCCTCATATGACGGCTGTATTTCCAGGGTGTCGCCGCGAATGCGGAACCTGCCGCGGGTGAAGTCAATGTCGTTGCGTTCATACTGCATGTCCACCAGCTGGCGGAGGAGTTTCTGGCGGTCGTAAGTGGTGCCCCGCTTCAGACTGGCGACGAAGCTGCGGTATTCCTCGGGTTCGCCCAGTCCGTAGATGCAGGATACCGAGGCGACAATGAGCACGTCGCGGCGCTCAAAGAGGGAGCGGGTGGCGGCGTGGCGGAGCTTGTCAATCTCCTCGTTGATGTCCACCTCTTTT
>CAYWAU010000148.1:0-4899 GCA_964456395.1 uncultured Dehalococcoidaceae bacterium
AATTGAAGAATCGCGCTGGGTGCGGGTAACCGTGGCACGGGGCAGCATGGCATACTCCGCCGTAATCCAGCCTGTCCCGCTCCCCCTGAGAAATCCTGGCACCCTTTCGTCAACACTGACCGAGCACAGCACGTGGGTCTTGCCCAGCTTTATCAGCGCCGAACCCTCAGCGAAGCTCTGGTAACCGGGGATTATTTCTATCGGTCGTAATGCGTCATAGGCACGCCCATCAACTCTCTTCACACCAAATCTCCAATCTAGTTAACAATATGTCAGAGTATAACACCGATAGCGGATGATGGCAATCAAGTGAGGGTGGGTGGGCGGGAAGAAAAAATTCCCGACACCACTTTTAATGTAAAATATTATCTACCTCACCCCCCAAGCTTATAAGACATTCCTTCAACCAGTTTAAGGCTGCCTCAGCGGCGCTTCGTTTATTCTGCTCACGGTCTCCGTGAAACTCGTGCCTCTGGCTGAAGGCGCCACCCTGGTGAGCCAATCCCAGATAGAAAAGCCCGACAGGTTTATCCGGGGTAGCCCCGGACGGACCGGCAATACCGGTATCCGCCAGGCATATATCCACCGCCAGTACCTCCCTGCCCCCCAACGCCATCTCTTCCGCCACCTGATGACTCACCGCGCCGTACTTATCAATAGTGTCTCTGTTGACGCCGACTACCTTAACCTTGGTCTCATTACTGTAGGCAGTTACCGACCCCTTATAGTAATCGGAACTGCCGGGGACATTGGTTATCAGGTGAGATATCAGCCCACCGGTAGCTGACTCCACCGCCCCCAGCGTCAGCCCCTCCCGGCGCAGTAAATCGCCAATCTCCTGTTCCAGACCAGCCATTGCCTTACCCCTAGATAAACCTCGCCATCAGGTTGAATATAACTTGGTCAATGTCGCCACCCCCGTCCTGACCCAGTCTATCCATTACCTGCCCGACTTCCTCATGACGACGGGCATCGTTGAGGTCGTCAAGCCGATTATATATACCGAGTCTCCGTCCCAGTTTGAAATTGTCTCTCTCTTCCGGCAGAAGCTCTTGAAAACGGCTGATAATAGCCAGCATCTTCTCCTTATCCCCGGGCAGGTCACCTTCCACTTCCTGCAGCAGATTAATCATGTGGTCGCTGACAAAACGGGAATGGCATTCAAGGTTCTCAATCAGAAGCCTCTCCTCGGCCATAATCTCGTCGTCGGTCTCCCGAATAAAAATACCGCTCTCAACGTCATTATGCAAAGGCATGCGGTCGTTGATGGTCATGGTTCGGACCCGGATAAAGTCGGGGGTTATCTCATTGAGCACCCTGGCTGTTTCCAGGGCATGCTCACGCCACATCTTCCTGCCGCCCATACCCAGAATAACGTACTCGCTCAGCGAGATACCGGATGCCACCACGTTCCTGCCGCCGACGATATGTTCAGCGGCGGTAACCCCTTTATCCATAAGTTGAAGCACCGGGTCATAACCCGACTCCAGTCCGATATGCAGGCGGGAAAGCCCGGCTTCACGCAGTTGTACCAGCTCCGCCACACTCTTCCGAGCCGCTGTCTTTGACCTGGCGTAGCTGGTAATACGATTAATGCCGGGAAAGGTCTTCTTTAGAAACTTGATTACCTCAACCAGCTCACCGGTCCTCATAATCAGGGTATTGGCGTCCTGCAGGAAGGCGTGTTTACCTCCGGCGTACATCCAGAGAGCCACATTGCGATAGGCATCATTGGGGGGATTATTACAAACCATAGCCGCAAACTCCCGGACACTGTCACCGCGACCGGACTTCCCGGCAAGCTCCTTTATCTTATCCTGAATAGCCCTGGCTGTCCTGATGTCCTGCTTTATCTCATCTACCGACCTCAGCTGGAATTTCGCCTCCTTATAGATAGGGCAAAACTTGCACCTGTTCCAGGGACAATTTCTGGTGACACGGATAAGCAGGGAAAAGGCTTCGCTCGGCGGCCTGATTGGCCCCAGCTCAAAATAATCAGTTGATGTTCCTGTCATAGCCATTTGAAGACATATTCCTTGATGAAATTGAAGTTCTGTTTGACTTTCTCGGCACCGTTCACTATATCCATATGACCGGGAAGTAAAAATTCAACGTCCAGCTGTGATAGCTTCTCTATGGAATTTTTAAGCTCATCGGCACTGCCACCAGGGAGGTCAACCCGGCCGGTATTCTGTTCAAATATCACGTCTCCGCAAATCAGGATTTTATCCTTCCGGTCGTAAAAGCAGACGCAGTCTGGAGAATGCCCCGGGGATTCAATTAGCTCAAATTCCACATCCCCGGCACTTAATATGTCATTATCCAGACAGGCGTCTTCATTAAACTCTATCGGTGGCAGGCCAAAAAACCTGCCCGATTGTATAACCACAAAGTCATAGAATTTTTTCTGGACAGGGTGAATGGTGATTTTAGCTCCGGAGAGCTCCTTAAAGGCTTCATTGGCGCCACAATGGTCGCCATGAAGGTGTGTATTGGTGATAATGCCAATAGTTTTCGGGTCAATACCATCTTTATGTAAATTATCTACCAGTGCCGGCAGGAACGTAGCAGCGCCGGGGTCAATGATAATTGTCGGATTACCTGTAATTACATAGGTATTGCAGTCAAAAATCCCCTGTTCGGGATAAAAATATAGATTATTTGTCAGCTTCATGTTATATTAACATCAAATAAATAAATTTATTACCTTTTTCATTATATAATATTCATAGCCGTACGATAAAATCAGAAGGAGGTTTTCCAATGGGAACAATAGCCGTAATTGCAGGTGCTGTTGGCGGACTCTGCGCGGTGCTGGGCATCATTACCGCCCTTGAAGTACCATTGAACATTGGTGACCAGTTCACCTGGATGTTCTGGTTCGTACTGTCAGCCATTCTGCTCCTGGCTTCCATCGCCTTTGCGGTTGGGCGCGGCGGGGGCTACGACTAGCCAACCGCCCTCATTGTCAGGTAATAAGAGCATAAATTGACCTTGAACAGGCATAGCGCTAATAGTATGCTGCGGTTGAGAGTACACCCCGGTGCCAGACAGAACGAGTTGGCTGGTTTCACTGACGGGGTGTTACAGGTAAGGGTGGCAGCACCGCCGGTCAAAGGCAAAGCCAACAGGGAGCTAACCGCTTTCCTCAGCCAGGCATTGGGAGTAAGTAAAAGCTCTCTAACTATCGTAAAGGGTCATACCAGCCGCAACAAGGTTATCGCCGTTGATGGCCTGAGCCAGGAGGAAATCGTCAAGCGGCTTTCAACTTAAGCCTTCTTCCTCCGGCGCCACCAGGTAAAGTAAAGGATGACGCCAATTATTATCCAGAGCGGGATGAAAATAGCCACCCAGATAAGAATATTTATCACCACGTGACCAAAGCTGACCAGTCCGTTCCAGGCGCTACTGACAACATTACCGGGGTTCCAGCCGGGAAGAACGTCAATGTAATTGTTCCTCTCTTTGCTGGCTTTTTGTCCCTTGTCATCGGTCACTTTGAGAGTTGCGTTGTAGCTTCCTGCTGATTTATAGCTATGGGTCGGTGCCACTTCCGTGCTGGTGCTCCCATCACCGAAGTCCCATTCATAGCTATATGGGGAAATGCCGCCGGCAATCCGGGGGTCAAAGCGAATGTTCTGTCCTACCTTTACTGTCCTATTACTGGCAGAGAAAGTTACATCAAGCTCCGCCTGCTGCAGGAGCACATCAATCAACGAGGTGGCTGAGGTCTGCTCCAGGTACTGCATGCGACCCTTGGTTTGCTCTATATCACCCCTTGTTTTGGAAAGCTCACGCTGAACTTCAAGTATCTCACTAACTTTTCCAGCCTTTTCCATCAGTTTGAGCAACTGCTCCTCACTTGCCTCGAGATTATGTAACCTGGAACTCAGGTCAATGTATTCCTCAGTGACATCCGTACTTGAAGTACTCTCCAGGTTGACTTCAACCGCCATCTGGCGCAACGCCCTGATAGCAATATCATAGTGCTCAGCAGGCACCCGGATAGCGATAGTCCCGGCCAGCCTGTCCCCTTCCCGCCAGCTATTTGAAGAAACGACATAGCCATCATAGCTACTGGCAAGGCTGGCAATCTGCTCCATGGCGTTGGCTACATCCGCCACGACCAGTTCCATATGCCCGGTGCGCACAATCATGCGCTCAGTAGCCCAAGATTGCCCCAGTTCCGCCGATGTTGGCACCAGCTTTGGTGAAGGTGCTGGTGCCGGACTGGGAGGTATCTGAATTATGGGGGGTGGTGCTTGGGACTCTTCCATTCCTGGAGGCATCGGGGGTATGTTAATAACCACAGGTGGTTCAGCAGTTGGTCTAGGCGCCGGTGCTGGGGCGGGTGCGGGAGCCGGTGCTGGTGCCGGTCTGGGTTCTGCCTCGCCACAGGCAAATGTTCCCAGCAGGAGAAAAGTCAATACAAGACTTATTATCAACCTTTTCATGATAGCCTCCCGTTAGTAATTCTTACTTTACTATATTATAACGCAGATGGCAAGAAAAGGTTAGTATCAAGCTGTAAATGTCATGTGTTGTTTTCCTCATAAGCCCTTATCCTTCTCATTCTTAATATCAGGAAGACCTCTTTGCCCACAGCCAGGTCCATTTCTTCAAATATATGATGGGGTATCTCCGCTATCAGGTCCTTCCCCCCCACCCCAATCCCGATTCTAACGGCGTTGCTGGCATCCCTGATGTCGGTAATAGTCCCCTGGAAGCCGTTAACACCCCGTCCCGGCGGCCTAGTTTCCGAAACATATATGTGACGGGGCAAAATAGCGACCTTATGAATTGTATCGCCCTCATGGGGAACAATCAGTTTCAGCCCACCGCAACCAACCTCCATAACCCCCTGCCCCAGACTGTGGCAGTAGTCGCAGTCAAGAATAT
>CAYWAU010000149.1:0-4851 GCA_964456395.1 uncultured Dehalococcoidaceae bacterium
AAGCATGATAATATTATAAAAGCCTACGAAAAGTACCGGAGCGAACTGTAAGGAGCGCACAATGATTGAACGTTATTCCCGACCCGAGATGAAAAGGGTATGGTCAGATGAGAACAAGTTCAACAAGTGGCTTGAAGTGGAGATTGCTGTCTGTGATGCCTGGGCGGAGCTCGGTGTTATTCCACGGAGTGCCATTCCCAAGATAAAGCTGGCCAAATGTAACCGCAAGCGCATGGAGGAAATCCTCAAGGAGACTCACCATGATATGACCGCCTTCCTCGGCGCCATAGCCGAGAGTATTGGCGAGGAAGCACGATTCATTCACCTCGGACTTACATCTTCCGACGTCATAGATACGGCGCTCAGTCTGCAGCTGGTTGAAGCCACCGATATATTAATTCAGGGTGTAAAGGAACTCACCACGGTGCTGGCGCAAAGGGCAATGGAGAACAAATATACGGTTATGATAGGCCGTACTCACGGCATACATGCCGAGCCGACTTCCTTCGGTTTGAAGCTGGCCCTGTGGGTTGAGGAAATGAGGCGCAATTTACACAGGCTCACCGAAGCCAATAAAATCATTACCGTCGGCAAGATTTCCGGAGCCGTCGGCACCTATGCTACGGTGCCACCTGAAGTTGAACAGAAAGCCTGCCGCAAGCTCGGCCTTGCCCCGGCCCCAATATCAAGTCAGATATTACAGCGCGACCGCCATGCCCAGTTTGTCACCACCCTGGCTATCACCGCCAGTTCTCTGGAAAAGTTTGCCACCGAAATCAGAGGGCTGCAGAGAACCGAAGTGCGCGAGGTAGAAGAGCCTTTCAGCGCCGGACAGACCGGTTCCTCGGCGATGCCACATAAGCGCAACCCGGAACTCTGTGAACGGGTCAGCGGTCTGGCACGTCTGGTACGGGGCGGCGCTCTGACCTCAATGGAGAACATAGCCCTGTGGCATGAACGCGATATCAGCCACTCCTCCAACGAACGCATCATCCTCCCTGACGCCTGCCTGGTACTGGACTACGTTCTGGACCTTTTCACCTCGGTAATGAGGAGACTACAGGTCTACCCGCACCGGATGAAAAAGAATCTGGACCTTACCCGGGGTCTGGTTTTCTCACAGAGGGTAATGCTGGCTCTCATTGATAAGGAATTAAGTCGGCAAAAGGCTTACGAACTGGTACAGAGGAACGCGATGAAGGCGTGGAAGGGGAATAGAAATTTCCTCACCCTGCTCAAGGCTGACCCCGAGGTTACCGATGCCATATCAACTGAAGAGCTGGAAAAACTTTTTGACTACCAGCATTACCTGCAACATGTAGACGATATTTTCCAGAGGCTCGGTTTAACCAAGTCGCAGTGGCAGGGAAGCATCTCTGAATCCATGGATTTAGGGCCAAGGTCAATATAAATCTCAGAGCCGGAGTCCGCCCGGTCTAGAAAGGTAAAAGTTGATGGACAATTCCGAACTACCCGTATTGCTGGAGACAGACCTGCCACTACCGCTGTTTATCCGGGGCAAGGTACGCGATACCTACGACCTCGGCAATCAGCTGCTCATCATAGCCACCGACCGCATTTCCGCTTTTGATTCGGTTCTACCCTGCGGCATTCCCGCCAAAGGCATGGTGCTCAACCAGCTCTCCGTTTTCTGGTTCCGGCATACGGCAGAGCTGATGCCCAACCACCTGCTGGAGACTGTTGATGATGTGCACTGCCTTGATTCCTATCTATCCGAGGAGAGCCGCTTCGCCTATCCGGATTACCTTCACGGTCGAGCTATGATTGTTAATAAAGTGAAGCGTCTGCCGATTGAATGTGTGGTGCGCGGCTATATTTCCGGGTCGGCATGGGAGGAATACCAGCAACAGGGCACCGTATCCGGAAACCCCATGCCCAAGGGCTTACAGGAGAGCCAGGAGCTCAGCCAGCCGATATTTACGCCAACCACCAAAGCAGAGTCCGGGCACGATGAGCCAATCACCATGAAAGATATAATAAAGCTGATTGGCCTCCGTACCGCTCAGGAGATTGAGGCAAAGAGCTTGGCTATCTATAACTATGCCCGTGAATACGCCCTGAGTCGGGGCATAATTATTGCCGATACCAAGTTTGAGTTCGGCATAGACAGTGGTCGGCTGGTACTGATTGACGAACTGTTGACCCCGGACTCATCGCGTTTCTGGGATGCCAGCCAGTATGAAGCCGGACAGTCTCAGCCCAGCTTTGACAAGCAGCCGGTGCGCGACTGGCTGGTACAGGCAGGCTGGAACAAAGAGCCGCCCGCCCCCATGCTCCCCCCCGAGGTAATTGAGGCGACGACCAAGAGATACGTGCAGGCTTATGAAAAGCTGACCGGCCGCCAGTTTGCCCTTTTAGATATTAACCCCTAACCCTCTAAAAATCCCTTGGTAGTAGATAAACATGATAAAATGATTTATCGAGAGTTAAATAGTCACAACGTACTATTGACAAAACCAAAATATGTTAGTATACTTAAATCCCAGCAAATTTTTACACAACCTATATAAATTAGGGAGAAGAATGAGAAAATTAAAGGGAGACTCATCAACGAATACCATTCAGAGTGAACTAGGAAAACTATTAACACACGCAGAAGAACAATTCCCTGGTATTGCTGAATTACTACAAGTCTACGGAGACTATGAACAAATGGTGCTAGAAGTAGACCAGTATTTGGAAGCCACTCAAGCAAAACCTAACATAACAACTTCAAATCAGTCCTGTCCTAGTGAATTAGGGGCCTAATAATGCCAACTTGGGGCCAGTTACTCGCGAGACTACAAACTTTACGACAACAAGGTCATACTAATGCCTTTGATATCATTCGACGCGAAGCACTATCAGACCTAAGTAGCTATACAGGCCGAAATACGATTCTATATTCAAGCGGACATCTTCAAAAGCCCCGAGTACCTCCTGAGCTTCTTATGATTACAAACGAGGATATTGAAGGGTTTATGGAGGTATTGCACGGACTTACTGGAAACAGACTAGATTTAATATTACATAGTCCAGGTGGCAGACTAGAATCGGCAGAAGCAATTGTACAATACCTCAGAAGCAAGTTTAGTCATATCCGCGCAATAATTCCACATGAGGGGATGTCTGCAGCAACTATGTTAGCCTGTGCAGCAGATGAAATTATCATGGGCCGACAATCTTACCTAGGTCCTATTGACCCTCAATTCCAGCTACAAACTTCTTTAGGTGTACAATCCGTTCCAGCACAAGCTATCCTAGACCAATTTAACCGGGCTAAAAGAGAATGTGCTGAAGACAGAGCAAATTTAGCTGTATGGGTACCCAGTTTACAACAGTATGGGCCTGCCCTCTTAGAGCAGTGCCAACATGCGCTGTCTTTATCCAAAGAACTGGTGTCAACTTGGCTTGCTAATTGGATGTTTCGTAAATCAAGGCGACGATATGAACTTGGACAGACAGTAGCTGAGGCTCTAGCAGCTCATGAAACTTGGAGAACACATGGGAGACCACTAAATCTTGTTTATCTCAGGTCATTAAAAATGAAAGTTATACCAATGGAATCAGACCAACAACTACAAGACAAGATACTTACCGTCTACCATGCAACAATGCATACCTTCGGAGGCACATCAGCTACTAAAATTATCGAAAACCAGCAAGGAAGAGCTTTCATCAAGATGTCAAAAGAGGTTGTAGTTGGAATGCCCAAACCGCCTCAACAAACACAACCTCAGCAACCATAAAATCTTACTTAACCCTCTAAAAATCCCTTGGTGCTCGGCAGTTCCCCGCCAATGCGCTCGTCAATTCTGGTAGCCATATCCAGAGCCCGCCCTAATGCCTTAAACAGCGCCTCCGCCTTGTGGTGGTCATTGCTTCCGTAAACAATCCCGGCATGCAGGTTAAGCCTGGCTTCAATGGCGAACGACTCAAGAAAGTGGCGGATAAGGTCGGTGGCAAAGCCAAACATATCATTTTCGGCAAAGGACAGGTTTAACACCGTATAGCCCCGGCCGCTGATATCGACGATAACATTCGCTAACGCGTCATCCATGGGCACCGTCGCCTCTGCCATGCGCACGATGCCCCGCTTCTCTCCCAGGGCTTCACCGAAGGCTTTGCCCAGACAAATAGCAACATCCTCAGCCACATGGTGCTGGTCATCACCGGAAGCTGTTATCTTTATGTCAAATACTCCATGTCGCGCCAGTTGAGTCAACATATGGTCAAGCATATTGATGCCGGTACTTATCTCATGCTTTCCGCTGCCGTCAAGATTAAGCTCCACCGCAATACTGGTCTCCTCAGTTTTCCGCTTGATGACAGAGGTTCTTGTACCAGAAATACCCGCCGATAATAATTTCATGGCGCCCTTGAGAAAAGCACCACCAACCGGTATTTTCCCGGTACGAGTTCGCTGGTAAGTTACCCTACTGCACCCGAACTTTTCCGCCATCTGCTTGTCAGTGTATCTTTTACTCTTTTGTATCTGTTGTATCTTTTCTACTATCTCTTCCAGTTCAACAAACGAGTTCATTTATAGCCTCCTGTTTAATTATTTATATATAATTAACATATCTAAGTATTACTGTTAAATATTATAACACATTTTTACCATTTGTCAATAGCAATATGTAACATATTGTAAAAAATAGTTAACAATTACAGAAATATAGAGGGGGAGGGATTTTAAATCCTGAAATCCCCCTTTACAAAAGGGGGAGACGGGGTGAGAGATAGATAGAGATTGCTTCGCCTTCGGCTCGCAATGACAGGGACGGTAAGGGGGAAACTGGGTTACCTGGATTCCCGCTTTTGCGGGAATGACGGCTTTTTAGGTTTAAG
>CAYWAU010000150.1:0-4818 GCA_964456395.1 uncultured Dehalococcoidaceae bacterium
GGCAACGGCGGTAGCTCCAATCATGTTTACCGTGCCGGTATTATCCCAGCCGAGAGTCAACTTAAAGCCGGATGCGTCCAGCACTCGTATGGCAACATCATCACCTGCCAGTAAAGTGGTGATTAACTCCTTACCGTTTATGCCGTATGCTTCTCCCAGAGTAATGGCTGTCATTACGGTCGTTCCACTGATATGGGCGGGGAGCTGTACGCCATCGACCAATGGCATCAGCGCCTCAAAGTCAAAGGACCTGGCCATGATGCTGTTCACCATGGCAGCATTGTGAGCGGGTACCTTACCGCCGTGGATTAAAATCGTAGACTCTTCCTTACCTCCCCACTCTTTGACCAGGTCTATTAACGCTGGATTGCCCGCGGCGTTGGCACCGGCTATCAAACATCCAACCACATCGATGATGCGGTTTTTGGCGTTGTCCAGCGTCGCCTGCTCAAAGTTCTCAAAGCGCGTGTTTAGAACATTTGCCGACAGTTCTTCGATAGGCGTGCTCTTGGCAGTGCTGCTCATATTCAAATACCTCCTATCAGAACCCGCCTTTTATTTATTTTGCCTCGTCAGTCCCTAACCGCCTCTCATGGTACTGGGAAGCCACATAGCTATGTCAGGGTAAAATATTAGCAGCCCTAGGAGTACCCAGAGTATACCAACATACGGCGCCGCTCCCCTGATGCAATCCATAAGGGTAGTACCTTTAGGGGCAATGCTTTGCATGATAAAAAGCCCGATACCTACCGGCGGAGTAAGCTGTGCCATCTCGGAAGCCAGTACCATTACCACTCCAAACCAAACACTCTCAAAGCCGAGTGATTCAACAATAGGCAAGAAGATAGGTACACAAATCAGGACTATGGCTGGGGGGTCGAGGAAGCATCCCAGTATCATCATGACCAGCCACATGAAAACTATTATGAGCCAGGGAGGCACAGCCAGCCCGGCGGCAGTTGCTCCGACGGCGGCACTGATACCCGAGATGAAAAAAAGATGGGCGACCAGACCGGCTCCAAACAGCAGCATGTATATCATCACGAAGGTTTGTACTGTGTGAAAACCGGCCGCCTTGACTGTGCTCCAGCTAACGCGACGGTAAGCAAGGCAAACACAAAAAGCGGCCACGGCACCGGTGGCACCGGCTTCTGTGGGGGACCATATTCCCATGTACAAGCCACCGATAACGCTGAGAAAGATTACAATCACCGGTATCAGGTGTATCAGGCTTTTAATCCTTTCTCTCCAGGGGAATGCCGGACCCGGGGGGGCAAGCTTGGGCTTAAAAGTAACCCTCAGCAGAATATAAGCAGTCATGAGGATAACGAGTACAATTCCCGGTCCGATTCCGGCGATAAACAATTTACCCAGCGATGCCTCGGTGACAATCGCGTATAGAATCATCAACAGGCTCGGTGGGATAAGGCCAGCCAGACTACCGGCGAGAGCCAGCGTCCCTATGGAAAGCCGCCGGTCATAACCTCTTCTCTCCATCTCGGGCAAGCAGACACCACCAACAGTCGCCACACCGGCGACACTGGAACCACACATGAAGCCGAACATCGCGCCAAACATTGTGCTGACTATGCCCAGTCCTCCCCGGAAGCGTCCCAGCCATTTATATACCACGTCATACATGTCCTGACCGATGTTATGATGGACAAGCAGGTTGCCCATGAAGACGAACAGCGTAATGGCCAGTATGCTGAAGCTGTAGGCGTTGCCGAAGACTACGGTACTGATTACTATGAGTCCCTCTAGTCCTTCGACCAGAAAAATGCCGATTATTCCCCCCAGTCCCAGAGCGGCAAATATCGGCATACCGGCTACGAGCAATACCACGAAGATAGCCATGGCAATAGCCACAGCTATTAAAGGATCTATCATAGTTTTAATATTCCCCTAAACCTTATCAGCATTGCCACTTTTAAGCAACTGGTAATATTTAAATGTCTCAGCTATAAATTGAATGCCGAGAAGGCTGAAGCCTATCACCACCATCAACTTCAGCCAGTACACAGGATATCCCACTAGGTTGGTAAGCTCACCTATGCGAAGGCTGGATTCTGCCATCAGCCAGGAGTAATACGCTAGAACGCCGCACAGAAAAATCCCCAGGATTGAGGTTATTATGAACAGCCACAGGCGGCTTTTCTGGCTGACGCGGTCAGTGAGCAACTGCATGCGGATATGCCCTCCCTCTCGCAACACGTACCCGGCACAAAGGAAGCCGAAGAGGAGCTGGATTGCCATTGCCACCTCCAGCGTCCAGCGAGTGGGGTTATTCAGCACATACCTCATAAACACGTCATGTGCTATTAGCAGCACCAGCACCAGCACGCTTATAAAACCCAGCCATGCCGTCGCTGAGCTGATTTTGTTGAGCGCAGATAGCACCGTCAGGACCCCTTTCTAGGGCAGTATGTCAGTTATATTCGTGGATAATGTCCAGGGCCTTTTGTCCCTGCTCTCCGGCCTTTGCCAGCCAGGCTTCAATCATCGGCGCCAGGGCGGCATCCCATTTCTGGCTCTCCTCCGGTGTGGGGTAGACCACCTCTGTCATGAAAGGCACGACCCTTTCCGCCAGCATACGCTCGGCTCCGATGGCGAAGCTGAGTTCTTCCAGCATGCCATATTTTCTGGCCAACTCAAGATATATAGCCCGGTCAGTATCAGTCAGCTTGGCCAGACCAACCTCCGATACCAGACAGGCTACGTAGGGGCCACCCATGGGATACATACAGAGGTATTCCGCCGGTTCCTGAACTTTATACTGCGCAAATGAAGATGTATTTCCCTGTGTACCGTCTATAAGCCCGGTCATCAGGGCTTCATAAACCTCAGGATGGCTCATTATTACCGGGGCGCCACCCAATACCTCTATCATATCGGCTTCCCTGGCACCGGCGGCCTGGATTTTAAGTCCTTTCATGTCTTGAGGTACGGCGACTCGCTTGTCTTTGGTCATAAAATAGGTCAAGCCAGGGCAAAAAATGTACGGTAGTGTAATCTTCATTCCCTTGGCGTGAAGGGCTTCCTGGTACATGTCCAGCATGCCATTCGCAGCCGCGTCATGCATTCCCTGGTAGTCTTTAAGGCCGCCCGGAAGCATTTCGGCACCCCACCAGGGCAGTCCACTTTGAAAATAGGGTAAGGGGATTGATGAGAAGTCGGCTATGCCTCTATTGATTGCATCCCAAACCTCCGGCGGCTTAACGAGCGTTGCTGAATCGTAGATATCCATCTTAACGCGGCCCTCGGTAAGCTCCTCTAAGGTAGCGAAGGCTTCATGGCAATGAACAACGCCGCTGTGGGTGGGGGGGAAATGAAAGGTAGCCTTGAGTGTCACCGTCTCCGGTGGGGCTGGAGCCGGTGCCGGGGCTGGTGCTGGGGCCGGAGCGGGTGCTGGTTCAGCGCACCCACTTATGAGCAAGCTTATTGCCACCATAATCGCTGTACAGACTAATAAAATCCTTTTCACCTGTTCATACCTCCTTGTTTATTTCAAGTTTTATTCCGACAATATTTATCACATTTGCTCACACCTCCTTGTTTATTTTGACCATAGTATAGTAAGCCAGGGCCAAACTGTCAATAATTAAAGTTATTGCCCGAAGGACCTCCTCAAGCTCTATTTGCCCCTGAAGACCGGTGGCCTCTTTTCCGCAAAAGCAGCAATGCCTTCCATGGCGTCCTCTGTTTGCATGCACAGGCCGGTCATAATGGCTACGTAACGTAGTGCTGACGCAATATCTTGGGTAAAGCTCATGTAAACCGCCCTTTTTATCAAACCTATAGCTCTGGTGGGGCCTTCAGCCAGCCTGGCGGCAAGCTCCTGTGTCGTGGACTCCAATGCGTCGGCAGGTACAACTTTATTCACCAGGCCGATTCTTTCGGCCTCACTGGCATCAATCATATCACCGGTAAAGAGCAGTTCACAAGCCTTGGCTGTCCCGATCAGGTTAGGTAACAGGTAGGTTCCCCCTGAATCAGGGACGCCTCCCACGCGAACATAGGCTTCCCCGAACCTCGCATTCTCAGAAGCTATTCTGATGTCACACATCAGGGCTAGGTCCAGGCCAGCGCCGACAGCCACTCCGTTCACCGAGGCAATTACCGGCTTCTCAAGCTGCCTCACACTGAGCAATGTCCGATGCCACGCCTCAAGTGCCTCCGTTGTCGCCACCATATCCCCGGGATTTATGGGAAGACTCTTCATATCGCCACCCGCGCAGAATCCACGACCCGCGCCTGTAATAATGAGTACCCTGGCGGCGTCATCATCACGTATCTCCTCAATAGCCAGTCCCAGTTCTTCGAACAGTTTGGTATCCAGGGCATTTAAAACTTCAGGGCGGTTCAGAATTACGGTGGCAATGCCATTTTCTTTGGTTAATATTAGTTTTTGGTAGTCCATGGTACTCCTGTATTTTGTATATTTCCAGGTTAGAAGAGTTTAGACGCCGGCTTACCCTCTCCGGGTTATCTGCCACAGCTGGAATTAGACAATCACCTCTGCATTTACCAGTTCGACAAACTCTTCATCACTCATACCTAAAATTTCGGTACATATATAGTGGTTATGCGCACCCATAAGGGGACCAGTTCGTATCATCGCTGGCGTCTTCGACAGGACAAAGGGCCATCGCGTGTGCAGGTAATCACCAACAACCGGGTGATGCATTCTAAGCAGTAATTCTCTTGCTTTTACCTGAGGGTCGAAATCTACTATGTCTTGCGCATTTTGCACTATTCCGGCTGGTACCCCGGCTTCCTGCATCATCGTCATCACTTCCTGGGGTGTATACTGCTCCG
>CAYWAU010000151.1:0-4814 GCA_964456395.1 uncultured Dehalococcoidaceae bacterium
TTGAAATACGGCTACTCTAACCTCGGGGTCGTCCCTGATAGCAGCCAGTACCTGATAAAGCTCGTCTCTCATCTGGATGTTATAGGCATTCAGGGCTTGGGGACGGTTAAGGGTAACATAGCCAGTGCCATCCTTCTTTTGATAGATAATTACCTCAAAACCACTCATGGGGATTGGCTCACTTCCCCTTGAACCGGGGAGGTCTCTTTTCCAGGAAGGCTCTGATGCCTTCGGTCCTGTCAGCAGTGGTGTGCAGCAGGAAATAAAGGTCAGCCTCCAGGCGCAGCCCCTGCTCCAGGGTCATATCCAGCCCTTTATTGACCGCTTCTTTGAGATACCTGAGGGCAATCGGACCCTTGGCGGCGATGGTTTCCGCCAGCTTCTCAGCCTCGCCCGCCAGGTCTGCAGGTGGCACCACCTTACTTACCAGCCCTATGTCAAGAGCTTCATCAGCGCTTATCGTTTCCGCGGTAAGGAGCAACTCCAGAGCCTTACCCCGGCCAACGATGCGAGGCAGTCGCTGCGTGCCGCCATCCATTGGTATGAGCCCCTGAGATACCTGCGGCAGGCCGAAACGTGCCTTATCCGAGGCCAGCCTGATATCACAGCTCAGAGCCAGTTCCAGCCCCTGTCCCAGTGCGTCCCCGTTAATGGCGGCGACAACCGGGCGGTCTATACTGGCGATAGCACCGGCTGGATTGTAATGCGGCTCCTCTGACTCTATCTCACTGCCGCTACAGAATGCCCCATCGCCGGCCCCGGTTAATATCACCACATAAATAGCGTCATCCTGGCTTATCTGGCAGCAGACCTCATCCAATTCCTGAGCCAATTGCTTATTTACAGCATTATTGGCTTCGGGACGGTTCAGTGTTATATTGGCAATGTGACCCTTTCTCGTATAGATAACGGCGTTATTTGGCATAGCTCCATCTCCCGTTAAGGATGCAGTCTAAACTAATCTTAAACCGACCTTACGGCTAGCGTCAAGCTGAGACGGGTTTCCAATAAATAAGCGAAGGATTTTATAAGTCGGCGAGAAGATGCTAGAATATGAGTTAGAGTCATGAATAGGACATTACCGCCTACCTGCTGCGGAAATACCGAGTTCCGGTGGGGGGAGCGAACCTATATTATGGGCGTCTGTAACCTCAGTCCCGACTCCTTCTCGGGTGACGGCTTGGGTGATGATATTGAGGCAACGGTCGACCAGGCGAAACGCATGGTTGCCGAGGGGGCAGACATCATAGACATTGGCGGGGAGTCCACCCGCCCCGGCACCGAACCCTTGTCATTGGGTGACATTGACGATGAGCTGAGACTGGTAATACCGGCGATAGAAAGATTAGCCGGCGAGCTATCGGTGCCATTAAGCATAGATACCTATAAGGCAGGGGTAGCCAGCCGCGCTGTCAAGGCTGGCGCCAGTATGATTAACGATATCTGGGGCTTGAAGAGAGACCCCGCCATCGCTCAGGTTGCCGCCGAGGCAGGCGTGCCCATTATCCTCATGGCAAATCAGCGGGATGCACCCCCCCGTGTCGGCATCATGGCGAAGGTCATATCTGACCTGGAGGCGGGCATCAACCTCGCCATGAAAGCCGGGGTAGAAGGGGAGAACATTATCATCGACCCCGGCATAGGCTTCGGCAAGAGCCTGGAGCAGAACCTGGAGCTCGTTAACCGCCTGGCTGAGCTTAAGCAACTGGGCAGACCCATTTTGCTGGGAACCTCTCGCAAATCAATGATTGGTATGGTGCTGGACCTGCCGCCTGACCAGCGTCTTGAGGGAAACCTGGCGGCTACCGCCATTGGCATTGGCAACGGCGCTGATATGGTGCGGGTTCACGATGTCAGGCAGACCAGGCTTGTCTGCCGGATGAGTGACGCCATTATAAGAAGGGGGTCAGTTGGTGACTGAATTATTAACCGTTTATCTAGGGCTTGGCTCAAACATGGGAGACCGGGAGGAGAACCTGGATAGAGCCCTTGACTTGCTATCGCAGAGAATGAGGTTGGGAAAGGTGTCATCAATATATGACACTGACCCGGTGGGCAATACCAACCAGCCCCGCTTTCTAAACATGGTATGCCAGGCTTTCACCCGTCTGGCACCTGAGGGACTGCTGGCTCTGGCTAAGGGAATTGAGAGCAAGATGGGCAGATATGGCAAGTCCGATGACCCCCGCCCCATTGACATAGATATTCTCCTCTATGATGAAGAGGTGGTGGAAACGCCTGAGCTGGTTATTCCCCACCCCAAAATGACGGAGAGAGCCTTTGTCCTGGTACCGCTAGCCGAAATTGTACCCGACCTGATACATCCCGTAAGCGGTAAAACGATTAAGGAGCTGAGGCAGGCTGTTCAAGAGGTGCAGGGTGTATTAAAATGGGAGTCCGATTAAGGAGGCGGCGTGTACGAAATATCTATTGAGAAGCATTTTGACGCTGCCCATTTTTTACGGGGCTACCGGGGCAAGTGTGAGGCAATGCACGGGCACCGCTATCGGGTGGTGGTTAAGGTCAAGGCTGCCCAGCTTGACGATATCGGCCTAGCCTATGACTTTACCGAGCTGAAGCGGCATCTCAACGACATTCTATCACGATTTGACCATACCTGTCTCAATGATGTGTCGCCCTTTGATAAGATAAACCCCTCCGCCGAGAATATCGCCGCCACCATTTATGATGAACTCAAGAGCAAACTGGCGGAAGCCCCGTTAACTCTCTCATGCGTGGAAGCCTGGGAATCCCCGGAGCAGGGCGTCGCCTACAGTCCCGACTAGTCCTGCTCTGGCAGCAGCAGGTTGGGAATGCTGTCCACAATGGGGTAGCTGATATCACATTTGGGGCAACGGAGGGAGCCGGTGATTACCTCCCCGCCGCCCTCCGCCTCCGCATTAAGCTCCAGTTCCCCTTTGCACACCGGGCAGGCCAGAATGTCCATTAATTCGCGTTTCATGGTTTTATTATAGCATTTTTTTATAGCTATTACTCAATATCTTCCTTTAATCTTATGTTTCAATTTTGGGAATTTCCCAGAATGCGATTAACCTCATTAATTACTTCTTTATTCTCTTTTTCTATCCTTCTTTGTTCCTGGCTAATATATGTTCTTGCTGTCTCTTCTTCAGTAAGAAAAAGGAATTTTGAAAGTTCGCTAATCGTATAATCCATATCTTTTGTGTATGTTTCAATTATCTCTTTAAGTAAAGTCGGCTTTTCTGATGGAATATCAAGTTCAATAGGTTCTCTAACTCTATAACCTAGCTTACCCATCATTATCCACAATTGTTTGTATTTACTAGGAGTTATTGCTTGTAGGTCACTTGCACGTTTTATTAATGCAGCCATTGATACTTTCCAATACTGTTTGAGTATCATCAATTTTTCAACAGAAATATCTGTAAACTGATGTTTTATCTCCTGTTTAGGCATAAGAAACTCTGCGGCAAATTCATTCGCTTGTTGCTCTATATTAGCTATATTCAACGTGTTCTGGTGCATAATTACGTGACCTAACTCATGGCACAAAGTAAATCTCAATCTATCGGTAGGATTATATACATTCGTGAAAAACAAAGGAGGACATTTTGGTGGAAAATGAGCCACAGCATCAATATCTTTTGTATTGAAATCAAACGGGATTATTATACCTCTGGCTGACTCAATTTCTGACGTTAGGTTGTTAATAGGACCTAAAGGTATATGCCAGCTTGCTCTTACTATCCGAGCTATGTCTGATGGGCTTTCGTATTCTTCAATGGGCATATTGGGAATTTTATTATAATCAGCTATATCAACACCTGTTAAAAGTTTTGCTATTTCAAAACTGCGTATGTATATAAGAGCATGAATTTTCTTTAGATTCCTCTGGCTCGAAGATTGCAATTTTCGGTGAAATAGTCCAGATATTCCAAGTCCAAATACTTCGTCTTGTCTTATAAAAAATTCAATAGGATATCGTAATACTTCAGCTAACTGGTCTAGGCTTTCCTTCTGAATACCTCGTAGTCCTGCTTCTATCCTGGATAGCCACCCTTGATTCACATTTAACAACCGTGCCAACTCTGGTTGAGTTAACCCTCTCGACTCCCTAGCAAGGGTGACCATGTGAGGATTTATATTATCCTCAAACTTGACCATTTGGTCACCTCCATCTTTACTAAACAGAATCTTTTTTGTTTAGTTGACCTTTAGGGAATACTTTTTTACCGGCATTTTGGGGTTGTTTTGATATTAATTCAATATGCTGTTTTTCTGCTTGGGTCTCGGGTTCGCTCAATTCAACCGACCATTGTACTCCTTTATCAAGTGTTTGTATTAAATATAGTTGGCTTTGTCCTACTGGCTCCCATCTGTAACCGGCAACTAGTTTTGTTGCTAGTTTTGGCATCTCTTTTAGAGACTCCCGAAAAGACTTATCATTATGGAACCATTTAGGAATATATGAAGGTATAAGATTATTGTTCAACTTCTTGAATGTAAGCTGACACTCGTCTTTAATTATTATTCTTAAGGAACCATAAGGTAAAATTCTAATATTTGTATCATCTAGTAAGTGTTTTACGACAAAGCTGCGAAAAAAATCTGCTATATAATCTGCTCTGGTACGTTTTGAGTGTATTATTCTTTGTTCTGGGGGCAAATCCTTGTAGGCTTTATCTGCATCCGCCATTACTTGTCTTATCTTTTCAAATTGAACTGCGTATTTTTCTAATAACATCCCTACTTTGACTTTCATAGAGCTCCTTGAATATTTGGTTTTATCTTATTATACCATAAAATGACAAAAAGTCAAGAAAAATATGCCA
>CAYWAU010000152.1:0-4794 GCA_964456395.1 uncultured Dehalococcoidaceae bacterium
GCAGGCATCGCAGGAACGCTCGCACTTGTCGGGGAGGATGTAGTAGGCGATGAGGTGCATGCACATCAGTGCCGGGCACCGACCCATTAAAATATGTGCCTCGTATTCTTCCCTGAAGTAGCGTAGGGTGGTCAATATCGGGTTGGGTGCCGTTTGCCCAAGTCCACAGAGTGAACCTGCCTTTACGTCCTCGGCCAGCCGGTTGAGCGTATCAATGTCTTCAATCGTACCTTGGCCCAGTGTAAAATCGGTTAATATCTCCAGCATTTGCTTGGTGCCCAGGCGGCAGAAGGTGCACTTGCCGCAGGACTCCCTCTGGGTGAACTCCAGGAAGTAGCGGGCTATCTCCACCATGCAGTCGTCCTCGTCAAGCACCACCATACCACCGGAGCCCATCATGGCACCGGCGTCTCTGAGGGAGTCAAAATCAACGGGCAGGTCCAGTGACGATTCGGGGAGGCAGCCGCCGGAGGGTCCGCCAATCTGGACAGCTTTGAAGCGCTTTCCCTTGGGGATGCCGCTGCCAACCTCAAAAATAATCTGGCGCAGGGTGGTGCCCATGGGAACCTCAATCAGGCCGGTGTTGACAATCTTGCCCGCCAGAGCAAAGACGGCTGTCCCCGGGCTTTTTTCGGTGCCGGTGCTGGCGAACCATTCGGCTCCACGGTTAATTATGTGGCGTATGTTGGCTAGAGTCTTCACGTTGTTTATCAGGGTTGGTTTGCCATTAAGTCCGTTGGTTGCCGGGTAGGGTGGACGGTGCTGGGGCATTCCCGCTTTGCCTTCCAGAGAGGCAACAAGTGCCGTTTCCTCACCGCAGACAAAAGCCCCCGAACCCTGAAACAGCGTTATGTCAAAGCTAAAATTACTCCCCAGAATGTGATTGCCGAGGAGGTTCAGTTTCTTCGCCTGGCGAAGGGCAATCCGAACGCGCTCTACCGCCAGCGGATACTCGGCACGGACATAGATATAGCCATATCTGGCACCAATAGCATGGCCGGCGATAATCATGCCTTCTATCACGGAGTGGGGGTCGCTTTCCAGAATGGAGCGGTCCATAAAAGCACCGGGGTCGCCCTCGTCGGCGTTGCATATGACGTATTTTGGTCTGCCCCTGGTATCGCGGCAGATTTGCCACTTCTGCCCGGCAGGGAAGCCAGCACCGCCCCGGCCTCTCAGTCCCGACCTTTTGACCTCGTCTACAATATCTTCCGGGGTCATCTGGAGGGCTTTGGCCAGACCGGAGTAACCGTCACCGGCAAGGTAGTGGTCAATATCGGTGGGGTCAATATGCCCGCAGTTTTTCAGGATGATTTTTTGTTCGTATTGGGCGCGGGGGAAGTCTTGAAAACTGGGGACAATGTCGTTCTCTGCCAGAGCACCGATGACAAACTCGGGACAGGCGTTGTCACCGAGGATGAATTCCTTGACCAGCCTCTCGGCGATGACCGGGTTGACATAGCCGTAGCATATTGGCGGATAGCCCGGCTTGCTGATAATCGCCAGAGGTTCGGCGTAGCAGTGCCCCATACAGCCGACCTCAATTACCGGACAGTCAAGTTTATGCTTCTTGACTTCTTTTCTGAATGCCTGTAGCACTTCCAGGGCACCGGCGGCGCGTCCGCAGGTAGCGGTGCCTACCAGGATTACCGGCTTGTTGTCCCACAACTCCTGCCATTGTGATTCGGCACGCTCCTTTATTTTTTGAAAGGCGGCGGCTATAGCCGGCTGTTTAGCTACTTTCACTTGTCTCCTTGTCCTTATTTTCACGCTCCTGCTCAAAAGCGAGCAGTATGCCGTCAACTCTGGTAGGTTCAACCTTACCCTCGGGTTTATCATCGACCACGGTTACCGGCGCCATAGTGCAGCAGCCGACGCAGGCAACGGTATCCAGGTCAAACTCGCGGTCAGTGGTGGTCTCACCCGGATTGATGTCCAGTCTTCGCTTCCAGGCATCCAGGGTGATATAGCCGCCCTTCATGTGGCAGGCAGTCCCCAGACATACTCTTATTGAGTGCCTGCCCGGGGGGTTGAGGCGGAATTGATTGTAAAAGGTAACCACGCCATAGACCTCTATAGCAGGTATGTTGAGGTGTTCGGCAATCTCGGTCATGGCTTCACGGGGCAGGTAGCCGAGCCTGCCCTGAACCTTCTGCAGTATTGGTATCAGGTTCAATCTCTTTCTGCTGAACCCTTTTAAAACCTGCCTGCTTTCCTGTCCGATGTCCTTTTCCTCAACTGTCTTTTTCTGGTCTGTCTCGGTCATTCCAGTCCTCATCTGTTTTCTTGGTCTAATTATCCTTGTGCTGGCACTGCTGGCAGTATCCCTCAAAGTGGAGTTCCGCTTTGGTCACTTTAAATCCTTTTTCGTGCTGCAACTTGTGAGTTAGTTTGCTGATTAGCGGGCTCTCAAACTCAATAACCTTCCCGCAACCGCGGCACACCAGATGCTGGTGCCGTGCCGATTTTTTTATTTCGTAGTAACAGCGTGTCTGTCCCAGCCATATTTCATCCACCAGCCCCAGTTCTTTGAACAGGTGTAAACACCGATATACCGTAGCCAGGCTGATGGAAGCGCCGTTAGTCAGGGCGCGCTGGTAGAGTTCCTTGGCGTCCATGTGCTCACCGGTATCACGCATCAGACTGAGGAGCAATTGGCGTTGGGAAGTTAACGGGTGTCCCGGCGTTTCATTATTGCGAATGCTTCTCATTCTCATATCTTAATTCTAGTTAAGACAGCTTGTTTTGTCAAGAAACAGGCTCAGAAGTGCGTTTCTCAGCCGGTGTTAACGATATGTTTATTTATCTTGTCAGTATCTTTACGCCTTTTTTACGGGTTGGAAGATAGACTGTCCGTACTAAAAGGCTAGGGACTGACGAGCCATGGCATTCTATGTAAAGGGATTGTGCAGGGAACTGTTCCGGTTGCTTGTGATAGCGGCTTTGGTTTTCGTGGCTATTGGCACGGGTAACGCCAGAGCCGACCCCGCCTGGACTCAAACAACCCGGTCGGATTTTGAGTCCGGAACGCTTTTTCAGGTGGATACTACCGGCAGCCCCGGGGATGTGAAGCTGGCTGTTGACCCATCAAGCGCGCAGTTTGACCAGAACAACCCCCACCACTCCGGGAAGTGGCACATCATAAAAGATGAAGACTGGTGTGCTCAAAGCTTTATTGCCGGTCTGTCGGGTAACCTCACTAAAGTTGCTCTGTATCTCAAGAAAAGGGGTAGCCCGGGACAGTTAACCATTGAGATTAGGGATACTGTCGGAACTAACTATGAGCCGGGGGACACAGTTTACGCCAGTATTACCACTGGTGGTGTCGTTTCAGGTTGTGGCCATAAGTACCAGTTTACCTTCTCTTCACCGGCTGTTGTAACCAGCGGCACCCATTACTCCATTGTCCTGCATGAGCCAGACGGTGTGGGAGGCAATGGCAAGTATTATTGGGCTGAGTTTAGATACTATGATATCTACCCTAACGGTAAAGTCTGGCTTAGTGACGACAGCGGTGACGAGTGGTCGGCAGGAGGCTGTGGTATTCACGATTTTTACTTTAGAACATATGTGGCTGCTGGGCATTACTCCTCGGGTACTCTAACCTCGTCAACACACGATACGGGATTCTCGGCTGATTTCGGTAGCATCTCATGGACGGCAACTACGCCCGCCAGTACGAACATCACATTCCAGGTCGCCACCAATACTGACAATTCAACCTGGAAATTCAAAGGACCCGATGGTACCTCGGGAACTTACTATACTTCAAGTGGTACCGGTATCTGGACGGGACATGATAATGACCGCTACATTAAATACAAAGCCTTTCTCAGCACTGCTGACGCCGGTAAAACTCCCGCCCTCCACGATATCAGCATAACCTGCAGCCAGCCAATCGTATTACCATCGGTAGCCACCGACAATGCCACTTTGGTTGAGGAGACAACCGCCACCCTTCATGGCACCGTAACCGATGATGGCGGTGAGGCCTGCCAGTATCGTTTTCAATACGGGACAGCTTCCGGCGTTTATTCCACTAACACGACCTGGACCAGCAGTAAGACATCGGGGGAGTCCTTCAGCGCTGGTATTACCATTCTCGGTGAGGGCACCAGATACTATTTCCGGGCTCAGGCGAATAATAGCGCCGGTACTGCCAGCGGCTCCGAGCTGTCATTCCTGACCAAGCCCGATGAACCAGCGAGCTTCTCCGCCAGTGCCATCAGCGACACCCGGATAGACCTCAGTTGGGCGAAGGGTGATGGTGCCAGTAAGACTATGGTTCGGAGGAAAACAGGCGGTTTTCCTGCCAGTATCACTGAAGGTAATGAGGTCTACTTCGATACCGGCACCAGCACCTCAGATACAGGCTTATCCGCAGACACCAATTACTACTACTCCGCCTGGTCCGAGGTTACTGGCAGTCAGCAGTGGTCTGATGCCTATGCTACGGCTAACGCCACCACCGGTAGTGCGCCTCCCCCGCCGCCTACCGCAATAGGTGGGACAGTTTATCCCATCAACAAGGCGCAGGTTCTGGCACCGTGGCTTGGTTTGTTCCTGGTGCTGTCCCTGGCTATGGGCAGGATTATCTTTAGCTTGAGAAAAAAGGGCGTAGCCTCGTTATTCGCCGGGGCTTATTCCCGGTAAGCCCTTTCGCCGAATATCCTGCTGCCTATTCTTACTATATTGGCACCCTCCTCCAGGGCAATTTGGTAGGAATTGGTCATCCCCATTGAAAGGTGTTTCATCTCTACGTGGGGCAGGTTGAGTTTTTTAATTCTGTCAAAT
>CAYWAU010000153.1:0-4786 GCA_964456395.1 uncultured Dehalococcoidaceae bacterium
CCTGCCCGGGACCGGGGCCAGGACTTCCCCGGAGTCCAGCCTCAGGATGACATCGCCTTCCTCGAGCCGACTGTCTTTATCAACCCCTATGCTGATTACCCTGCCCGGCACTTCGCCGGCGCTGGTTATGGGCACCTCATAGTCCATCAAGCCGCCGAGGGGAAGGTTAATCAGCAGGATGCCAAAACCTATCGGCACCAGCAAGAGGGGCTCCATTTTCCTGGCGATTCCCAGGTAGATTAAAACCCCCCCGACAAGGAGCATCAGCAGGTTGCCCCAGTAAAAAAACTGAAAACCCGTCTCAAATAGACCGAACATAATTCGTTATCTTATCAGTACTCAATAACGGCAATTATCTCACCGGGCTTAACTACCTGGTCAACGGCTACTCCCACTTCGGCGACGGTGCCATCTACCGGCGCCAGTATCGGGTTCTCCATCTTCATAGATTCAAGTATGCAGAGCACGTCCCCCTCTTTAACCTCGTCGCCGGCTTTGACATTTACACTGATAATCTTACCGGTTATGGGAACTTCAACTGTCTCTCGCGCCAATTCTCAAGCTCCTTTCTGGTTATCGTCATTCTTATCCTTGGTGCTGCCGGTCTTGTTAACCAGCCGCCCCGTCAGCCAGATAACTATGGATAAAATAATCAGCAGGACGAAGACCATACCAAATCCGGCGCCACCAACCTGTCCGGCAAAGCCCCAATCTACTCCCATTTTCCTAGCCCGCCTTCACTTTCATTCTGTTTGACGTAGGCAAACTTAAAGGGCGGCTGGCTCATCTGCCTGAGCCACCACCGCCCTATTATACAAGAGTCGGCTTCATAAGTCACGCAGAGTATGAGAAATTCTACTTCCCCTTCAGCCTGCCTCGTAAGAAGAAATCGATAGAGGGGTTGAGGTTAATAAGTAATCATAATAGACTGATTCTTAATGCGCTGCCATACACCAGTCTTTGGTTTTTCGGGCGTCGGCCGCGACCTCCTCATCGGTCCTGAAATCCTGCGCTCCGCAATCATCATAGTGCACCATGTCATCGAGGTCTCTGACGACTTTAGGTATGGGTGGATTGGCCGCGTAACCGACCACCATCATGTCATAGATTTTCAGAGCTTCCGGGATGCCGATGATATCTTTTATCGCACGTTCCGCCTCCGGGCGGGCTGTGGAAGTGTACCATTGCGAAGCCAGTCCCAGCGCTGCCGCCGCCAGGTGCATGCATAAAAAGGCGCTGGCCAGGCTGGAGCAGAAGAGGTTGGCTACCAGCGCGTCGTTCTCCTGGACGCGGTCGGGTAACCCCACCCTAGCCCTCCAGTCGACCAGCAGTAAGATGAAGACCGGCGCATCCCTGAAGCTCCTTTGCAGCGAGGCCTGTTTTGCCCTGTCCTGGCTCTTGCCTTTTATGGGCGGCCCGTGCTGCTCCAGGGCGGCCACGATCTTGGCCCTTGTCTCTTTGTTCTTGACCACAACGAATTCCCAAGGCTGGGTATGGAACCCCGAAGGAGCCCAGCGTGCTACTTCGATAATCTTGGCGATGTATTCATCAGGCACGGGGTCGGGCTTAAACTGGCGGATGGTGCGCCTCTTTTTTACCAGCTCCAGAAAACAATCATAAGGATTAATGTCACCCATGGGAGCACTCCTTTTCATTTCCATAATCTGCCTCTTTTACGGCGTTGGTCTATTTTACCCCATTTTCTTTGATATCTCTTCCCACCCTACCGCCCTCGCGGCATCTGTGGCTTATCTCGTTAGTTTATGCCCCTCCCATGCCCAACGGGGAGTAGCCAGCGGAGAGGGGCGCCAGCCCCTCTCAAAAATATTTTCCCCCTCTCCAAACATACTAATCAAAGGGGTACTTCAATCTCGCTGTGGGGTAAGTTAGATGAAAATCAGAACTGATTCGAACCCAGAAAACGAATGGAACCAGCCCGGCTACAACGGAATATTGCCGTGTTTTTTAGGGTACCGCGTCACTATCTTTTTGCGGCGGAGCAGTCTCAGGTCACGTATCAGGCTGCTCCTGGTCTCCCTGGGTTCAATGATACCCTCAATATTGTGTTTGCCTATAGAGGCGGCGTTAAAAGGATTGCCGTATCTCTCCTGATAAATCTTGACCAGGTTTTCCCGGTGCTCTTCAGGATTTTCCGCGTTCTTTATCTCTTCTCCGTGAAACAGCGCCACGGACTCCCTGGCCCCCATCAATCCCGTCTCCATCGTCGGCCAGGCGTAAATAAGGTCCGTTCCCATCCCTTTCTGAATACCCATCCCCAGCATTCCTCCGCCATACATCTTGCGCAAAGTAACCGCTATCCTGGGCACAGTAGCCTCGGAAAGAGCGTAAAGCACCTTGGCTCCGTGGTGAATTATCCCGCCGCGCTCCTGCTCACTACCAGGGGCATATGCCGTGGTATCCACCAGCATGATTATCGGTATATTGAAAGCGTCACAGAACCTTATGAACCTGGCCTCTTTCCGGGAACTATTGATGGTCAGGGCTCCGGATAAAGCCATCGGCTGGTTGGCTATAATACCTACCGTTTGTTTATCCAGACGCCCGAAACCGGTCACCATCTCCGGGGCAAACTCCTTCTTCACCTCCAGAAAATCCCCGCTGTCCATCAGCCGGACGATTATCTTCCTGATGTCATAACCCTTGCGATAATCTGCCGGTATTATGTCCGCCAGGCTGTCGTCCATGCGGTCGGGGTCATCGCCGGTATCAACCAGCGGAGGACTCTCCTTGCAATTCAAGGGCAGGTAGCTCAACAGTTTTCTGATTGTTTGCATACACTCCTGCTCATCGGGCAACCTGAAATCGCAAAGACCCGAGACTCTGGCATGCATCTTTGCCCCGCCCAGCTCCTCTTTATCAATATCCTCTGACATTACCGACTTGACGACGCGGGGACCGGTGATGAACATATGGCTGATGCCATCCACCATCAATATAAAGTCAGTTAGCCCGGGGGAATAGACGGCAAGGCCGGCGCAGGTACCCAGAACGGCGGTGATTTGGGGTATAAACCCGGAAGCCATGGTATTGGGGTAAAAGATGGCTCCCTGACCTTTTTCATGTTCAAGTTCATCAGGCTCATCAGGACGGAGAACCAGGGCACCGGGTGAATCATCCAGGCCAATAATGGGTACCTCCATCTTCAGAGCCGTCTCCATCGCCTGGTAGAGCTTAAGACCGTGCCTGAGTCCCATCGCCCCGCTTCGGACGGTAGCGTCCTGCGCATATATGCATACCGGTCGACCGTCTATCGTGCCATGTCCCGATATTACCCCCTCCCCGGTATTCCCATCAGCATATCCCAGAAGCATATTTATCTCGGCAAAACTGCCCGGGTCCAACAACAGGTCTATCCTCTCCCGGGCCGACAGTTTGCCTCTCTGGTGCTGGCGGTCTATCTTCTCCTGCCCACCGCCAAGGAGAGCTTTCTGTTTTATCTCCCTCAGCCTTTTTATTTTTTCTTCTGTCTCTGGTTCCATCTCAGCAATCTCTCACATCTCCTGACAGTTTACGTCTTCGGTAAAAGCGGGACAATAACCATGCTGAATTATAATCTATCGGCAGGGCAATAACAACGGTAGCTATTCTTGGAAGTGTACGTCTGCAGTAAAGGGGGAAACTGGCTATTTTGAATTCTCATCCCCGGCCAGGGCACCCACGGCTTCCGGGTGTACCACGATATCCTCGCCCTCCAGGTCAACAACAACAGTATCACCGGCCTGGAATTTGCCGCGAAGCAAATCTTCCGAGAGCTTGTCTTCAACCATGCTCTGAATGACACGGCGCAGCGGTCTGGCCCCGAAGACCTCATCATAACCCTTCTCGCCCAGAAAATCTTTAGCCGTCTCGGTCACCTTCAGCCCTATGCCCTTCTCAATCAACTGCTGACTCACTGTAGCCAGCATCAGGTCGACTATTAAGCGTATTTGCTCCTTGGAGAGGGAGTGGAATACAACCACGCCGTCAACACGGTTTAGAAACTCGGGACGGAAGGCTTTCTTCAGTTCACCAAGCAGGTTTTCCTTCATCCTTTCGTAAGACTGCTCCCGCGTTTTGGCCTCGTCGCTGCGAGAAGCAAAACCAATGGTTGTGCCTTTCCGGATGAGTTCAGCGCCGATGTTGCTGGTCATGATAATGATGCTGTTGCGGAAATCAACCCGGCGTCCCTTGGCATCCGTCAGGTGACCGTCATCAAATATCTGGAGGAGCAGGTTGAAAACATCGGGGTGCGCCTTTTCAATCTCATCCAGGAGTATGCAGGAGTACGACTTGCGTCTCACCGCTTCGGTTAGCTGCCCGCCCTCATCATAGCCGACATACCCCGGTGGTGCCCCGACAAGCCGGGATACGGCAAACTTCTCCATAAACTCGGACATATCAATCCGAATCAGGGTATCCTCACTACCGAACATAAACTCGGAAAGAGCTCTGGCCAGCTCGGTCTTACCAACACCGGTCGGACCAAGGAAAACGAAATTACCTATCGGGTGCCTGGGGTCCTTCAGTCCGGCGCGGGCTCGCCTTATCGCCTTGGCGATGATGTCGATAGCCTCATCCTGACCGATGATGCGGCGATGCAGTACCTCTTCCATATTAAGCAGGCGGCTCGTTTCATCACCGGCCATCTGGACTACCGGAATCCCTGTCCACATACTCACCACCTCGGCGATGTCCTCAGCAACCACCTCTGGCTGTTCCTGTTCCTGCTCGCTCCGCCACTCTTCTTCCAGCTTCTTTATCTTATCGTCAATTTGAAGTTCCCGCT
>CAYWAU010000154.1:0-4763 GCA_964456395.1 uncultured Dehalococcoidaceae bacterium
ACTAGGCGCAAAGGCTCCCGAGGAAAAGGCCGACGAGTACAGAAAAACAGGACTTCTACTTGCCCAGGAAGTAGTTGACGTTCTCCCCGAATGGAACAGCGATTTTATAGAGGATCGTGAGGAATACTTATTGAACTGGGCTCAGCAGGAGTGGGCAGACTAGGGATGCCGATTGAGGCTCCCAAAGAAAAAATCGGAGGATGCACTAAACAAAATGCTGGACACTCTTAACCAGGGTAACGTCGATCAGATGAAAGTGCTGCTCGAACTGGGGCAAGAGATGAGCGCAGCCTTAGCCAGCCTAAGTGAAGATCAGAAAAAGGAGGCTATGGAACTGGCAAGAGGATTCTTGGAGTGTTCAAGGCAGGACATTCAGGCCACGCGACTCCTCTACGGAAGACAGCTATTCCCATTGTCCGTCTATCACCTTCAGCAAGCCGTCGAGAAAGCGACCAAAGCCTATGCATTGGCATTCTTTGCCATAAGTAAGGAGGATCTCATCAAAATAGGGCACAAGAGTCCAATGGCATTCATAAGAATGCTTGATAAGAGCTGGGGGAACAAATTCATTGTAGTCTTAAAAATGTTCTATCCGGATGCGAAAACCAACGTCAGCGAAGCACGAAAAATCATAAATCTGAAGAAGACCCAGAAGGAGCTGGCGAAGCTGCCAGAATCCGTCATACAGAATTTTCTTGATTTAAATGAGAAAATCAGAAACGCTCTGATGAGTGACAAAACGCAAAACCAGATGAATTCCCAGATCGAGATCCTGCTTCGTTTATTGAAAGGCCGATTACCGGGTGTCAACACAGAGGAGATAATGAAGTCTTTCAGGACAGACTTTAGCTTTGATATGGTCTGCTCCTTTGGTGGTCTTTACGTATTATCTATGGTGACTTACCCTCACTGGGAGTTTACCCGCTACCCTGATAAAGAGATAAAGCCTTCTGACTATTCTTCGGATCTGGGCGTCGTTCAATGTATGGATGGAATACTCACGCAGGTTGAGAACGCGATCCAAGTTCTCGAAAAGAGCCTTTGTACAAGTCTGAAAAGCCGTATTGATATGCCTCCGCGTAGCACAGATAAGAAGAAAACGGCGAAGAGTTCAGGAACAAAGACCAAGCATTAGCCCTGGATAATGTTGAACGACTTTTCGCTTGCATCGATAAAAGAATAAAAAAGCTTGAATTTTTGCCCCATCGTACTTTATAGCGTTTTGTTCAGCAGCCCGAGTTACCATATCCAGTTTCATAGTCATTATCGCGGGTGCTACAATCTCGATGAAAATAGCGGATTGTTCGGCGCGCCAAAATCAGGAACCTCAGTTTCCGCCGCTGGTGTCAACGCCCACAGGGGGTTGGGGGACACTTTGCACTATGAGCCTTCAACGTAACCAACGCCGTGGCAAACGGGACACTCGTCATTCTGGCGAATTCCGGGGACACCATAGCAATTAGTCCTACTACAACTCAGGTATTATGTCCCCAGAATACTAGCCGCAGTAGGTTAATCAAGTGGACGACTTTCGATTCCTTCTAGTAGTAAATATTTTACAGGTTCTTGAGTATTCTGAATATTTTGTTCGTCAAGCTGGGTTTGAATTTCATCACAGCATTGTTCATTCTCAATGAATAAGACGCATGATACCCCGCCATCATGTTTTGAGCTAGGATACAAAATACCATCGATAGAGCCGTGATCACCAAACCTGAAAAAATGTTTTGTATATTCAGTGAAGACCTGAGTTGGCACATATTCTATATGCTCAAAGCCGTCTTTGTTTATTGGTTTGCTAATTTCTCTGCTGAAACTGTGAAGGAATATTATTGAAGATCGTAGATGGTTCTTTTCTCGGTTAAAAATGCTGGGCACTTCGGGTAGATTGCCCAAGTTCAATGCCATCATTGGTCTCAACGCTTTGAATGTAGCAATATATACAACCTTATCCTTATTATCTTTTGTTTCATCCATTATTTCCTGGTAGGCTGTATCAGCATCAAGCGCCCCGTAAAACATTGGTATTCCTGCCGGGCTCATTCTGTTTGAGTATTTGGCTTTATCCAAAGGAACTGCGCAGAGATCTTTGGCAGTTGATAGAGGTTCGTCTTTCTTGTGAACCCTAGCGCGGAAAATCATGCAGTCTTTTTTTAGACTCACTATCAACTCATAACATTCGGCTAGTCCTAGTATTTCATCTGCAATACGATCAAGAACTTTCGAAACTGGAGTCCTATCTGGATCGTATTTTCTCTGCTCTTCATCATCAAATCGAGAGAAATTATATCGAACTTTATGCTTAACCAAATTGGAGAAGTGCTCCCAACTATAGATAAGGGCTTCCTCATCTCTAAGGCCATACGGATCTCGCTGACACCATGAACTATCATCTAGTGAAGAGGCAATATCTTCTAGAAGTTCCATATTATCTGTTTCATAGAGTTCCTCAATCTCATACATCACAAGTTCATACCCTGTATAAACTGAAGCACCATGATACCCACCTTCAGCACTGTCCCACCACATACATCCCGCTGGGTCTACCCATTCAGTATGAATACATTCACAGATATAGTCGACCAATTGCACTAATGCTACAGCAATAGGCTCACCAGATTCCTTTGAGCAGTAACTGCATTTATATTCATTCGCTTCTTCTTTTATAAATGCTTTCAGAGCATAATCAGAGATACATTCGGCACAGACAGTCTTGTTTGGCACATTACTATAACCAAGCTCAGTTTGTCGGATCCATTGCTCTTTTGCATGTCCCATGGCTGAAATTCTACCCCTCGAAATAGTGGGGGTCAATGGCAATTAGAAGTTCACTGTAGGGTTGACAACAACATTCAGACCATTCCGCCAGCTTTAAGCGTGCCAAGCATTAATCGTGATTTCGAAGAACTAACTTAGCTTTGGACGCAAGTTGCTGTGATAATAACTTCCGTTTAGATTTGTTTGTATCACCTTCCGGCCAACCTATTATAGATGCATGTCGAAAAGGAATGTTGTCCGGGTCTACTACTAGACCTGTGGTTTGAACTGCTGATACGGTGATGTCGGCAATGCCATAGAAAGTAGGGCGTTGGGGCATTTTATTAATCGCGTTAGTCTGTAGATATGTCCAGACCTCATAAATGTCAAGACCGCATATCCGAAAGACCGATAGACGCAAATTAGAAGACGGCGGCTCGAACGCCTTTGGCAAAACTGAATGAGTCTCCCCTTTGAAATGATTGCTTTGGTAGAGGCACCGCGCTAATGACTCATTGCTGTCAAGCGCGCTAAGCGACTGCAAGAAAGGCTCCTTGTGCAAGAACCCTATATATATTGTCCAGAATCACTTCGGGCAGTTTATTATCGAGATACTCTGTTCCATCAGTTGTGCTTGCTCCGAAGATGCCCGCGTATACTAACGCTCCGTTGCCCCTCACAGTAACAGAGAAGACCTGTCGGGGAGCAACATACCATTCGAAAGTCGCTTCACCATCCGAATCCACATAGATGTCTGGCATAGGTACATCTGTAGGCAGTAACCGCGAAAACCTGAAAGCTTTGCTCCAAGCAAGTGTGTCGATGGCCTTTGCACCACAGCCATCCCAATCATCGAAAGAGCTCTCTTTACTTGCCTTGTAGAAAATTCTGACAGTCTGTCTGTAAACTCTAGCTATCGTCTGGCTTTGAAGAAGCTCATCTAAAATTTCCTGGTATTCTTCCTCAACGGCAGACGCATCATCACTTACCCCAAAATTATCGAAGAATGCTAAAGAGCTTGTTGTTCTGACTGGAGTGTATACTTTTGTCATTCAAATAACCTCGCCGTTTCCTCTTGTATATTATCAAAAAAGATACGATTTTTGAAATCATGGAGTTGCTCAAAAGTCGGCCAAATCTCACTCTCAGTAAATCCGAAGTCCTTTTCCCTGAATACATCAATGTCTAGGATAACAGCAATATGGAAGGGCTTTGAACTCTTCTCCAACGCTTGCGTAACATTAGCCACTAGATCAAGTTGCGGGTCATGCATTGTTAGCCTAGTTAAAAATTGACTGAGAGCTTGCGGAAGTTTCTTGGGAATAGTCGGAGGCGCCGTAAGATATTGACGAAAATTAGTCATTGGCAAAGGGAGGTCCATCCGGTTAATATAGCGTGTAGCTAATCTTGTTATTAGCTCCGGTGTAGTTGCTTTCACATATAATTGCCAAAGTGCCTTAGCCTGAGCCAAGACTGTCCCCCAATCCGTATAAGGATTTAGACGACTATAAGTAAACCCATCCTGCCTAAACTGCGCAATATTCTTTCCATCAGGCGATTTGAAAAAGTATCCTCGGAGTCCCTCGTCTTTGAGAATTTGTTCAATCTTTTTATCTTTGAATCTAATTCCACTTTCGAAGACATGACTTTCCTCTACCTTAGGATAATCCTTGCTAATCTTTTTCTGGAGTGATAACAAATTTTTCACATTGTAGCCAGGAGGTAGCTTCACTCGAAAATCAATTATCGCCTCGACAATTGGAGCTTTGTTGAGATATCTTTGTCTTGCCATTTAGTTCAACGCTTCGACAGGAGCTATATTGGGATTGCTCTGGAAATAGGATATAGCAAATGAGGTCCATTTTGCAAATATTCTTGCTGGCTCATAATTAAAGAATATGGGGGTTACTACAACCTTTACAACCGAGGTATCGGAGTGCTAGCAATTGCCCTCTTTGTCTGCCCGTTAGCTTCAAATCACAGCTTAAAAATTGGCGTTAATTTGG
>CAYWAU010000155.1:0-4720 GCA_964456395.1 uncultured Dehalococcoidaceae bacterium
TTGACGGGGCAGTTCACACTCCCCAACGAATTGTGCACCTCACCGGAACCCGTTAAGCTCTATTCTAGCCTAATCCGGGAGTCTCTTGCCTGAAAGTAATATACATGACGAAATGTTACCTTAGTCTCTAGATAACACCACCTCCTTCTCAATTGTTGTAACTACATTCTTCACGCTCAGGGGTTCATCGTTAATCTAGGTATTGACAAATGTTCAAATGGGACTATAATTTGCTTACCTGATATGAAAGAACCTTAGAAAATATATCGGATTGGAAGTGTGGTGATGAAAAGGGGTGCTGGTGACTGTTAATTGAAATGCAGTTGCTGGCGCCCCTTTTTATTAATAGAAAAGATAGGGAGGTGCATCATGAATATGAATTGGGTAGCTGGTTTCCTTGATAAGTTACCTAATGCAATTAAGTCTGTTGGTGGGAGCCCTCAACTACGCTTTTTAACTTTGGTATTTCTCGTTGTAGAAGTAATTCTAGCCTTTGTATTTGGTTTCACTTCTGGTCTACATCGTACCATTTTGACAGTAGGGATGATTATTATCCCCGTTTGTTTAATTGTCATAGTAACAATCATGATTTGGAAACCACCTAAAGAAGTACAAGGCGTTAGTGCAGACTTAATGTGGCCGCCTACGGATAAAAAACATTATAAAACTCTATTTGATGGTTTTACTGGAAGTAAGTTCTATGCGTTCAATCCTCCCTTCCAAGTTGAAGAGGAAAAAGGTTCTGCGCAATTTGAAGAGGCCATAAAAACACATGTAAAACGATACAAATCCGGCACCACAGCTCAATACCTATTCTTTGATAGAAAAAGTCTTCACCGGGCGAAGTGCTTTTTCCAGGAGTTGAAGTCAGAACTCGGTGAAGACAAATTTAATAAAGCGTTGTCCATAAAATTTTGGGATAAAGAGACTTATACTCCCGGCTATACTTTCTTTGTAGGTATGAAAGGAAAGGAAAAGCCGTCTTGTATTCTATATCCCAGTGTGGTTATGAGTGAGGGAATACCTGAAGTGGTTGTAGTTATCGGAAGTGTGGATATGTATAAAATTATGCATGGACACTTCAATAAATACTTTGCTAAAGCCAAAAAAATTAAAATAGACTAAGGCGCCTTTTTTAACAAATGTTGAAGGAGTTGGGGAAAGATGAGTCTGAAGAAACTAGTTAATCAAATAGGTTATTGGCTCTACAGAATAACCGGTGGTGAGATAACGCCTGCCAAGCCACTATTACCGAAGCCTATAGAAAGAAGAAAGATTACTGGGTCAGAGCTGTATCAAATCATAAGGGATAAGTTCCCAGAAGGTGATATCCACCTTTCGGATCCGTGGTCGGAAGCCCATTACAGCCTTTGTGATATTGAAGATATAGAGGCATTTTTGGATGTAGATGAGACAAACCATTACCAATATGTCCTGCATAAGTTTGATTGTGATGACTTCGCTAGATTTCTCTGGGGTCAATTTAGTACACCTGACTGGGCACACTTTGCCATCGGCCTATTCTGGAGCGACAAGCATGCAATGGTGATGTGCGTGGATGCTAACGAAGACGTTTGGCTTATAGAACCGCAGAATGACGAAAAGAGAAGTGACCTTCTAGATTGGCAGGGTACCAAGATGAGGTTCACAATAGTCTAAGAAGGAGTATCAAATATGAGCGAATTCACTAAGATACTGAAGGTATCCCCTCTCGGTGACGGGAAAAATTGGATTCTTTTAGAAGAGTTCAAATATTACGATGATAAAGTAAAAGGTAACGCCAACGAGTATTATTGGATTAAGGTAGAGCCTAAATTCATGACTGATTTCGCTAGTGTACCTCCAATCTTTCGTTCACTCGTATCAAAATGGGGGAAATACGGAAACGCAACAGTACTTCATGATTATTTGTATTGGACGCAGCAATGTACAAGAAAGGAAGCAGACAAGATATTCAAAGAGGCTATGGAGGTATTTGGTGTACATCCTTTGAGGAAAATGCTTATCTACTTGGCAGTAAGCTGGTTCGGTTACTTCGCATGGAAAGGCAATATACAACATAATACGATACGGTGGTATACATAAAGGGGGTTTTTACTCAATGTGTAATAAGCCACTATGGATAGGCGTAACTGCACACCTAGACGCTCATCGTAGTGAGTAAATTATCGTCGCATGAGGCCGACCGACTGCTCAACAATACTGACAAATGTGACCTTTGTGAACTTCATCAGCTTGTACCTCTGTCCTAGTACAGCGTCATCGCTTCACCGTGATCAAACTAGCTAGCGACGTTTCTTACATATGTCAGCCAAACAGTACAAATAACACGCCGCTTAAGCCCAGCAACGCGCCTGCAGATGAAAGTAATGCTGTTGCCAGTGCTATGGAGATGGTCGCACTATGCACCATTTGCTCTCTCCGAAGCCTCTCGGACCTTGACTGCGGAGTCTCCTGAACGGTTGCTTCATCCAGTTTGTCACCCAGCTTATCATATTCCGGATTATTCTCGGGGCCCAGGTACCCCGAAAATATGCTACCCTTTTCCTTAACATGCTCGTAAATCGCTCGAAACTGCATCAACTTGCCCAGTTTTCTCCGTTCGCTTGAAACTGATTCGCCGATCTTACCTAGCAATGTCAACCCTGTGACCAACAAAGCGCCTCCAACGCCAGCCACAATAACGGCAACGATCGCAATTATTATACTTGCCACCCAGATTGGCCCTACCACCTCTCTGCCTCCTCTCGTGGCCATGGCTCAGTCCAACGCTAATCCCATGTGAACTCATTATAAGTCCGCACGATTGGCAAAGCAACATATTTTGTGGTGAGGACGGGTAAACGGGCACCGACATTCGCCTTGGCAAACCTGTGAGACGTTTTGGTCGCTCATTTTTCCAGAACGGATACCGCGTAGCTCTTGGTAACCGCCTCCGTTTCATTGCCTTTTCAGGGTGGCTTTGCTACCCTAATTGTAAACAAAATGGTGAAGACACAAGGTTGGGAGACAAGCCTTGCTCCTCTTGGCCTTAGAGTAGAAACAGGGTAACACCCCGGGCCATTTCACGGCATGGATAGCTGTCTCTATCAATATCCAGTGGTAACCACCTGGGGTCTCGGTTGATTATGTGCCCATGGTGGCACTGCACGAAATAGATATCCTAATGTTCAACTACGCGCCATACAGGTTGCGCTTAATTGGATGCAAGCCCAACGCGGCAAGTTTGACATCTATTGTAATATTATAGTATAAACGTCATCTGCAATAGCAATTGAGGAGGACCCTTAATTCGTTTGTGGGGTCGATGTGCGCAAACACCACACATAGGAGCAATTTATAGACATGAGGAAGAATCCCGGTTCAGAGGTTTCACAGATCATTCTAGATGCTGAGATTAGTCTTGGACTTCAAGCGAATCTAGTCAAAGAGAATCTGGCTAGATTCAAATCAGAAGATTGGAGAACACACCAAGCGATACAGCGTGGGTTAAAGAATTCACATCGAGCACTAGAATATCTTTTACTGTACGAACGTGTCCTAATACCAGCAAGAGGTTGTTACATAGATCTAACAGAAGGAGAGAGTGAATTCTGTACAATCATCCCTGATGATTCTAAATGGTGGGAACGTGCTGAATGGATAGATTGGCTAGTTGAGTATTGGCAACAGATATTGGAACCAGCTGAGCAATATCATCGACATTATGACCCTGATCCTACCAAAATATCTGTGTTCAATGCGTTTGCTAAAAAAGATATCAGTTTTTTAAATAGTATTCGCTCATTTATATTGCCATATCTAAGGACACGTCCTAGTAAATTCGTACTCCCAGTTAGTTCTATTATGTTTGATAGTGTGATCGAAATAATCAATAGAGAAAGTGAAAGTGCTGGCATAGATCTATGGTCAATGATTGGCAAGAAGCCTAAACGCGATAAATTTGCGTGGGAATTAAAACTTTATGCCCACAGAATTTTTGAAGAATTAAAGGAACTTGAGTGGTTGATGGCCAAATCTGCAACTCTCGGAGTTCCAGTTGCTACACCAAGGGTAAAGATACCAAGAGACAAAGCCCTCAAAAACAGCATTATACCGTCTGATTCCAACTATTGGCAGGCGTATCAAATCTATCTGGATGAAATTGAAATCTTCCCGGAGCTTCGTTCAATCAATGATGTCCTAAGATTGAGGCGAAGACCAGAAGTTAAACGGCTTAGAGAGCATCTAAGTGAGTGGTCTACACAGCTTCGGGATGGTAACCGTGACGCTGAAAAGGAGATGCGACATCAAATAAGACGGGCTACACACGAGCTGAAACATCTGGGTACTATGCGAAAAGTAGGATGGTGGTCGACTGTGATGTCCTTGCCTGTCGGAATAGTCGAGTTATTGGTAAGTTCACCAGGTGTAGGGGGGTTAGTTCTTGCTGCTCTGGGTACATCAAGCCTTGTTCGTTCAGAGAGAATTAAAAAGCAACACGGTTGGCTTCTGATCGGGAACTAGACCTATTTCTCAGAAGATTGGGCTATTCGAAGCCTAAACACTCGAGTATCTTACAGCGGTTAAGAGGTCCCAGTACCTTGTGCGTTAGTTCAAGCTCGCCGTCGGCCAACTTCTTTAGCCGTCGCCCTGTACATAGAAAGTTTGCACAAAAGGGCGGACTGTGCAACACCCCCAGACTGAGGAGACTCCGCTTCTCACGCAGTGGAAATCAATC
>CAYWAU010000156.1:0-4654 GCA_964456395.1 uncultured Dehalococcoidaceae bacterium
CCTTAATACTCATTGTCTTACTTCAGGTGCGCGGCGGTGGTCTGGGTGGTATCTTCGGCCAGGCGGACACCGTCTACCGTACCAAGCGGGGTGTGGAAAAAACGCTATTCCAACTCACCATAGCCCTCGTGTTTATATTCCTCATTCTCGCCGTAGTGTCGCTCAGGGTTAGCCCCTGATTTATGGTAGAGTAACATGGGTGCCATAATAACCTTGACCACCGATTTTGGCCTGGCTGATGGCTATGTAGCGGCTATGAAAGGGGTGGTGCTTGGTATCAATCCTGAGGCGAATCTGGTCGATATTTGCCACTCCATTAAACCCCAGAATATCTCCCAGGCTGCCTTCGTCCTGAGTACATCCTATGAATTCTTTCCCCGGCATACCATTCATCTGGTGGTGGTCGACCCCGGCGTTGGTACTGACCGAAGAGCCATTATCCTGAGAACACCGATGGCCGACTTCGTCGCACCTGATAACGGCGTACTGAGCTACATTATCCAGCAGTATTCCACCCAACCCATGGATGCCAACCAGCCGCAGATTAAGCCGGGGCCGGGGCTGGAGGCGGTAGCCATCACCAAATCGCAATTCTGGCGGTCGCCGGTCAGCGCCACCTTCCACGGACGCGATATCTTTGCCCCGGTGGCGGCCCATCTCTCTCTGGGCTTGCCCCCGGCAGATTTTGGGGAAGCGACAACCTCGCTTACCGTGTTACCGCTAACCCGCCCGTATCAGGCACCGGATGGTACGCTGGTAGGGCATATCCGGCATATTGATAATTTCGGCAATCTGATTACCAGTATCAAGGGCAGCGACCTGCCAAAGAAAGTTGAGGCAATAACGGTTGAGTTAGGCAATGAGATAATCTCCGGGTTGAGCCAGACCTACGGCACAGGTGAGGGGCTGCTCGCCCTGATCGGCAGCAACGGCTACCTGGAAATATCTCTGAAAGAGGGTAATGCCAGCACTTTTCTTAACGCTGATGTGGGTGATGAGGTAAAAATTATTAAATCAACCGGTAAATTGTCCGATTTTTAGCCCATATAGTATTGACAAATGACTACATGTTTGCTACTCTGCTTGGCAGGACAACAAAGGAGGTGCGGAAATGCAAGCGTACTGCATGAAATGTAGGAAGAAGGTAGAAATTAAGAATCCTCAATCAGTTACACTCAAGAACAAGCGACCGGCAACACAGGGCGTTTGCCCCAACTGTGGTACCAAGGTATTCCGTATTGGCAAGAGCTAATTCTGCGGTAGCATTCCGCCCGTCCTATAGTGTGTAACTAGTTTAATATCATTTTGGTGACTCCAGAGATGCTGGGTTATTCTTCGGTAAGCCCGGGCTGGAGAGGGCTTATCGGCGGAAATCCATTATTACCTGAGTTATAGTCTAATATATTATAGATGGCACATCCGTGAAGTAAGAAAGGCATCCCTCTTGATGCTCTCTCTGACGACACGGATTATTTTTTAGTGAGCTGTTTTAACCCCCCGGTGGCTCCTGTTGGTGCCCTTCACTCTCCAGAGCAAAGCCCCTGTTTATTTTTTGCACTCAATACGCTTAATATGCCATAATAAATATGGAAATAGCTCTGTGGCTCAGGCGACCCTGTGAATTAGAAAGTAGTATATCTATTCTCCGGCATCAGCCATAGTTTTAAGTAATTCAAGGCAGGAGTGAAAAGATGCGACAGGTTCTCCCGACCCGGCGGAGCTTGCTTTCATGGCTTACTCTCTTTCGCCTGGGAGCTACCGCCCGAGGCGTCCTTCCCTTTCTCCTCGGTGCCGTCATTGCCTGGAGCCAGGGGAACCCTATCAACTGGGTAATATTGGTTCTCTCATCGGTAGCCGTAATTTGCATAATGCTGATGACCTTCCTGGTTAACGAGTATTACGACTATGAAACTGACCTTGCCAACAAAGAATTCCACATGCTTTCCGGCGGCAGCCGGGTATTACCCATGGGGCTTATCCCCCGTCATCATTCCATAATCGCTGCCCACGTTTTTCTGGCCATCGCAGTCGTTATCGGGCTTTTACTGCATTTCTACTTCAAGACCGGGCCCCTCACCATCCCCCTCGGTGCAGTGGCTATTTTTATCGGCTATTTCTACACAGCCAAGCCGTTTCAGTGGTCGTACCGGGGTCTCGGTGAAATCGGCATCTGGTTTACCTGCGGCTGGCTGGCCACTATCACCGGCTATTATCTTCAGACCGGGCAACTTAATGCGGTGGCGACGCTCGCCTCACTGCCCGGGGCTACCAGCGTTTTTCTGGTCATACTGATGAATGAGGTTCCCGACATCAAGTCCGACCGGCTTTACGGTAAAAATAATCTGGCGGTCAGGCTGGACAGAGAAAAAACAGGCGTCTTATACTCTGTCCTGCTCATCCTGTGCTTTGTAAATATCATCGTTATCGCATTCTTCGGTGTACCCCATATTAGCGCTTACCTTTCGGTTATCCTGCTGCCCTTTATAGTGCGGAACATCCTCACCATTAGAAGGAAGGGGCTGGCGGGCAGGGAAGCGCAGGAGTCTCTGAGCATGAGTACCATGGTCTTTGACCACCTGATAACCATTATCTATGCCATCACTTTTATCGTAGCTGGCTTGGGTATGATAGAAGTAAGGATTGATTACCTGATAATGCTGGCAGTCGCGTTTATTATCGTTTTTGGACTGGAAGGACTGGGTATAGCTTGTTCAAGAATGGTTCTCCAAGAGTAAAACCCTTCTATAACCCCCCAACGCTCCTGCTGCGCCAGGCAGCCAGCGCTTTCTATTTCAGCTATCTCGTCGGCTGGAAAAAGCTCTTTCCCTGGCTCATGAAAGGGAGAAGGACGCTGCCCACCGCCGCCGGCGCCATCGGCATGGGCTGTATTGGCTTTCCCATTCATCCGGTATGGGAGGTTACCAATGCCTGCAACCTCAGGTGCAAGCAGTGCCACGCCTGTTCGGGAAAGCAAATGCCCGGCGAGCTGGACACAGAAGAAGGAAAGAGGCTTCTGGACAGCATAGCCAGTATCGACGAGTTCCGCATGCTTGCCCTCGGTGGCGGCGAGCCGCTGGTCAGACCGGACATTGTTGAGCTGATAGCCTACGCCCGGAATCTGGGACTGGAAATATCCATTGCCACCAACGGGACATTGCTTACCACAGAACTGGCCAGGGAGTTCAAGAAGCTGGGAGTTACCAACATAGCCGTCGGGCTCAATGCCAACGACGAAGCGGTTCACGAGCAGATAACCAATGTCCCCGGCTCGTTTGCCGCTACCAAGAACGCTGTCTACGCTACTGTGGAAGCCGGGATGAATCTGCAAATCAATACCACCATGATGAAGGAAAACCGAATGGCGATACCCGGCCTCCTTGATTTTGCCTCCGAGGTTAATGCCCAGATTGTCCTTCTCTACCAGCTGGTGCCCGAGGGGAGAGGCGAGGAGGAAATGGAGCTATCCATAAAAGAATACCGGGCATTGACCGAGATGGTGGCGGACAAGCAGAAAACAAATATGGCTATTATAGAGCCGACCTGCTCTCCGCAGTACTGGGCTTACCTGATGAGCCGTAATAGTAATGGCCATAAACCCTCACGACTGGCGATGAAGCTGGCGGAGACCCTTTTCAAGGGGTGTGTCGCCGGCAGCGGTTTATGTTATGTCAAGCCTGACGGCGAGGTCTGGCCATGTCCCTTTGTGCCCATCAGCGCCGGGAACGTGCGCGACCACCCCCTGGAGTACCTGTGGTATTACTCGGATTTATTCAACAGTCTGCGCGACAGGGATAAGCTCACGGGGGAAAAATGCTCCTCCTGTCTTTACAAGAAAATGTGCGGTGGCTGCCGGGGTCGGGCTTATGCCCATTCCGGCGATTACCTGGGGGACGACCCGCTGTGCTTTCTCTATTCCGATACCACCACGCCCGTCCCGTAGACAAGCACCTCAGCGGCATTCTGCATTATCATTGAGGTGGTAAACCGGACACCGACTACGGCGTTAGCCCCCCGCCACTCGGCATCCTCAACCATCCTCTGAATGGCTTCTTCCCTGGCTTCAGCCATCATCTTGGTGTATTCGGTTATTTCGCCGCCGACCATACCCCGGAGTCCGGCCATGATGTCCTTACCCAGATGCCTGGCACGAATAGTGCTGCCCCTGACCATGCCCACGGTCTTATCTATTTCCACGCCTTCTATCTGCTCGGTAGTGGCAATAATCATCTTTCAACCCCCTTAAAGTCCTCGTCTTTTGCCCTGGTTATACGGTCTTTGATGGCGACGCCGATGAGAATCAATATCCCCACCCCGATAGCCCCCACGGCTATCCTGACCAGCAGCGGAATCTCGCTTTCCAGGAAAAAGGCTTGAGCCGCCCAGCCGATTAGAGCCAGCACCCCGAGTCCAACCAGAATAAGAGCGATACTCTGCCACATATTTCACCTCCGGTTTGGTTTTTAATAGGCTACCCACCCCGTATCCCCCCTCGTTTCTTATCTATTCCCACCCTGCCGCCCTCGCATCACCTGCGGCTTAGCCCTTAAATCTTCCCCCCATTCATCTTTCCCCCTTTAACATCCCTGTCATTGCGAGCGTAGCGAAGCAATCTCTATCTTACCCACTCCCACCTTTTCCCCCTTTGAAAAAGGGG
>CAYWAU010000157.1:0-4626 GCA_964456395.1 uncultured Dehalococcoidaceae bacterium
CAGAATCGCAAGAAAATAGATAGGCGATTGTGATTAATAACCAGTAGTGGTCTGTAAGACAGGCTGTGTAGTGTTTTTAAATTGGGTAAAAAATTGAGGCCAAGTTTTTCGAGACAGGCCCCAAAATTCTACCAACTTTTGGACACAACCTTCTGAGGGAGGCATTTTGAAAGACTTTCAAAGACAAATTATTATAAAACCCGAGGCTAGCTCCCTGTCAGGTAGAGTGCCGGAGAAACGTCAATTCTTTGACATACTACCAAAAATAAATTTAGAGGTGATAATATGAAAATTGTCGGCATCGAGATGTTCCCAATAAGCATGGCCTTTGAGCGAAAAGTTAAAACAGCCTTTCGTGGATTTGAGAGAGACGAAGGCGTTAGTGAAGACAACGTAGTCATCAGGATATATACCGATGAAGGAGTGTCAGGCTTGGGTGAGGCAGGCACATGGGGGATTTACTACTGCGGGGAGAGCCAGGAGACAGTTATGGCCGTTATAGCCTACTATCTGTTCCCCAAAGTGCTAGAAGGAGAAAACCCCTTCAATATTGATCTGATCCACAAAAAAATGGACGAGGCAGTAATTGGCAATACTGTTGCCAAATCGGCTATTGATTTTGCTCTTTACGATATCATGGGTAGAAGCTTGGGGGTGCCTGTTTATCAGCTTATAGGGGGGAGTTATGCGGAGAAGTTCCCGACACACGCTGGTGTTCTAGGGATAGACACTATTGAGGTAATGGCGGAGCGGGCAAAGGGGTTTTTGGAAGGTTTAGATCCCGCGCCTCGCCTGTTTAAAATAAAGGTCGGGTTAGAATATCTGAAGGACGTTAAGCGAGTTGAGGCTATCCGGAAAGCGGTGGGGCCTGACCACTACTTTCTACTTGATTGTAATGGCTCGCTCGATGTGAAAGAGGCTATTCAGTTCGGTAAACGAGTAGAGGAATTCGCTCCCGTATTCCTTGAGCAGCCAGTAGACTATGAAGACCTGGAAGGCCTAGCTGTAGTAAGGAAAAATGTAGCTGTTCCAGTTGGAGCCTGTGAGTGTGCCCTGACTATTGAGGATATGATGCGGGTAATCAGGATGGATGCCGCTGATTTCTTCAACTTTAAGGTTGATCGCTTAGGGGGCATTTACAAGGGAAAACAAGCAATCGGGATGATTGACGCTGCCGGGCTATGGGCCTTACAGTCGGCACAGATAAGTATCGGGGTTGGGTGGACGGCCCTAGCTCATTTCTCCGCTTCGACTCATGCCATGTTTCCTATTGCTAGAGTCTGTGGTGGGCGTTTACTACGAGGGATGTACCCCGCTTTTGAGCCAAAGCCTGTAGAGGTGGAGGAGGTGGTAATTGGCGGGCCTAAGGTTGAAAGAGGTTTTGCCGAAGCGCCTCCAGGCCCCGGGCTTGGCATTGAGCTAAATGAGAAGGCTCTTAAGAGATTCCTAACCCAGGGAAGGAGTATCATGCTTGTGGGGAAGAAAGGTTAGACTTTAAGTCATCAGATGAGGAGCGACAATGAAGATTAACCAAGTCGAAATAATACCGTTAGATATTCCTTACCAGTTGCCTTTTCGCGTCTCCTATGGCGCAGTAGTCCCCGGTAATTTCTTAGTGCTAAAGATACTGACCGATGAAGGCGTCGAGGGCGTTGGTAACAGCACCGGCTTTGCTCCGGGGATGGGGCAGACGCGGGAGAGCGCCATGGCCCTCATGAAAGAGGTTGCCTCGGCAGTCCTTCTGGGGCAAGACCCTCTGAATACGGACCTGCTTTTGAGCCAGGTCGAAGGTATGCTTGGTGACAATACGTGGCTTTTTGCCTACTTTGATTACGCTTTGTACGACCTGAAAGGCAAAATACTGAACGTTCCGGTCTATCAGCTGCTGGGCGGACTCTGCCGGGAGAAGATACCTCTGGAACAGATTGTGATGATGGACGAGCCTGAGGTGCAGGCTGAAGTAGCCGCTAAATTCATAAACGCCGGTTTTCACAGCATCAAGCTCCATGTCGGCCCCGAACCCAAACTGGCGGTCAAGAGGTTTAAGGCCGTCCGTGAGGCTATCGGCCCGGACGTTCCCCTGTCGGTGGATATGGCCGGGGTCTACCCGGCTCCTTATGCCTTGCGGCTGATAGAAGAATTTGCCCGGTACGACATTAACTTTGCCGAAGACCCGGCGCCGCCACAGGATATAGACGGCCTGGCCGCTATCAAGGGGAAGACCAGTGTCCCCCTGGTCGCTGACCGGGGCGCTCGGTCTATCACTAATGTCCATAACCTGATACAGCGAGGAGCCGCCGATAGCTTTCATTGCCTCCTGGGCAAAGTGGGGGGCCTTCGCAAGGCGCTAAAATTTACCACCCTCGCTGAAGCCGCCGGCCTTGATTATCAGATTTGCGCCCTAGGAACGGGCATCGAGCACGCCGCCGGGGCTCACTTCGCCGTATCACGTATAAAAGGGGAGAGGCTTCTTGATGAACTCGGCCTTATTCTCTACCTGCATGGAGGGACGGAAACAGCCGGCATTACCACAGATGTGACCAAGGAAATAAACGGCAAGATAGAAAATGGCTATCTCTACCCGCCCAAGGGACCGGGGCTGGGTGTCGAGCTTAACCCGGAGATGCTCCAGCGATATGCCGCTTCAGGGGTAAATAAGATAGTGGTGAAGTAGCTAGTTAGGAGAGCGGGTGTGTTTGAAAATAGAACCTTTATGGGGACACCTGGTATTTTTGATCTAAGAGAGCGAGACAGAAGATGGCTTAACATCCGGCGCGAGATGGAGCGGAGCGGCCTGGACGGGCTTATGGTGGTAAGTGACGGGCAGCTTGAGCGAAGGGGCTCTCTGCGCTATATCTCCGATATTGGCACCGGCCTCTGGTACGGTTACGTCCTTTTTCCAATCAAGGGTGAGCCGATTACTATAAACGTGCAGGGAGAATGGATTAAAGAAGCCCGTATGCTCCCCATCAGGGGGGGGTGGGTCTCGGATAGTGAGCCGTACGCCCCGACTATCGCTGAAGCTATTAAGGACTTAAATATTGAGACGGGCTGCATAGGTATAGAGGGAGACTTTATACCCTTGCCGGTGCACCAGAGCCTTGTTAAGGAACTGCCCAAAGCAACTTTCAAGCCATCAAATATAATACATAAGATAAAGATGGTGAAGGGCCCGGAGGAACTCAAGGTCGTGGAGAAGGGCGTGGAGATGGTGGATAAAGCCTTCGAGGCCTGCCTTGAATTCGCCCAGATCGGGAAAACGTGGAATGATATAACCAGCGAGGTGTGTAGAGCACTGTATCATGGGGGGGCGGAGGATATCGGTGGTTATCCGCTTTCGCGTTCCATCGAAATAATCAAGACCGGCGACAGCTATAACCTCTACCCCGAGACTCAGGCGCCCGGCGGCTACTGGATGCAGTTTGGGCGGTTGATATCGTTCGGGGAACCTGACAAAGAATTACGAGCCGCCTGGGAGCTCGACATGAAGGCTCAGGAGTGGGGGGCAGAGAAGGTGAGACCAGGTAACACCGGTGCCGACGTGATGAGGGCAATCAATGATGCCCTCAAGGGAAGCAAATACACCGGGGCACCTCGAGGTTCTGGACATAGCGTTGGGCTGGATGTTATTGAAAGGCCGTACATCACCATGGACGACGAAACAGTTTTTAAACCCGGTATGGTCATTGCCGTCCACCCTGTATTCTACCCTCACCCCATGACCTTCGAAGCTGCTGCTGATATGTTTATCGTTACCGAGGGTAAACCACGTAAACTATCCAGGATTACCCAAGAGATAAAGGCCGTTTAGGAAATTACCTTATTATTATGGTGAGCAAAAAATAACCAACTTTTTTGCGCGAGCAAGTCAATTCGCTACTTTGATAAGAAGCTCTGTTTTTTGATAAACTAGACGGTTACTTCGAAGGCAGCAGATGTCGAGGCGGAGAAGAAAACCTGAGAGACAGCTTGCGGGGTAATGCTTTGAGATTCGAGAAATTTAAATCTGATGTCCTTATTATCGGGGGTGGTGGAGCAGCGGCTATGGCGGCTCTGTCAGCAAGGAGCTTTGGGGCGACGGTTACTATAGTCAGCAAGGAGACATCACTGGTGGGTGGGGCAACAATTATGTCAGCAGGGGGTACAACTGCTGTATTCGACCCTAGTGACAGCCCTGAAATATTCTATAACGATATCATGCGCTCCGGAAAAAATTTGAACAGCCCTAAGCTGGTAAGAATACTGGCAGAAAACTCGAAAAAAGCGGTGCTCAAACTTGAGGATTATGGTTTTTTGTTGGATAGAAAAGGTTTAGATACGAGTGGAATGATTAGAGCAGCTGAGGGTCATTCATGGCCTCGTGGATACTTGGATAGGCGTGAGGGATTAGGTTTTTGCCATGGATTAGGTAGAGCATTGGTCAGAAATGGAGTGGACTTTCGCCCGGAAATAGTAATCTGTAAATTATTAGCTAATCACGGCCGAGTGGTTGGGGCACTGGGCCTTAGTCTAGTAACCGGGGATTATTTAGTGTTTAACGCGAAAGTTATACTGTTAGCATCAGGTGGATTAGGAGCAATTTATAGGGTTACAACTAATTCTAGGCTTCTGACCGGGGATGGTTAT
>CAYWAU010000158.1:0-4528 GCA_964456395.1 uncultured Dehalococcoidaceae bacterium
TCTTTTGCCCAGTTACACCCTGTGCTATACTCTATAGAAGAAATTAAAGACGAGGGTGTTGCGTGGCCAGTCCGGATAAGGTAAAGGCGAGAATAGAACAGCTGAGGGCTGAAATCAACCATCATAACTACCGTTACTACGTGCTGGACAGCCCCGAAATCAGCGATGCCGAATATGATGGCTTAATGCGGGAACTGAAGGAACTGGAGGAACAATACCCCCGGTTCCTTACCCCGGACTCCCCGACACAGCGCGTTGGTGCCGCCCCGATAGAGGCTTTCGGTGTCGTAGAGCATCCCCAGCCCTTACTATCTCTGGGCAACGCCTTCTCCAAAGACGAACTGCTGGGCTGGTACACACGAACGGTAAGGCTGGTCGGCAATACGCAATTTGATTTTGTCGTTGAGCATAAGATTGACGGACTGGCGGTAGCCCTCACCTACGCGGACGGTCAACTGGTGATTGGTGCCACCCGCGGTGATGGCTTCAGGGGAGAGAACATTACCCAGAACCTGAGAACCATCAGAAGCATACCCCTCTCCGTCCCCGGAGAAGCCCCGCCCCGCTTTGAGGTGCGGGGAGAGGTCTACCTTTCCAAAACCGGCTTCCATAAACTAAATCAGGAGAGGGCTGAGGAAGGGCTGCCGCTGTTTGCCAACCCCAGGAATGCCGCCGCCGGCTCGGTGCGCCAGCTTGACTCACGCATCACCGCCCGGCGCCCGCTGGACATTTATATCTACATGCTGGGCTACGCCGAGGGCAAGGCGGTGCCCACGACCCACTGGGAAACCATGGCATACCTCAGGTCGCTGGGCTTCAAGGTAAACCCCGATAACCGTCAGTTAAAAAGCATTGAAGAGGTTGAGGATTACTACCGTGCCTGGGAGGAGAGAAGAGAAAGCCTCCAGTATGAAGCCGACGGCATCGTGGTCAAGATAAACCAGCTCAACCTGCACGAACGGCTGGGGGATGTGGGCCACGAACCAAGGTGGGCGATAGCCTATAAATTCCCGGCCGTCCAGGGCACAACCCGATTGAAAGAGATTGCCATCAGCGTCGGCCGGACGGGCACTCTCAACCCCTATGCGATACTGGAGCCGGTCTCGGTGGGAGGAGTCACCATCAAGCAAGCTGCCCTGCACAATGAAGACGACATCCGGCGCAAGGATATTCGCGAAGGCGATACCGTCATCATACAGCGGGCGGGCGAGGTAATACCCGAGGTTGTCGGCCCAATTATAAGCAAGCGCACCGGGCGAGAAAAGGAGTTCAGCCTCCTGGAAAAGCTGCCCAGGAATGAAAAGGGACAGCCGGTCTGCCCCGAGTGCAAGAAGAGCGAGGTGATAAAGCCCGAAGGCGAAGTGATGTATTACTGCGCCAATGCCGCCTGCCCCGCCCAGGCACAGCAAAGAATCGAACACTTCGCCTCCCGGGGAGCCATGGACATCCGCGGCATCGGGGAAAGCTTAAGCGCCACTCTATATAGAGAGGGCCTGGTCAGGGATGCCGCCGACCTTTACTATCTGAAGGATAAGAAAGAGAAGCTTATCGGTCTGGAGAAGATGGCGGAAAAGAGCGTTGAAAATATGCTTAACGCCATTGAAAACGGCAAAGATAGACCACTGGCCCGGGTTATCTTTGCTCTAGGCATCAAACATGTCGGTGCCGAGATGGCGGAGGTTCTGGCCAGCGAATTCAATAGTATTGACAAACTGGCTGAAGCCTCAAGAGAAAAGCTCATGGACATTGAAACCATCGGCCCCAAGATTGCGGACAGCATCACCGCCTTCTTCCGGCAGGAGGATAACCTTAAAATTATCCAGAGATTGAAGGACGCTGGCGTCTTCCCAGAGGAGGAAGCCACCGCAAAGCCGTCAGACCTGCCCCTGGGCGGCATGGAGTTTGTCATCACCGGCAGGCTGGAAACCTTCTCCCGGCAGGAGGCTGAGGTAAAAGTAAAGGAACTCGGCGGTACCGCCAAGGACAATGTTACCCGCCAGACCGACTACGTCGTGGTGGGTGCCGAGCCCGGTTCCAAGCAGGCCCGCGCCCAGGAAATGGGTATCAAGCAGCTTAATGAAGAGGAATTTCTCAATCTGTTAAAGCAGACAAAATTATGAAATTGATTGTAGGTCTGGGCAATCCGGGACGCATATATGCCCATAACCGCCATAATATTGGCTTCATGTGCGTCAGTCATCTTGCCCGGACGAAGGGCATAAGATTTGATAAAAAGCAGGGGTACGCGCGTACCGGTAGCGGTGGTATTGCCGGCGAAAAGGTAGTTTTAGCCCGACCGCAGACCTACATGAATGCCAGCGGCGAATCGGTAAGCCGGCTGGTAAAACGCTTCAATATCAATCCCGCTGACCTCATCGTTATCCATGACGACATTGACCTGCCCACGGGCAAAATACGCGTCCGCCTCGGCAGTGGTTCCGGCGGACACAAAGGGATTGACTCCATAATCGCTAACCTCAACAGCCAGGACTTTTGCCGAGTCAGGGTTGGCATCGGGCGGCCGGCTCTACCTGAAGGCTCCGCCCAAGACAAGGAGGCCGCAGTTATAGAATATGTGCTCAGTGACTTCACGCCTGAGGAAAAAGGCATCATCACCCGCGTTATACCGGAAGTCAGCCAGGCGATACTCTGCCTGCTCACCGAAGGTTTAACCGCCGCCATGAACCAATACAACTAGCCTTTTGCCACGCTTTATACTCAGGTGTTATAATCTGTATATCCGGTTAAGGAAATCTCGGGTGAAAGATAAGAATATAATTATCGCTGTCATCGGTGGTAGTGACTGCTCCCAACAGGAATCTAAGCTCGCTGAAGAAGTAGGCGGTGAGATTGCCCGACAGGGGGCGGTGCTGGTGTGCGGGGGGCTGGGGGGAGTGATGGAAGCCGCCTGCCGGGGAGCCAGCCGCGAAGGCGGGCTGACTATCGGCATACTCCCCGGGGATAACCGCCAGGCTGCCAATCCCTATGTCCAGATACCCATAGCTACCGGCATCGGTTATGCCCGAAATGTGGCTGTGGTCAAATCAGCCCAGGCTGTTATCGCCATTGACGGCAGCTACGGCACACTATCGGAAATTGGCCACGCCTTACAGAGCGGGATTCCGGTTATCGGCTTGAACACCTGGTCGCTATCAATAAACAGCCAGGCAGATAATGCCATTATTCCAGCGGACAACCCGCAAGACGCCGTAAACAAAGCCATAGCGCTGATTAAACACCAATACCCGGAGTAGTTTCACGGTTACGGAGAAAACAATGTCAACAATTGAGAACGTAAAGGCAAGAGAAATCCTGGATTCCCGGGGCAATCCTACCCTTGAGGTGGAGGTTGAGCTTTACGATGGCACCATAGGTCGCGCCGCCGTGCCCTCCGGAGCCAGCACCGGCAAGCACGAGGCGGTAGAACTCCGGGATGGAGACAAGTCCAGATTCAACGGTCTGGGTGTCCTCCAGGCAGCCGCCAATGTCAACGGGAATATTGCGGCCGCCATTATCGGAATGTCAGCCGCCGACCAGGCAGACATCGACCATACCCTGATAGAGCTTGACGGCACACCCGATAAATCCAAACTCGGGGCTAACGCCATTCTGGGGACATCGCTGGCGGTAGCCCACGCCGCGGCTAACCTGCTGGACATGCCTCTATATCGCTATCTGGGCGGAGTGAGCACATATACGCTGCCCGTACCGATGATGAACATACTTAACGGCGGCAAACACGCCGCCAACTCAACGGACTTTCAGGAGTTCATGGTCATGCCGGCGGGAGCCAGCAGCTTCAGCCATGCCCTGCAGATGGGCACCGAGGTCTACCACGCTCTGAAAAAAGTACTCAAAAACAAGGGACTGGATACCAATGTGGGTGACGAGGGCGGCTTCGCCCCTCCCCTCATCTCCAATAAAGAGGCGATAGAAGCCATCGTCTCAGCCATTGAAACCGCCGGCTACAAGCCCGGCAAGGACTGCTTTATTGCCCTGGACCCAGCCGCCAGCGAGTTCTATCAGGACGGTAAATATGTCCTGAGCCGGGAAGGAACGACCCTCAACCCGGCCGAAATGGTTGATTATTATGTTAACTGGGTGGACGAATACCCCATCATCAGCATTGAGGACGGGATGGCGGAGGATGACTGGGACGGCTGGCAGCTAATCACGAAAAAGCTGGGCAACAAAGTCCAGCTTGTCGGCGATGACCTCTATGTCACCAACGTCAAACGCCTCAGCCAGGGTATCAGCCAGCAGGCATCCAACTCAATCCTCATCAAGCTCAATCAGATAGGTACACTCACGGAAACGATTGCCGCCATCAGGATGGCGCAGCAGGCAGGCTGGACAGCGATAGTGAGTCACCGCTCGGGCGAGACTGAGGACACCACCATCGCCGACCTGGCCGTAGGACTGAATACCGGGCAGATTAAAACGGGTGCTCCCTGCCGCTCGGAGCGGACCGCCAAATATAACCGCCTCCTGCGTATTGAAGATGAGCTTAAGGACAGCGCCAGCTTTG
>CAYWAU010000159.1:0-4498 GCA_964456395.1 uncultured Dehalococcoidaceae bacterium
CCTTACGATAAGAAAGGCTGGTTATCTCGGTCACACAACTACTTCCTTGATGGTCTTGCTTGCACTGAGAAACAAGTCGTCTTCTACCGGTTCAAGATATAGCTCAATAGCCTCTTTGATATTCGCCAATGCCTCTGCCTCGGTGTCTCCCTCACTAATGCAACCGGGGAGAGAAGGAACATATACTGTGTAGCCACCCTCCTCCGCAGCTTCCAATACCACTCTTATTTTCATAAGCTACCTCCTGGATTATTATCACTTATTAATAGGTCTGTGGCAAGGGGCGGCAGGGTGGGAAAAGAAAAAACGGGGGCGGGGGGCGGTAATAAATTACAGATGGTAAAAGATAGTTGCTATTTATCCCCCATCACGGAAACAATCAAGCCACCGGGACCGGTATGCGTGCCGATTACCGGGGTTGTCCGTGACCGATGGATGCGCTCTTTAGGGAATATGGCACCAAGCCTCTCCACCAGCAGGTCGCTGTCATCAGGGCAGGCTGCCGCCTCTACAGCTATCTCCTCAATATGGGAATAGCTAGCCGCAAAGTCATAGAGCAAGTCCATCGCCTTCGCCCGGGAGCGTGCTCGTCCTGCCGGCTCAACAATGCCATCTTTCAGAGTAATGATAGGATTTACCCTCAACATTGACCCCAGTAAAGCCTGCGCCCTGCCGATACGCCCGCCCTTCTGGAGATATTCCAGCGTGTTAAAAGCGGCACGCATATCAACACGAGGAATGCTGCGATGGGCTATCTCCAGAACCTCGTCAAAGCTAGCCCCGGCCTGAGCCGCCTGGGCCGCCTTGATAACGATAAATCCCTGTGGCATAACCGCCCATTGCGAATCCACTACCTCCACCCGGCATTTACGCTTCATCAAGCCCACACTCTGTAACGCCACATCATAGATGCCACTGAGCCGGGAAGTTACCGTGATCACCAGAATTTCGTCCGTTTCCTCGGCTACCTTATCATATGCTTTAGCAAAAGTTTCTGGTGGCGGCACGGAGGTAGCCGGCAAGAATTTGCTGCGCACCAGTCTTTCGTAGAACTGGTCGGCAGTAATATCAATACCGTCACGATAAACCTCTTCCCCAAAGCGGACCAGTACCGGAATTACGGTAATCCCCAACTTCTGCACTACATGGGCAGGAATATCAGATACGCTATCAGTAATAATCTTAACCGGCATAAAACCCAGCCTAGCTTACCAACTGATATCAGCTTATTTATCCCCCAGCACCGCCACACCGACAACACGGGGACCTACATTAGTCCCTATTACCGGACTTACTTTGGAGCGGTAAACGCGTTCCATGGGAAACTTAGCACCAAGTCGCTCCACCAGTTCATCAGCTTCGTCAGGGGTAGTGGCATCCTCTACCGCCAGCTCGTCAATCCGGGAATAGCTCATAACAAACTTATACAGATGGTCAATCGCCTTGGCCCGGGAACGCTCCCTTCCAAAAGGGAAAACTTCTCCGTCCTTAATGCCAAGGATGGGATTTATCCCCAGCATTGACCCCAGCAGAGCCTGTGCCTTGCCGATGCGCCCGCCCCTTTTCAGGTATTCCAGGGTATCAAAAGCCAGGCGCATCCCCATACGACCCATATTACGCTTGGTCCGCTCTACTATCTCATCAAGCCCGACTCCAGACTGAGCTGCTTTGGCCGCCGCAATAACGAGCAGGCCCTCCGCCATCATCGCCCATTGTGAGTCAATCACCTCTACCCGGCATTTCTTTTCCATTACCTCCACTGCTTTCAACGCCGCCTCACCGGTAGCACTGAGCTTGCGGGAAATGGTGATGACCAGGATTCCGTCTGTCTCTTCAGCCAGCTTTTCATATAACTCGATGAAATACTGGAGCGGTGGGGTCGAAGTAGTAGGCAGGACCTGGCTTTGCTCCAGTTTCCGGTAAAACTCATTGGTAGTCAGGTCAATACCATCACGGTATATCTCATTGCCAAAGACAACATTCAGGGGGACCACCGTAATGCCGAGCTCACTGGCTATCGCGGGTAATATATCGGAGACACTATCGGTAACAATCCTGACCGGCATTATTTACTTTCTGCCTCCAGAACAATTACCGCGATGGTATGTGGCCCGGCATGTGTACCTATTACCGGGCTAACTACCGACCGATAGATTCGCTCTTTGGGATAAAGTGAACCGAGGCGCTCAATTAACTCATCAGCATCATCAGTATTAGTAGCGTGTTCTACTGCCAGCCCTTCAATACTAGAGAAGCCAGCCACAAAATTATACATATAATCAATACCCGCATTCACGGAGCGCACTCTGGTTAAGGGAGCCATCTCGCCATCCTTTACCACAAGTATCGGCTTAACCGATAACACTGACCCTAGCAAACTCTGTGCCTTGCCGATACGCCCACCCTTGGCTAAATACTTTAGCGTATCGAAATAAGCGATAACATGCGACCGGGACACCGCCCTGCGGGCTAAGTCAACCACCTCATCCAGATTCGCTCCATTCTCAACCGCTTTGGCAGCGGCAATAACTATCAGCCCCAAGCCCATAGCTACTGACAGTGAATCAATCACTTCAATCCGGCACTTATCCGCGACCATGTCCCTGGCCTGCAGCGCCGACTGGTACGTACCACTGAGCTTGCTGGATACAACGATAACCAGAATTTCATCGGTTTCCTTGGCTAGATTTTTATAAACCTCAGCAAAATCATTAGGTGTCGGTTGTGTCGTCGAAGGCAAAGTATCATCATGCACCAGCCGACGATAAAACTCATCTGTGGTCATTTCCACCCGGTCCCGGTAGACCTCCTCCCCAAAGCGCACATAGAGCGGCACCACGGTAATTCCTATTTCACCGGCCAAATCACTGGTAATATCAGACAGGCTATCAGTAATTATTTTCACAGGCATACCCACATCCCACCTTTCTACTCAACGGAAATAATATAGCTATAGTGCGGCTGACCGCCCCGAATCACTTCAATTTGTAACTGCGGGTGACGTTCCGTTATACCGGCGCTGATCTGTTCAGCTTCATCTGATTCGGTATCAGCGCCATAATACATGGTAACTACCTCAGCTTTTTCTAAATCAACCCTGTCCAGTATTTTATTAATGACATCAACGTTACTATCACCCACTGCGACAAGGTCGCCATCCAGCAAGCCGATAGGCTGTTTTCTCTTAATCTTTATGTTGTTTACCTTGGTGGAGCGTACCGCCCGCGTAATCTCAATTGACCTTACTGATGAAAGAGCCTTTTCCATAATCTGAGTGTTTGTGTTATAGTCCGCCTCATAGTCAAAGGCCAAAAGCGCTGCCACACCCTGCGGAATGGTCACAGTTGGCACTACCTTAACCGTTTTTTGGGTTAAAGACTGCACCTGATTAGCTGTAAGCACTATATTCTTGTTATCGGGCAGAATTATAACCTTATCGCAAAACGTTGATTCCACAGCCTGGAGTAAATCCTTGGTGCTTGGATTCATCGTCTGTCCCCCGGGCACAATTGCGGCTGCTCCCAGGCTGACAAAGACATCGTTAAGTCCATCACCCGAAGCTACCGCGACAACAGCCACATCAGTTGTGGGCATCCTTTCCTTTTGCATCTCCAGAAAGTCCTGGTGCTGCTCATCCATGTTCCGGATGCTTACCTGATGCATGGTACCCAGCTTGGTGGCAAAGCGGACAACATTACCCGGCTCCAGAGTATGTATATGAATCCTGACTATCGTATCGTCGCCAACTACAATCAAGGACTCGCCCTTCTTCTCCAGCCTCTTCCTAATGTTATCCGGCTCCAGGTTCTCTCCCTTCAACATGAACTCGGTGCAATAGCCATAGGGTACCTCGTCAACACCTGCCACCTGCGGCAGCGGGGTGGTATGGGGCAGTTCACTGACAATTATCTGCGGCTTACGCAGCCGCATCAGCTCCATCTCGCCTTTAAGGAAACGGAGGGCTCCCTCCAGAATGGTATAAAGGCCCTGCCCGCCAGCATCCACCACTCCCGCCTCCCTTAACACCTGGAGAAGACTGGGGGTATTTGCCACAGAATCACCGGCAGCATTAACGGTAGATTCCAGAACCGATATAATATCATCGTTACCATCAGCCACCTGCGCCCGAGCTTCCTCCGCCGCGTCTTTAATGACCGTAAGTATGGTGCCTTCAACCGGATTGCTCACCCCTTTATAGGCAATCGCCGCTGATTTCTGTAAGGCATCAGCCAGGTCCACAGCGGTAAAGGATTCCTTGCCTTCCAGACCCTGTGCCAGGCCGCGCCAAATCTGTGATAGAATAACACCGCTATTACCACGGGCTCCCATAAGAGCGCCCCGGGCCATTGCCTGAGCCACACCTGAGGCGCTGTGGTCCGGAGCCCGGTAGGCTTCCTCCATAGTAGAACGCATGGTAAGCATCATATTGGTTCCGGTATCACCGTCAGGCACCGGAAAGACATTCAGGGCATCAATATCTGCCGAACTCTTCTCCAAC
>CAYWAU010000160.1:0-4459 GCA_964456395.1 uncultured Dehalococcoidaceae bacterium
CAATGGTAACCAGGACTATAACCAGATAAACAAACAGTCCCAGGAAGTTTTCCTTGGCCAGGAAACCCTGACCGATTAGTTGCGGCAGGCCGGCGACAATACCCCCGAATATTATTATAGAAATGCCGTTGCCGATGCCGTATTCGGTAATAAGCTCTCCCAGCCAGACTAAAAAGATAGTACCGGCTATCAATGATGTAACCATGGCTACGGTTGCTAGAGGGGCAGAGCTGCTGACCGCACCCGCGCGCTGGAGTAAGACCAGCTGTCCATAGCCCGAAAGACCGGCCATCGGCACCGTCAACCAGTGAGTAATCAGATTAATCTTGTTTCTACCCGCCTCTCCTTCCTGTGAGAGGGCTTGCAGTCGCGGGATTGTTGGCACCAGTAGCATCATAATAATTGAAGCCGTTATGTAGGGATAAACCCCCATAGCCGCCACACTGAACTGCCTCATGGCGCCGCCGCTGAACAGGTCAAGCATGCCCAGCAGGGCATTGCTTTCGAAGAGCTGATGCAGGGCATCAAGGTCCACCCCGGGTAGAGGCACATGCGCTACAAAGCGAAAGATTACCAGAATACCGATGGTAATAAGTATTCGGCGCCTCAGGTCGGGCAGGCTGAAAGCATCGAGCATCGCCTGCAGCAATCTGGGTCTACTTGGCCTCGGCCGCATACTCTACCTCCTCAGCTGTGCCACCAGCCGCCTCTATCTTAGCCTTGGCTGACGCTGAAAATTTGTTTGCCTTAACCGTAACAGGATGATTGATATCGCCATCAGCCAGAATCTTAATCGGTTTCCGTAATGATTTTATCATACCGGCCGCCACCAGCTTCTCCGGTGTTACCTCGCTTTCGGGTTCGAATGTATCGAGTTTACCAACACTAACGGTGCTGTATTCCGTCCTGAAGATGTTAGTGAAGCCGCGCTTCCTGGGCAGGCGCTTGATTAAAGGCAGCTGACCGCCCTCAAAGCCGGGGCGCATCTTGTAGCCAGCCCGGGACTTCTGCCCTTTACAGCCCCGTCCGGAATAGGTGCCATGCCCGCTGCCATTCCCCCGACCTACTCGCTTCCTGGCTTGTCTGGAGCCAGGTGCCGGGGCGATATTATTCTGTCTGACCACTCTCTTCCTCCACCTTAACCAGGTGTCTTACCTTGTTAATCATACCTCGGATTGAGTTCGTGTCTTCATGGACAATGCTCTGGTTCAGCCGATGGAAGCCGAGCGCTGACAGGGTTCTCTTCTGGCTCCCCTCGTAACCAATACCGCTTTTGACCCAGGTAATCCGTAATTTACTCACTGGCCGCCGCCTCCTCAGCACGGGCAGTTGCCTTTCGCTTGGCCAGCTCTTCTTTGGGGTCTCTCAGCTCACTGAGAGCCCGCATGGTTGCCTTGGCTACATTAATGTGGTTAGCGGTTCCAAGCGATTTAGTCAGTATATCTTTGATGCCGCAGGCCTCCAGTACCGCCCGGACACTGCCGCCGGCAATAACGCCGGTGCCCGGCGCCGCCGGTTTCAGCAGGACCTTGGCGGCCCCGAAGCTTACCGTAATTTCATGAGGAATGGTACTCCCCGCCAAAGGCACCTTGATTAAGTTCTTCTTGGCCTTAGCCCCACCTTTATTAATAGCCGCGGGCACTTCGTTGGCCTTGCCAATGCCAAGACCGACATGTCCCTCGCCATCGCCGGTCACCACCAGGGCGCTGAACCTGAGGCGCTTGCCCCCTTTCATCACCTTGGCGACGCGGTTGACATCTATCAGCTTATCGTTGAGGTTCAATTCGGTTGTATCTATCTGGCTTAATGGCTTCATCGGATTAATAATGCCCTCTCCTAAAACTTAAGTCCACCCTGCCGGGCTGCCTCTGCCAGGGCTTTAACCCGGCCGTGGTACTTACAGCCACCACGGTCAAAGGCTACCTGGCTTATTCCCTTATCAGCGGCACGCTTGGCCAGCAGTAAACCGACCATCTCTGCCCTGCCTGTCTTTGATTTACCCGCGGTATCCTCTCTTATCTCAGCATCAAGGGTTGAGGCGGAGGCCAGAGTGTGCCCCTGTGAATCATCAATCACCTGAGCGTAAATATGGTTCAAGCTGCGGAAAACGCACAAACGAGGCTTGGAGTTGGTTCCGTTCACCTTTAGCCTGACCCTATGGTGTCTCTTGTAGCGTGCTTCTCTCGTATTAATTTTCCCCATGACTATTACCTGCCGACTACCTTACCAGCCTTACCCGGTTTAAGGTGGACTGTTTCTCCGGCATATCTGATGCCCTTGCCTTTATAAGCATCCGGCGGACGAATCGCCCGAATTTCAGCGGCCATCTCGCCGACGACCTCCTTATTAATCCCGGCAACCTTAATCCTGTTGGCACCCTCCACAGCCAGAGAAGTACCGGGTAATGGTGATACCTCCACCGGGTGTGAGTAGCCAATGCGAATTACCAGATTATCACCAGCTTTCTCAGCACGATAGCCAACGCCTACTATTTCCAGTGTCTTCTCAAAGCCCTTGGACACGCCCTCTACCATATTTGCCAGAAGGCTTCGTGTCAGCCCATGCTGGGAGCGGTGCTCCTTACTATCACTGGGTCGGGAAACGGATAAGACGTCACCTTCCAGGTTGATGCGCATATCCGAAGGAAGCGAACGGCTCAGCTCGCCTTTGGGGCCGCTTACCGTAACCGTCTTCCCGTCAATATTCACCGTCACCCCGGATGGTATAGCTATCGGCATCCGTCCTATTCTAGACATACGTATTACTCCAAAGTTCTACCATATATAGCACAGGAGCTCGCCGCCAGAACCCTGACGCCAGGCTTGCTGTCCTGTTTTTACTCCCTCAGACGTAGAGATAATGGCAATACCCAGACCGCCGTAAACGCGGGGGATTTCTTTCTTCTGCACATAAACTCTCAATCCCGGCTTGCTGACGCGCTTAAGCCCGGAAATAGCTGGCTTGTTGTCGCCTAAATACCTGAGGATAATTTTAATTACCCGATGTGGCTTGCCCTTAACTACCTCATAATCAATAATAAAGCCTTCCTCCTTAAGGATTCTGGCAATTGATAGCTTCATCTTGGAGGCGGGTACCAGTACATTATCGTGCCTCACCATTATGGCATTTCGTATTCGGGTTAGCATATCGGCTATTGGGTCGGTGACTGTCATACCTTTATTTATTCCTTCTTTAAATTACCAGCTTGATTTTCTCACTCCAGGCAGTTGTGCGGCGAGTGCCAGTTTACGAAAACAAATTCGGCACACACCGGCTTTTCGTATATAGGCACGAGGCCGCCCGCACAGGCGACACCGATTATACTGCCGTACCCGGTATTTAGGTGGACGCTCGGACTTGATTATCATTGACTTCTTAGCCATCGTTAACTCGCTCCGTCCCTGGCAAAAGGCATACCCAGCAATTCAAGCAGGTGTCTGCCCTCTTCATCATTCTCAGCCGTGGTGATGATTGATATTTCCAGGCCGCGTACTTTGTCTATCTTGTCGTAATCTATCTCAGGAAAGAATATTTGCTCCTTAAGTCCCAGAGTATAGTTACCCCGTCCGTCAAATGAATCAGGAGAAACTCCCTGAAAGTCATGTGTACGAGGTAGCACCGCATTAACCAGTTTATCCAAAAAGTCATACATGCGCTCACCCCGAAGGGTCACCATTAAGCCGATGGGCATCCCTGTCCTCAACCGGAAGGCAGCAATAGATTTTTTAGCGCGGGTAATTACCGGGTGCTGCCCGGAAATAGCCACCATGTCCCCCTCCGCTGCCTCCAGAGCCTTGGCATTTTGAATTGCCTCACCCAGGCCAATATTAAGCACTATCTTCTCGAGGCGAGGCACCTGCATGATATTTTTATACCCGCAAAGCTCCATCAGGCGTGGAATAACCTCTTCCCGATATCTTTCCTTCAGCCTTGTCATCTAATCAATCACCTCATGGCAGGAGCGGCAGATTCGGACCCTCCGGCCGTCCTCCAGCTTTTCAAAGCCAATACGGCCGGGCTTATTGCACTTATCGCAGAGCAGCATAACATTTGACACGGGAATGGGCACTTCCAGGTCTATTATGCCTGCCTGCCTGGCAGCCCCCCTGGCTTTGGAGTGCTTTTTAACAAAGTTAACTCCCTCAACCAGTAGTCGCTGCTTCTTGGGATAGGCAAAACGCACCTTGCCTTTTTTGCCCTTGTCCTTACCAGCAATAACCAGTACAGTATCGCCTTTTTTAATCTTCATAATCTGTTTTTCCCTTATAAGACCTCGGGTGCCAGAGAGATAATCTTGGTGTAATTTTTCTCTCTCAGCTCCCTGGCCACCGGTCCGAAGATTCGGGTTCCCTTGGGATTATTTTTATCGGTAAGGATTACCGCCGCATTTTCATCAAATCTAATATAAGAGCCGTCGGGTCGCCGGTAGGGCTGTGCCGTGCGGATGATGACCGCCCTG
>CAYWAU010000161.1:0-4455 GCA_964456395.1 uncultured Dehalococcoidaceae bacterium
TGTCCTCACCGTTCTTCAAGGACATCAAGGAGAACGTCCCCTTCTCTTACAATACACTGCGGCCCTGCCCGATACTCGACCATCATCAGGCTGCCTGGGAATTAATACAGAAGCACGGCGCCAGACCAACTCACGAGGGTGCCGAAACGATGTTCACCACCCTGGCGCCGGAGATGAAAGAGTACTCAGAAGGCGTACGCAAGATAATGGACGATGTCTGGGATAATGAGGACTACCACGAATGGGGCTCTGTATGGGGTAGCATGTGCGGCATTCCGCCGGAGCGGTATGAGCAACGCCGCCGGGAATATGAGATTTCAAGGGGCAGGGAGCCGTAGATATTAGCCAAGAGATTAAATCATGGCATGAAAGACAGCCGCCGTGTTCCTGGAACCGGCGGCTTCATTGTTACCACATCCCCGGCACCAGCGCCTTGCGCTCTGGGGGATAGTCAGGAAAGTTCTGCCGGTACCAGGCGTGGTGAGCTCTGGCCCGCGGCACCAGGTTGGCCGCTGTCCACAACGCAAAGGCCAAGCCGGGCAGAGACCAGGTCGCCACCGCCCACCCGACCCAGATGGTTATCTCACCCAGGTAATTGGGACAGGATACCCATCGATAAAACCGACTGTACGATATCCTGTAACCGGATTCTCCGGGTCGGCGCAGACTGCGCAGAAGCCCATCGGCCCGGCGGTTAACGACAAAGCCGATAATAAAAAGCGCCGTTCCGATGATAAATCGCGGGTCGCCCAGCCACTCGCTGGCGTAGCCCCCGGAGAAAGTGAAGATGTAGCGTCCGTTGAGATAACCGTTCATCACATTGAAAAGAAGCCCGAAGCTCATGACCACCAGCGGCATGCGCCGGGCAGCACCTCGCAGACTAAACGGGTAGATGAAAGCCCGGTGCAGGTAATGCGCTTCCCACAAAACGATGAAGACCAGTGTGACGGCGGAGCTGGCGCTGCTACCCAGCAAAAAGCATACGGCGAAGGCAATCGGGGCCGGTGCTTCCATAATTACCCAGCCCATTCTGTTGCCAATCGCGTAACCCCACCCGCTGCGTATATGGCGTCCGTAAGGAGCCACCACAAAAAACAGCGCCGTAAATACCACCACTGCCAGTACGAACCAGCATATCAGCAGAACATTAAAAAGTGTCAGTTCGCTCACTGAGACTCCCTGGATATTGTTGTCGGCAGGCGGGTAAGCTGTCCGTTTTCTTCAAACCACCGCAGGGTATCAATCAATGTTTCCCGGAACGGGCGAGGCTGGTAGCCGAGCTCGCGGGTGGCTCTCTCATGGCTGATATCCCGATTGCTTCTCAGCGCTCTCATGGAAACACTGGTATACAGAGGCCATTTCTTATTAAGACCGCCAAAAGCCGTAACTACGGGGGCACCAAGTCGCGCCAGCCACAGGGGACAGGCAAAGCTGGGAGCCGACACACCGGTAATCTCGGCCACCATGGCCGCGATATCACACATTGATACCCAGTGCCCGGAGAGCAGGTATCTGGCGCCAGTCGGCGCCTGCTCTTCAGCCCGCATGGCGCCTTCAACCACATCACGGACATCCACCCAGTCGAAACCACCGGTAACCAACCCCGGCAACTTACGCCGTGCCAGAGCCAGCAGGGCTTCACCGAAATATGACGGCTGGTAGTCATGGGGGCCAATAATCGCCGTTGGATTGATGATAACAGCGTCCAGTCCACGTTCAATCCCGCGCTGCACCTCTTTCTCAGCGGCCGCTTTGGAGCGGTCATAGGGCGGGCAACGCCGGGATGCCACCAGGGGGCGAGACTCATCAACCGGAGTAGAGAGCGGCTCCTGCACTAGGGCATGTATTGAGCTAAAGTGGACAAGTCGGCGCACGCCAGCACGAAGGCACGCCTCAACCACGTTTCGGGTGCCGATAACGTTGACCGACTCCAGCCGGGGCCAGTCGTCCATGAAAAGCGAGATATTGGCAGCGAGGTGATAAATAACCTCAGCACCACGGAAAGCCCGGCACAGGGACTCCTGGTCACGTATATCACCCTGGACTATCTCGGTATTCAGTCCGGTGAGGGCCTGGCGATTCACATGAACCAGGCAGCGCGTGGGACGACCCTTATCAATCAGAGCGCGTACCAGATTAGCACCGATATGCCCGGTAGCGCCGGTTACTACCACCGTCATTTGAACCCAATTATAGCACAGACTCTCTAGGCATATGCAAGATAAGTTCAAAACGATTCTATTTTTATGTAGATTGGAGAGGGCGAGAAATTAAGGAATATCGTTCCTTAATTTCTCGCCCAGTTCCTCAATATACTGCCTGTTCTCAAGCCTTTCCCGCCATTCAGCCGGTATTGAGTCAACACCAAGATATGCCCCCGAGATAGCCCCGGTCATCGCCCCGATGGTATCAGTATCCCCACCATAGCTGATGGCGCTAAAAACTGCCTGCGCAAAGGAGTGTGGCTGAGATAAAAAGGAGTATATTGCTGTCGGCACCGAATTGAATGCTTCAATACCATGCCCCAGTTCAAGGACAACCCTGCCCCCTTCCGGCTTCTCAACAAGCTCCTCAATTATCTTCAACTTCTCCCGGTAAACCGTTTCCTGCACAAAATCGGTCAGCTTCGCCAGGAAATTGCACCTGTCAAAATCTTCCCCTGGCCTAAGATTGGCTGCCAGAGCGATGGCATAAGCCTGTAAGGCGGCGCCCTCCTTGCCCAAATTGTGGGTATGGGTTATCTGGCTTGACCGATAAGCAACCTCTCTGAGCATCTCCGGATTATCATGGTAAAGCACACCTACCGGCGCAATCCTCATTGCCGAACCGTTCCCGTAAGAGCCACCGCGATATAGTCTATATGCCGCTTCATCCCAGGCGACTCCAGCCCTCATCATCCGAAAGATATGAGGTGGCCCCGGACCATAACCCCGGAAAGGCTCAAGCTCGTAATTCCTGACAAATGTATGGGCCATGTCCTCGCCATCAAATCCGCCTGACCGAATTAATGACTCGGCGACGCCAATCATCATATGGGTATCATCAGTATAGGTTAGAACCTCTGAACTTTTGGCTATCGCCTCAATTTCCTCGGGCCTGACCTCAAAGCACCCCTCAAAGAAGGCACCCAGGGCATCACCTATCGCCGTACCGACCAGAGCGCCCGCGAATCTTGATTTCATCGTTGCCTTAATCATCAGACCAAACAACCAGGCTATCGGCAGCTGACTATATTATATATCTTTTTTCTCACCGCATTACAGACAGCCCTTTTGTGACGTTTTTAATTTGTGATTTATCTGTGACGTTCTTAACGAGCTTTGTGATTGCACTGTTAGGCTAACCATCTAGACTCAAGAATTAGCGACTAAAAAAGGCTGACAATGACCAGTAACCTGCTGAACAAACCAAAGAAGCCGAACCGAATCCTGAAGTACAGCTATTGCCCGCACTGCGGCCAAAAGGGACTGTACAATGTTGCCCGCCAGTACTCCCGCTGCCGTTATTGCGGACTCTACAGAATACCGCTGCCGGGACAGGACTTTTAGATATAGGCAGGACACAAAATGGTGATAGCAATAAAAGACTTGCTCTCTTTCCTGTGCGGTCTGCTGGATATTCTGATTTACCAGATAACTTTTCGATAAACAATCCTGCTGGCATCACGACTTATCCGGCATAATCTTGATGAACAGGTGCCGGTTCCTGGGTCCATCAAACTCGCAGAAGAAGATACCCTGCCACGTACCAAGGACTATCTTCCCGTCCTCTATGGGCAACGATTCAGAACTGCCCATCAGGCTGGCCTTAATGTGTGCCGGGGCGTTGCCCTCCATATGACGATAGTTACCGTTTTGAGGCACTATCGCCTCAAGCTGTGCCATAATATCTTCGGCAACACTGGGGTCAGCATGCTCGTTCACCGTAACTCCGGCCGTGGTATGCGGTACGAAGATATAGCAGACGCCGCTCTGAACACCGCTCGCCCCGACGGTATCCCTTACCTTCTGGGTTATCTCCTGAAATTCCACTCTTGATGCCGTCTTTATGTCAACTCTGTAAATCAAGGCTCACCTCAACTCTTTAAGTTTATATTATATCCTACACCCTCGCGGTCTACCTGGCAACACTCCTTAAAAATGAGATTTTTTCTCAACCTCACCCCATCTTAACCTCTCCCCCTTAATCCCCCTCTCTCCAACCAGTAACATTAAACCAGCCGAAAGATAGTATGGTTGGAGAGGGGGAGAAATATTGAGAGGGGCGCACGCCCCTCTCCGCAAGCTACTCCCCTTTTGCGCTGGCGAAACTAGAAGGAAATGCGCCTCTAATACACCCACGTGGGGTGGCGGGGTGTAAATCTAAGGTATAATCCCTAGATGCCGCGCGGGCGGAGGGCGTGTTGTTGTCAAGGGAAAATGTCAGGGTTTAGTGTTCAGCGATTATGTCAGTCCT
>CAYWAU010000162.1:0-4426 GCA_964456395.1 uncultured Dehalococcoidaceae bacterium
TTCAGACCAAGTTCCGCGATGAACCCCGTCCCCGGGGCGGACTGATAAGAGTCCGCGAGTTTACCATGAAGGACCTTTATAGCTTTGATATTGATAATGACGGACTGGACCAGAGCTACCAGAAGATGCTTCGGGCATACCAGAATATCTATGACCGCTGCGGACTGCCGACTCTCCTGGTTGAAGCCGACAGCGGCGCTATTGGCGGCAAGGACTCACACGAATTCATGGTCATCGCGGAAAGCGGCGAGGACGAGATTATTTACTGCCCGGACTGCAAATATGCGGCTAATGTAGAGAAGGCGGTAAGTGTCAAGGGCCGTATCGATAATGGCGAACCTGTGCCCCTGGAGGAAGTGGCTACACCCGGTATGGCGACCATAGAGGAGGTTGCCGGTTTCCTGAGGGTGCCGCAGAGCCATACCCTTAAAGCGGTATTCTATGTGGCCGACGGCGAGTTAGTCTTTGTGGCTATTCGGGGCGACCTTGACGTAAACGAAATCAAGCTGAAGAACCTCCTGCACGCCACCGAGCTCCGCATGGCTACTGAAGCCGAGGTAATAGAGGCTGGCATTGTCGCCGGTGCCGCCTCTCCGGTAGGCATAAAAGGCATTAAAGTGGTTGCCGATGACTCCGTAACTTCGGGCACCAACTTCGTTGCCGGCGGCAACAAACCGGATACACACATCAGAAATGTAAACTACCCGAGGGACTTCAAAGTTGACATAATGGCTGATATCGCCAGTACTCGGGCTGGTAGCGGCTGCCTCAGGTGCGGCGGTAAGCTATCATCCACCCACGGCATTGAGGTCGGGCATATCTTCAAGCTGGGCACCTTCCTCAGTGAGAAATTGGGCGCTTATTTTATTGATGAAAGGGGTGAATCTCATCCCATTGTGATGGGCTGCTATGGCATCGGTCTCGGTCGACTGCTGGCGGCGGCGATAGAACAAAACCACGATGACAAGGGTGTTATCTGGCCGATGCCTATCACACCCTACCATATCTACCTCTGCCCGCTGTATCGTGATGGCTCAAAGGTAGCGGATGTTTCCGAAGGTCTTTACGAAAAACTTGAAGCGGAAGGGCTGGAGGTCCTTTTTGACGACCGTGAAGAGTCCCCCGGCGTCAAGTTCAACGATGCCGACCTGCTGGGGATACCGGTGCGTTTAACAGTCAGCCCGCGAACTCTGGAAAAAGATAGTGTTGAGCTAAAACGGCGCTCCGAGAAAGAGTCGGAGCTGGTGCCGCTGGAGGGAATAGTAGAGAAGCTCAGGGAGCTTATTAAGGGTTAAATTATCTACCTCACCCCCCTTGATATTTGACAACCCTCCCCCTTTATCCCCCTCCCTTGGGAAGGGAGGGGGAAGATTTTTTAAGAGGGGCTGACGCCCCTCTACGCGGGCTACTCCCCTCTTTAGGATAAGGTTTGCTCTCTTTCTATAATATTGGGGGGTGGCAGGATAAGCCGTAGACAGAGATTGCTTCGTCGCTTCGCTCCTCGCAATGACATCTATGTATGGGGGATGAAACTACGGGATAAGCCGCTGATGCCACGGGGGCGGCAGGGTGGGAAAAGATATCAGCGAGGGGTGGGGTGGTGTCCCTAGCCCCTCAGGGTAGCCCCAAGCTCCCTGGTCAGCCTGTCCAGGATTTGCTGCTGTACCCTGTTGACCTCTTCGTCGGTCAGGGTATGGGTCGGCGACTGGTAAACCACCCGGTAAGCAAGGGACTTCTTGTCCGCGGCTACCTGCTTGCCGGAATAAACATCAAAAAGGATTACCTCGCTTATCAGGGAAAAGCCCTTGATAACGTCCAGAATCTTCTGGTGTGTGACATCGGCGTCAACCACGAGAGCCAGGTCCCTGATGGTGCTCGGGAAGCGCGGTATCGGCTGGAACATCTTATGAACGGTGGTGAAGGGCGATAGTATGGTCACATTGATTTCAAACAGGCAGACCGGCGCGGCTACCTCAAAGGCATCCGCCGCCTTGGGATGCAGCTCGCCGACAGTGCCCAGTCTGACGCTCAAGCCATTATCTTGAATGACTATGGCGGCCTGCCTGGCGGGGTGCAGACCTTTATCATTACCCTTTTCAAAGTTAATTTCCACGCCCAGGTGCCTCAAAAGTCCTTCGACCGCCCCCTTGGCATCGTAGAAATCGAATAGGCCGTCACCGCCAAGCCATGACGGCTCAAATTTGGTGCCGCTCAATATACCGCAAAGTACCTCGGGCTCGGCGGGTAAGTCCTTTTCCCGGGGCAGGTATATCTTGCCCAGCTCAAAAAGTCTGATGCCGTTGTCTTCATGACGCCGGTTTGCCGAAAGGACGGCTAAAAGGTTGGCGCGCAGATTGGGTCGCAGGTATTCCTGGTCGGCGGTCATCGGATTGGCGATACGAATGGGCACAGGTTCGGGAGGACCAGACTCAGGCGTCAGATTGTCCAGCATTTCCAGACCGGTCAGAGAATAAGTAATTACCTCCTGAAAGCCATAGCCCATCAGGTTTTGCCTTATCTTATCTTTGAGGCTGAGGACAGGTTCCGGATTCTGCCGGGGCAGCGGGTCGCTTAACATGGTCGTTGGAATCTGGTCATAGCCGATAATACGGGCTACCTCTTCAATGAGGTCAACCGACTGCTTTATATCGCTTCGCCAGTACGGAGCCGTGGCCCGGACCTGCGAGCCCTCTATCTTGCAGTCAAAGCCCAGCGAAGTCAGTGTCTTCACTATCTGGTCAAGGCTGAACTCAACACCCAGAATTCGCTTTAACTCATCCGGTGTCAGCATAACAGGCTCGGGCTCCCGCCGGCCGGGGTACGCATCAATGATACCCCTGGCTACCTGTCCGCCGCCCAGTTGGGCAATCAAATGCGTAGCGTGCTTGAGAGCCGGAGTGGTCATACCGGGGCTGATACCACGTTCAAACCGCATTGAGGCTTCGCTGGTCAGGGAGAGGTGGTGGCTGGTGTAGTGGATGCTGGCTGCGTTGAAGCTGGCGGCTTCCAGCAATATCGCGGTGGTGTTCTCGGTGACCTCGCTGTTGGCGCCCCCCATGACACCGGCAATAGCGACAGTTCCTTCTCCATCAGCGATAACCAGCATATCATGGCTGAGTTTACGCTCTGTATCGTCAAGGGTGACGAAGTTTTCACCTTCCGCAGCCCGGCGGACAGTGATTTTCCTGCCTCTGATTCTATCGTAGTCAAAGGAGTGGAGGGGCTGTCCGTATTCCAGCATAACGTAGTTGGTAATATCCACGATGTTGTTAATCGGACGCTGTCCGCAGGCAAGGAGTCGCTCCTGCAGCCAGCCGGGGGACTCGGCTATCTTGACGCCGGTAACGAGGCTGGCGCAATACCTGGGGCACAGGTCGGGGTCAGCAATTTCTATTGATATTTGCCGGTCTATTGGTGGCTCTTTTTCCTCGTAGCTGATTTCGGGGATATGCGGACTCTGTCCGCTCAGGGCGGCGACCTCCCGGGCGATACCCACCACCGAGAGGCAGTCAGGTCGGTTGGGGGTCACGTCAATGTCAAGCACGGTGTCGCCCAGGCAATCAGCCAGCGGCGTACCTGCCGTCGCCTCGGCAGACAGGACCATGATGCCCTCGTGGCTATCGGAGATGCCCAGCTCTCTCTCGGAGCAAATCATGCCGCTGGAAACGACGCCGCGAATCTTGGCTGATTCCAGCTCTTCTATTTCACCATTGTGTGGATTTATCAGCCGGGCACCGAGACGGGCAAAGGCTATCTTGTCGCCGATATTCAGGTTGGGAGCGCCGCAGACCACGGTTTCCTGCTCCGTGCCCAAATCCACCGTAGCCAGGCGAAGGCGGTCGGCATTGGGGTGGGGATTAACCGCCATTATCTGACCGACAACGATGTTATCCCAGCTGCCGCCGATTACCTGCATTTCCCCAACCTCAAAGCCAGCCAGTGTCAGCCGGCTGGCTATATCAGCCGTGGGCAGGGTTATATCCACATAATCCTGTAACCAGTTAAGCGGCACTTTCATAAGCTAGAGTCTCAACTTCATTCTTACCTTGCTTTATCAAGTACAAGGCTTCTGACAGCCTTTATTCTTTACTCTTTACAAAGTCCTAGAACTGCCTTAAAAATCTAAGGTCGTTACTGTAAAATAACCTGACATCGTCAATCCCGTAGCGGAGCATGGGCAGGCGGTCAATGCCTATGCCGAAGGCGAAACTGCCGTAAACCTGCGGGTCAATGCCGGCGCGTTCCAGAACCTGCGGGTGGGTCATGCCAGCCCCCAGTATTTCTATCCAGCCGGAATTGCCGCAGAGACGACAGCCGCCGCCGCGGCAGGCAAGGCATTCGATAGCCATCTCCACGCCGGGCTCAACAAAGGGAAAGTAGTCACAGCGGAAGCGCACCTTTCTCTCCTCGCCGAAGAAGCGGCGGG
>CAYWAU010000163.1:0-4298 GCA_964456395.1 uncultured Dehalococcoidaceae bacterium
CAATCTCAAGTTGTTCGTTAGTCATGTAGTCGTAGCGGGGATTTTGTCTTTGTTTCTGAATGATGGTGGAAGCCAAATTAGTTAATTTTTGCCTATAGTCTTTTTTGGTAAATAGGGACATAGCCCATTTATTGATTCTTACTCATAAGACAATATCCCCATATCTTCAAAAAGACGTTCCTAATGACTTCTCCTCTGAGTAACATGGTAAGGAAAACCTATCGCTACAGCTCTTGACATTCGTGGTATGTCAAAACTCTACAGACAGCGGCCAATAATAATGGGCTCTGTCCCTATTTTTCTCCAACAGTTACGGTTCTAATTTCTAATCGTTGTTGCGCACAACGGTGTCAGTATAAAAAAATTCTACGTTGGCAGAATGTGAGCGAAGCCTGCATCGTATAGGCTGTGTTATATGTTGAAAACGCGCGCTCTTTTCTTTTCAAGCGAAACACGGACGTTGGGCTTGATTTGTTTAACGGACAGTGAATAACCCGTGCTGGATGGAAATCGTAAACTTTTTAATACATTAAAAATTTTCATTATGAAGTCTCAAAGTCATAAAGAATCGACTGCGTTAAGCGTCGGGCTCATTCACATTGTTGGGCTTCTCCACCATCTCCCATTTGCACTGTAAATGAACCTGCCAACCCTCCCGGGATTAGAAGGGGACAATTCATTGGGCCTGTCCGTGAAAGAGGCAGCCCAAAAAACCGAGTGGAACCAATCGTAACCGGGGACGCCTACAAGCGCTTTCTGTGCATCCTCCAAATCACCGAACCCGTAGGCATCGTAAAGAAGCAACATCATTCGCGGACAAAGGACGGGAATCCCCTCCTTCTCCAATTTTTGCCGCTTATCTTTCACCCTTTCTTTGATGAGTTCTCGAAGTTCCTCTTGGACCTCGCCTTCCCATTTGAACTCAGTGATACCGATTGTTTTTACTGTTGCTCCCTGACCAGAGACCTTCTTGATATCCAAGTGGCCGTCCGGGTCTTTGAGGAGACGAGCTTCCCCTGTGGATTCCACGTCGCGGGTTGCACTGACGAACGAAGTAGCTTGCCTGATCAAATCCCGCCACTTAGAAGATGTACTCCTGGGAATCTTGGGATGACGCATAATTAGCAAAGCATAAGTCCCTATTATTGAACCTCCTTCTTTTGAGGAGTTGCGAATTGCATCCTCAAGCTTCCTGCAATGGGCATGGTACCCTTGGCTCGTGACTATACTGGTGACTTCCCCTGCATATCTTTCGCCCTCGATCGTGAACCAGAAATCCGGTGGGTCATTCTCCTCTCTTTCCACCGTTACCTCGTGACATCCACACTGGTATCTCAGACAGTGTATGAGAGAGTCGGCACACACCATTTCCTCGTCTATTCGTTTTACCTTGTGGTCTTCACTCATGTCTTCCTCGCCAGCCCAACATCCGAACTCACCTGCTGGTAGCCGACGCCGAAAGGCGGCGGGTAACAGGCAGATGGAGTAAGTTGTTAGGATAAATTTTATCTATTGATCTTTTCATAACCAACTACAGCAATTATTTTTTCTTTATCTGATTTTAATATTTTTACAACTGAAGACCAACCATTAACTACAAAATGCCCAGAAGAAATAAGCCCTTCCCGATTCGCAACTCTAATCATGTTGCTCTTTAAGATATTATTGCCTGGTAGTTGCGCATCTGGCAACATAATCTCTATGTAGTCCTTATTGGCATTTATGATTTTAGCAGTAGACCAGTCTATTTTTACATTCTCCGTTTGGAATTTTCTGTATGGAATAATTTTTCTGTCTATGATACTAAAGATTTGATAGCCATTAGGAAATTGAAATTTCAATTCTTCGGCTTTATTTTTATTGATTTTTTTCATTTCTTTTTTAGAGGCGGCAAATTGACGGCCTTTTTCGCTCATAAAACCCCTTAACCATGCGATAATGACAATAAATATAAAAACACAGATTGCAAATATAATAGCCTTAACGGGATATTGTTTTGCAATTTCCCAAAGTCTTTCTATGTCTCCAATATTCATAAATTTTTATATCCTACTAACACTGCCGATAAGCCGCAAGTAATCATGCTTAACCAACCTGCATAATGCCAATAAATGTCACGTGTAGTTGCTCGTCGGCTTGATTGGCTTGTTATGCAAATTCGTACTTCATTGGTCATTTGCTTCCATAAGGAACTTGTTAATCTTTACATATGACTTCCAGCCTTCATTTGCTGTAATAACTAAATCGGAGTACCCTAGCTCAACCAGTAGCACCAGCTGCAGCCCAAATTGTGCTGCTGCGAGTAACTGGTAAGTATCATCCCGGCCGGAGGCCATCTCATGTGCCATTTTGCCAGTATGAGCAACACTGTCTCTTCCTCTCTTCAGGAGTTTCAAATCAAAGCCGATTTTGGATAAATCAACCCCTCTACTCTCGGCCAAAGACTCAATCTGCCGTCTTGTCTGTGGCCATCTGAAGGAGAAAGTAATACGGTTACCCCAGTACCCTTTTGGGTCGGCTTCTGGATGTTCCTTTTTCCACTCCTGGTAAATGGACTTTATTTTTTGTCGCAGATCAGTCTCAAGATTGTTCAACTTGCCTTTCGGCATCCAAGAAGTAGCGAGGAATTCCCACGCCTGACTGATCTGAAAGAGCCGAGTATCTAGGTATCCTGTACCTGAAAGGTTAATATAGGTGATGGCGAGACGCGCTTCAGATTTTTTGTCTGATTTCCACTGCCTCCATACAGGAAGCACTTGTTCTAAAAACTGCCGCAACCGAAAGGCAGGTACAATAGCACCAGGGCCAATCTCGTCCCCTGTCATCTGGCGCCAAACCTCCATCATGCCCTGAACGCCCCAATCTGCAATTTGCCTGTAGAAGGTCACGCCATTACCTATCGCTAGAGATAAGAGCAACATTATTTCGCGAGCCTTTTCATGATATTCATTGAGCGTTGTCTGGGGTTTCGCAAGCCTCAGCATAAGCCCCTCCAACGGAATACGCCATGCCTTTGACTGGCGTTCGACGAGGTTAGCATTCTCATTAGAATCGAGTACTTCAATGGTCCACCCAGAATCTTCGACACTAAATTTGCCGTCAAACATGCCTACAAGAGGATATCGGGCCTCCACCAGAGGCGAGGGACTTGATTGTCCGATGACTACACCAGCTAATGGCGACAACTCCGCATTTCCATCAATGCCTCCAATTTTGGTTAGAAGAAGCCGATCGGCGAGAATGGGCCGACCGTCGTCAAGTTGACCAGACAGTGACCAAAGTTGTGAATTACTGAACTGACAAGAAAAAGCCTTCACGGGCTCATCCCCTTGCACTATAAAAAGCGTATGTGACAGTTGTCGTTGAACAGTGAAGTCCGTCTCAATCCGGCAGTTCCCCGAGCTGAATATACCTTTACCATTGAAATGTGTGAATTTAGGTTGATGGATCATGTTTCCATCCGTGAGTAACGTGAAGGTCACTCACGGAGCCCGCGCAAAGCGCAGGTGGAGGCTGAATGCACCGCCTTATACTCTATTTCTTTTCCTTTTTCTTACAACGTTCAATCCGTTTCTCCCAATCTCCAGACCAACCTCGTTTTATTGCTTGAGTACATACTTCTATCGCTTCTGAAGATTTCTTTTCCTTTTCCAAGATTATCGCCAACTGCTGGTAGCCTTTGTGACTCGGGAGTGCCTCTCCTTTATATTCCTTCTTAAATGCTTTCGCTGCTTTGGGAACATAGTCAATTTACTGCCTGCAAGCACAAACAGTTTTCTCTGGTAAATAGTAAATAGGCGAGCGCCGAAAGACACAAGCCTTTTATCCTATTTTGTCCGAAGCGATGATTTAAATTTCAGCTTTTCCATAGACATCATCAATTTTTTCTTGCAGCTCAATTGTTAATCTAATGGCTTTTGCTACCTTCATATAATGGTTAATCTCATCAAGTGAGAGCTTTCGACCTTTTCTGTCCTTCAGATATTTCTCCATCACCTGATAAGCTCCGATTCGATAGCCCCAGACTTCTTTTGATACACCCTCAAAATACTGCCCCTTGTTTATAGAAACCCTCTGATTTCCTTCATTATACGAAACCTTTTCCACTGTATTGGAGCCGCCTTTTGGAAAACCTATCTCAGCTTCATCAATGCCTGGAGTTTTAAGCAAATGGAGGTCGACCAGTTCTTTCCCAAGATTGCTTAATTCTTTGAACATCTCAATATTTGATGGTAATGGCACCCTTGGAAAATCTATTTTGAGAAATTCCTCGTAGCGCTTTCGATAGGCAGGAGAGT
>CAYWAU010000164.1:0-4268 GCA_964456395.1 uncultured Dehalococcoidaceae bacterium
CCCCTCCTGCTCCGGGTCGAAGCCTTCGTAGGCCATCACCCAGACTCCCTTGGCGGCTTCTTTTTCGGCCAGCGCCGCCAGGTTCTGGAGGAACTTGGCTACTTCGTCCGTGTCTCGCAGCGTATAGTGGGCTGCTGTCCGGCCTTTTTCGCCAACGGCGATGGCAATGCCCCGGTTGCCAATGGCCCGGAAGGCGTCTTCGTCGGTGGCGTCGTCGCCGATGTAGAGGGGAAGCCCCCGGCTGCTGTCGGCATAGAGCACATCAAGCAGGTAGAGTAAGGCTCTGCCTTTGTCCCAGTCGATATCAGGCAGCAGTTCAAAGACCTTCTTGCCCGCCGACTTCCGCAGCTCCGGGTAGTGCGACAGTACCTTATCAAAACGCCGCTCCAGGGTGCCGGTATTGGCCCTGTCCACCTGGCGGTAGTGGACGGCGATGGCAAACCGCTTGCGTTCGACCCTGGCCCCCGGTATGCCATCTACGATGGCATCCAGCTCCTTTTCGGCACTCTCCAGAACGGGCAGGAAACGCTTGCCCGTCTTCTGGTCACGGAACTTGCCCTCCGGCCCGAGGATATCGAAGCCGTGGCTGCCGGCATAGGCGATATCGCCAATACCGACCATTTTTTGCACATCGTCCAGGTCGCGCCCGCTGATGACGGCCACCGGATAGTGTTCGGCCAGCCGCCTGATTACCTTTCTGGTCTGGTCGGGGAGAATTGCCTTTTCCGGGTCTACAACAATTGGTGTCAGCGTGCCGTCATAGTCTAGGAAGATAGCCAGCGCCTTCCCCCGCAGACGGTTGAGGACCTTCTTTTCCAGGGCGGAGGGCAGGCCGCCGCCGGCCTGGATTTCGAGCTGGGACAGGTCCTCGACCACGATGTCGGCGCCCTGTTGTTTAAGCTCCCGGCCCTGTTTGGCCCGGTCCACCCCGATAACCAGCCTGAACCTTCCCCGGCGCCCGGCTTCAACACCGGCCAGCGCATCCTCGACGATGGCCGCCTTCCCCGGCTTTACCTTGAGCCTTCTGGCCGCTTCCAGAAAAATAGCCGGGTCGGGCTTGCCCTTGAGGCGGAGTTCATCAGAGTCAACCCCGTCTACTTTAACATCGAAGAGCCCGTCGATACCGGCTGCTTTAAGCACCGCCCCGGCGTTACGGCTGGCCGATATGACGGCGGTTTGGATGCCGCCCGTCTTTAGCTGCTTTACCATTTTGACCGAGGACGGGTAGGGCTTTACCCGCTGCTTTTTGAGGCGCTCCAGGTAGTAACCGTTTTTGCGGTTGCCCAGCCCGCATATGGTCTGGCTGTCAGCTTCGTCCTCCGGGCTTCCGTAGGGAAGGGAGATGCCACGGGACTCTAGAAAGCTTCTGACCCCGTCATAGCGGGGCTTGCCGTCAACATAGCGGCGGTAGTCAAGCTTGGCATCAAAGGGCTGAAACCGCCCCCCCTGCTGCCTGGCGCGCTGCTTGAGGAAGTGGTCAAACATCTGTTTCCAGGCGGCGGCATGGATATCGGCGGTATTGGTTATTACGCCATCCATATCGAAAATAACGGCTTTGATTTCCCCAATATTAAATAATTCTTTTGGCATTGGCTTACCCGTGGTCTTTGGCTATTTTCTCCTTTTTAAGCCCGGCTTGGCCTTAGCTGAGGAGAGCTATCCCCTCAACGCTGCTTTTTCATCATTGCCGTCAGCAGAGACACCACTTGGCCCGGTGAACCAAGGCTAAATCTGGCGGCAGAGGCACCAAACCTGACTTTGATAGTCCAGGCTGTAGCCGGGAGCACCCGAAAAACATCCTCATCGGTCAAATCATCGCCGATAGCTAGCATGAAGTCCCACCCTTTTCTAGAAATCCATCGCAAAGCCGCCTGCCCTTTAGTTACGCCAGCATTTTTCACTTCTACTATCCGGCTTCCCTCCAAAACCTGAAGTTTGAGATTGGCGGTAATATTTAAAAGGTCATTTACCACCTCTCTGGCTCTTATCTCGCCTAGCTTGGGCTCGGCCTTGCGGTAGTGCCAGACCAGAGAGAAATCCTTCTCCTCTACGAAAGAGCCCGGCGTTCTATCCACATACCGCTCAAGGAGGGGGCGCAGTTCTTCTTTCCAGTCTTTGGGCAGGTTCTCCTCCACCTCCCATGGCTTACCCTTCTCTTTAACCCAGGCGCCGTGTTCTGCCGCCAACCCTATTCCCAAACCGCCAAACCATTTCTCCAGAGTATGTCGGTCACGTCCGCTGACCAGTACCACTTCACTCCTGGGTGCGGAAGCCAGTCTATTAAGCAGCCTTTTCACCTCAGTGCTTGGCTTGGCCTGCTCCGGCCTATCGGAAAAGGGGATAAGCGTACCATCGTAGCCCAAGATTACAAATCTCTGCCCGCTTTGTTGGAAATCGCTGATTAATCTGCTTTTCTCTTCATCATTCAGTATCCTTGTGCCTATCTCGTCTTGAAGTTTTTCAGTGTAGAGCAGTCTATCTATGAACTCGTCTGCCCACCGCTCCACATTGTAACGCTGCAGCCTTTGCTGCATCACTCGGTTACGCTCTATCTGCTCCTTCTTGGGCATGGCCAAGGCTTCCTCCAGTGCCTGGACAATCTCCTCCGGGTTACTAACGTTTATCACGATTGCCTCCCCCAGCTCCCTGGCAGCCCCAGCGGTCTCACTGATGATTAACACCCCTCTCCTGTCGGTTTTACTGGTTATGTACTCCTTGGCAATGAGATTCATGCCATCGCGGAGGGGGGTAATCAAGGCTATATCGGCCAAGTTATACAGAGCGACTAGGGAATCAAAAGGTAAGGAACGGTAAAGGTACCAGATAGGTGTCCAGCCAATAGAGCCATATTTGCCGTTAATTTCGCCGGCAAGCTCGTCCACCTGTTTTTTCAATTGGGCATACTGCTCCACCTCAATTCGGGAAGGAACCACCACCATAACCAGGACCAGTTTTTCCCAGTACTCCGGGTGCCTTTTCAGAAAGAGGTCAAAGGCCTCCAATCGCTGGGGAATGCCCTTAGTGTAGTCAAGGCGGTCTATTGACAGGACTACCTTACGATTTCCCAGCTTCTGCCGGAACTTGCCTGCCTGGTTTCGTACTGTTGAACTCCTGGCGGCGCTGTAAAAGTGCTGGTAGTCTATCCCAAGGGGGAATACGTCTGCTTTTATTATACGGTCAGCAGTAGTGACCTGACCCATAAAGCTCTCATAGCCCAGCAGACTATGTATGCTGTTAAGGAAGTGCTGGACATAATCGTAGGTGTGAAAACCAATTAGTTCAGCTCCCAGCAACCCTTCCAGCATCTGTCTTCGCCACGGAAGCAGGCGAAATATCTCAAAAGACGGGAAAGGAATGTGAAGAAAGAAGCCTACCGTCGTCTCCGGCAGCTTTTCTCTTAAAAGCTTGGGTAACAGCAGCAAATGATAATCTTGTACCCAGATGATATCGCCGGGCTGGACAACGTCGACAACCACATCGGCGAAAATTTGGTTGACCCGCTGGTAAGCCTGCCAGAAGTCGTCACTATATATGGCGTAATCCGGGAAGTAATGAAAAAGAGGCCAGATAGTATTATTACAGAATCCTTGATAGTAATATTCAATATCCCTCTTCGATAAAAAAACCGGGTAATAGCTTTCAGAGGACAACCTCCTCTCTACCTCCCTCTGTTCCTCCTCCGTCACCCTTTCCAACTCGATACCGGGCCATCCTACCCAGATGCCGGAATGGGATTTGTAAAAAGCGCCCAGCGCCGTAACCAGACCGCCGACGCTGGGCTCGAAGAGTAACTTGCCTTTTCTTTTCTTTACACTAATCGGCAGTCTGTTGGAGACAATCAGCAACCTGCCCCGATATTCTGACCCTTTCACCATAATCAAGACCCTCAATAAATAATTATAGCACACGCCTGGTGCTTCGATTGAACTTGCCACTGCCGAATGCTATGCCATAATCATGATCCCCGATGCTATGGATTTCTCATCTAAAAAGGCTTCGTTTTTAGTCAGGGTGGTAATCCGTAATTATAAATGAGGAAGTTACACTTTATAGAGCCGCATAGTGCGCCAAAACATAGGAGCGTCCCATAAAAAATCGCCATAATACCCCCGTAAAATCCCCATAAACTACTCCGTTAAACTGCATCTTGGTACGTTTATTTTTTCACCTAAAATCTTAAATCAGATTACCTGTAGACATAGGTCACTCGGTCACAGAACGTTGCGAGCTAATTTACTATAGATATAGTATCCTACTAATCCAGTAGA
>CAYWAU010000165.1:0-4245 GCA_964456395.1 uncultured Dehalococcoidaceae bacterium
CTGGCAAGATACTGGTTGTTGATGATGACCCTGATATTCTTGATGCGGTAGCCATGATTCTTGAATCTCAGGGGTATGAAGTGGTCACGGCTCGTGATGGAGTCGAGGGGTTAGCTGCTCTAAAGGCAGAAAACCCGGACCTGATGATTCTTGACCTGCTGATGCCCAAAATGGATGGGTTTGCCGTATGCAAGGAGCTTCAGGACCCGAGGTGGTCAAAGTATAAGGATATCCCTATTTTAATCCTGACCTCGGTAAGAGAGGAAGCCAGCCGACGGCGCTATGAGCTGGAGACCGGACTTGAGCTTGACGTGGACGATTATGTTGAGAAGCCCATGTCTCCCGATGTCCTGCTGGCAAGAGTAAGTACGCTTATCAAAAAGAAAAAGGCCTGATATTAACCGGTCAGGCTAATTTATTAAGGAGATGATTATAAGTGGAAAGGAAAGCCAAAATTCTGCTTGTTGATGATGATGCTGATTTTGTTGAATCAACCAAAACCGTCCTGGAAAGTAAGCCTTACGAGGTAATTGTCGCGGTTAACGGTGACGAGGGTTTACGCAAGGCGAGGGAGGATAAACCTGATTTAATCCTTCTTGACATAATAATGCCGGTAGAGGACGGCTTTACGGCTGCCGAGCAACTCAAGAAAGACCCGGCACTGGCTGAAATTCCAGTGCTGATGCTGACCAGCTACTCGTCCAGGGGAGCCGAGACATCAATCCCGCGCAGCCGTGGTTACGAACTGGAGGCTGAGGATTATATTGATAAACCGGTAAGCCCTCAGGATTTGCTGGATATAGTGGCGAAATACCTGAAAAAGGCGGGCTTAGAGTGACAGGGCTAGTCTTAGCCTGTCAGGAAGGTCAACACTACCGACTCAGTATATCTCTGATTACAGTTATTTAACCCCCGGCTGGACATAGCAGGGGGTTAAATTTTATTTGTTAGCGGTCTTGGAGAACCTGGTGAATTGTAAATGGATAATTCCATTATTATTTAGCGGAAATACGATGACGCCCGAATATCCAGAGAACTTAGAAAGGAGTTGGCTTTGATGGTTAAGGAACTTCCCGTTGTTTACCTGCAAACGGCAGGTTGTAGTGGCTGCGCCGTTTCTCTCTTAAATTCGGCCAGTCCCACCATTAAAAACGTGCTCATTGACCAGATAGCACCCGGGCTGCACATAAACCTCAGGTTTCATCCCGTGGTAATGGCTGCGGCCGGGGAACTGGCGGTTGAGGTAATGGAGGATACAGCCAGAGAGAAGAAAGGCGAGTATGTCCTGGTAGTTGACGGAGCTGTCCCCATGGCGACCGATGCTGTGTACGGAGCGGTTGGTGAGAGGAACGGTAAGCCGGTTACCATGCTGCAGAGGGTAACCGAACTGGCTCAGGATGCGCTGGCGGTTATCGCTCTGGGCACCTGTGCTTCGTTTGGCGGCATTCCAGCGGCAGCCCCTAATCCTACTAATGCCCAGCCGGTGAAGAAAGTCCTTGATTCTAAAGGGATTAGCAAGCCTCTGGTGAATATTCCCGGCTGCCCTCCCCACCCCGACTGGTTTGTGGGGACGGTTGCCAGCATCATCCTTAATGGATTGCCCACGGCTGATGACCTTGACGACCTTCTCAGACCCAAGGCTTTCTACGGCAAGCTGATTCATGAGAATTGCCCCCGACGTGCCTACTTTGACGAAGGTAAATTCGCCAAGAAGTTCGGTGATGAGGGCTGCCTCTATGAGCTTGGCTGTAAGGGGCCCATAACCTATGCCGACTGCCCCCTGAGGCGTTGGAATAACGGCACGAACTGGGTCATTGGTGCTGGTGCGCCTTGTAATGGTTGCACCCAGCCCGAATTTCCCGACCAGACAGCACCATTCTACGAGAAACTGGTTGATGTCGAGTTGCCTACCATCGGTGCTTACTGGGCTAGCAAGGAGGAGAAGTAATGGGTAAGATTGTTATTGACCCCGTAACCAGGATAGAGGGACATCTTAAGATTGAAGCTATCGTAGAGAATGGGGAGGTCAGGGATGCCCGGGCCACCGGCAACCTCTTCCGCGGGTTTGAAATCATCCTGCGGGGCAGGGACCCCCGGGATGCCCAGGTAATAACGCAGCGAATCTGCGGAGTTTGCCCGCAGTCTCATGGTATCGCGGCGGCGCTGAACCTGGACAGCGCCTTTGGCACCGCCGATAAGATACCGGATAATGCCCGTATTATGCGCAACCTTATTCAGGGGGCGCATGTTGCCCAGGACCATGTCCTCCACTTCTACCACCTGGCGGCTCTTGACTACGTGAACGTGGCTGATGTCGCCAAGTATGAGGGCAATGATTCTCAGCTGAATTCGGTCAAGGACTTCATCGCCCGTGGTGAGCTTGGGCCCTTCCTGCCCCGCTACGAAGGAGATTACCGTCTGCCGCCGGAGGTCAACCAGCAGGCAGTGGCACACTATGTTAAAGCCTTGGAAATCCGGCGCATCGGTCACGAAGCGGTCAGCATCTTCAGCGGCAAGATACCGCACGGCGTGGGCGTTGTCCCCGGTGGTGTGACCAGTGTACCGACGGTTGACAGCATCATGGCTTACATCTGGAAGATTAAGGTTTTGCAGGATTTTATTAGCAATGTCTATATCCCGGACGTGCTGGCGGTGGCCGGTGCCTATCTGGATTACGCCGAAATCGGCGCTGGCTGCAAGAACCTGCTGGCCTATGGTAGTTTTGACCTTGAGGGAAGCAGCCCGGATTACACCAGGCGGGAGAGGCTGTTCAAGCAGGGCACCGTCTCCGGCGACCTTAAACCGGCTGACCTGGATACGGACAAGATAAATGAATACGTCAAGCACTCCTGGTATGAAGATGCTACATCGGGACGGCACCCGTCACAGGGAGAGACCAAGCCGCAATACGGGAAGAAAGAGGCTTATTCCTGGACGAAAGCACCGCGCTATGACGGTAAAGTCTATGAGGTTGGCCCGCTGGCGAGAGTGGCGGTTACCTATGCCAAGGGCGACCCGGTGGTGAAAGAGCTGGTCAACGGAGCCTTGAACCAGCTTAAGGCGTCACCGGCTGTCCTCTTCTCCGTACTGGGGCGCCACCTGGCGCGGGCACTGTCGGCCAAGTTCATCACCGACCAGCTGGAAGGTTGGGCGCTGCAGTTGAAGCCGGGAGAGCCGACCTATGTTGAGTATGAGATTCCTGACGAAGCCACGGGTATGGGACTTACCGAAGCCGCCCGTGGTGCTCTGGGACACTGGATAGAGATAAAGGACAAGAAGATAGCCAACTACCAGTGCGTGGTGCCCACCACCTGGAATGTATCGCCGATGGATGATAACGGACAGCACGGACCCATTGAGCAGTCTATCATCGGCACCAAGGTAAAGGACGAGAGTAACCCCTTTGAAATCGTGCGCATCATCCGCTCTTTTGACCCCTGCCTGGCCTGTTCCGTTCACCTGGTCACCCCTAAAGGTCGGGAGCTGGGTCAGTACAGGATAGTGTGAGCCTTTTAAGGAGGAGAGATGATTTTATCAGAGCAGAAACCATTTGAAGAAATTTTAGGCTATCTGGAGGGGGAGAAAAGTGTTTTTATACTGGGCTGCAACGGCTGTGCCCAGTCTTCGGGTAGCGGTGGCCCCGTCCAGGTTGAGGAAATGAAGGACAAGCTTGAGGAAGCCGGGAAGAAGATAACCGGCACCAAGGTTATTGATTTCCTCTGCGAGAAAGCCCTGGTGAAGTCAGGCTTGAGGGGCAGAGTTGAACAGGTGGCGGCGGCTGACTCAATACTGGTGATGACCTGCGGTATCGGCGTCCAGGCGGTAGCCGCTTCAGTGAGCAAGGTCTGTCACCCGGCCTGCAATACCATTAACCTGGGTGGCAGCCGCGGGGAATGGAAGGGCAGCGAGCGGTGCCAGGAGTGCGGTCAGTGCCTGCTGGACTATACCGGTGGTATTTGCCCGCTCAGCGCCTGCACCAAGGGCCTGGTCAGTGGTGCCTGTGGCGGGGCATCTAATGGGAAGTGTGAGCTTTCTCCTGACCGGGATTGCGGCTGGGAACTCATTTATAAACGATTAAAAGCCAAGAACCAGCTGGATAAGCTGAAGATATTCATTAACCCGCTGGACCACAGCAAGTTAATGGCGAGTCCGGAGATGTTGTCCACCTCGCGCTACGCACTGGAGCAATCTGACCAGGAGGGAAGATAAAGTGAGCTTGCAATCGAAACTGGAGTCAGGAAAGTT
>CAYWAU010000166.1:0-1662 GCA_964456395.1 uncultured Dehalococcoidaceae bacterium
ACGGATAATTGCCAGTTAGAGCTCAAGGATGTTTGCGCTTTCTACGGGGAGGCTCAGGCACTGAACAAAGTATCTCTGTCAGTCAACGCTGGGGAGATTGTGGCTCTCATAGGGAGTAATGGCGCCGGCAAGACCACCCTCCTGAAAACTCTAACCGGCATACTGCTCCCCCATTATGGTAACATACTATTTCGAGGTGAACCCATTAAAGGCAGGGCGCCTGATGACATAATCAGGAAAGGCATTGCCAGTGTCCCGGAGGGAAGAGAGCTATTCGGTCCGATGAGCGTGTCGGATAATTTGCTTTTAGGTGCTTACTCTCTCAGCAGTAAACAAAGGAAAGAAATTTTCCAGACTCAATCCGAGACGGTATTCAGTATGTTCCCTGTACTTAAAGAAAAGCTCGGGCAGAAGGCAGAAACGCTATCCGGAGGTGAGCAGCAGATGTTAGCTGTGGGGCGCGCGCTCATACCCAGTCCCAAGCTTCTGGCTCTAGATGAACCTTCACTTGGATTATCGCCTATCTTGATATCGGAAATGATGGACGCACTGAAGCAGATATGTCACGAGCAGGGTGTGGCTATGTTATTAGTTGAACAAAACGCTAAGGCGGCCCTGAGGATTGCTGACTATGTTTATGTTCTGGAGATGGGGAAGATAGTTCTGGAGGGTAGCTGCGAGGAGATAATGGCAGACCCCAGAATCTATGCCGCTTACCTGGGTGGGTAGAGTGAGGTAAAGGGGGGTATTGACAAAGTGTACGTCTAGTGGTGTAATCATATTAAACTTAATGGTAAAATTTAAGGAGGTGTATCATAAAAGAATGTAATATGGGAATAAAACAAGAGGGCGAGTGTTATTTTAGAGAAAGGAGAACTGGATGAAAAAGCTAATATTGGTTGTGATAACAGCTTGTTTATTGGTATCCATGGTGCTATTTAGCGCCTGTCCTGGAAAGTCGACCGGGGAGCTAGCACCTTACAAAATTGCCTTTACCCTGGACTTGACTGGTGACCTCTCATACATGGGCATCGCCTTGAAAGAGGGCGCGGATTGGGCGCTGGAGAAAGTCAATGCCGCCGGCGGTGTCAACGGTCGGCAGATTGAAGCAATCTATTACGATGGCAAGACCGATACTGCCGAGAATGTAAAAAACATCAAGAAAATGATTGATGTGGACAAAGTTGTCTGTTGTTGCGGCACTACTTCTACAGAATCGGCCTGGGCTGCCTTGGATACTTGTACAAATGCGAAAGTTGTCCAATTCGCCAGCTGCCCTGCTTGTATCACTGGTGAACCCGTGGAGCCGTGGCTTTTCGACATCAATGGTGACCAGAAGGTTGGCTCAATTCCCCTTCTGCTACAGAATCTGGTGGACCGTGGCTGCACCAAGATAGCCTATATATACCTCAATATCATCTACGGGCAGCAAGGCATGAGGATTTTCGAGGAGGACATGGCGAAGCTGGGGCTGACGCCGGCTACCATCGAGAACTATGACTGGGGTACCACCGAATTCACTCCTCAGGTTACTCATATCAAAGCCAGCGGGGCGGATGGTTTCCTCATAACTGGATTGGTCCAGGATACGGTTAGCGTCATCAAAACCGCCAGAGACCTTGGTATGGATTTCCCGATAGTAAGTGACTATGCTATACCCAG
>CAYWAU010000166.1:1762-4215 GCA_964456395.1 uncultured Dehalococcoidaceae bacterium
TATGCGGGTCTTCACGGCAATTTTAACTATTCACCTACCAACCATAGCGGCCAAGATGTGGGGTGCTATCCACTGTTGGTAGTTAAAGATGGTGAGTGGCGGCTATACGACGCTGTCAAGTAAGCTAGCCTAGTCGATCTCTGTAAGCCGGCCCTACGAGCACCCGCTCTATTGGGTAGAGCGGGTGCTCTCCTGGCAAACTTTCATGAGAAGGCTAGACTTTAAGACACGACCATTAAATCATCATTTGGTAAGGATCGAATATGAAAAAAGGGAGAACAGTTAAAGCAGCCATCTGTTACGAATACGGTAAGCCGCTGGAAATAGAGGAGGCGACTTTAGAGCCGCCGGGTAAAGGCGAAGTTACAATCCGCTGCGCCGCGACGGCCATTTGCCACTCCGATATCCACTGCATCAAGGGAGAACATGGACCGTGTCCCCTGCCGGCTATCGCGGGTCATGAAACAGCTGGCTATGTGGAAGAAGTTGGCGAGGGCGTTACCTACGTAAAGCCCGGCGACGCCGTAGTGTATTCACTCATGCCAACGGGTTGCGGGCATTGCTATTACTGCAGCATAGGCCATCCCGACCGGTGTCAGAATAATAAGATGGCATATTGGGCCCCTGATAACCCAGCTACGTTTCAGTATACCGGGAAATTAATCAATAAGCACGGCCAGCGTCCTAACCTGTTCTACGGCACCATGGCCACCTTCGCCGAATACGCAACCGGGCTCGAGGTCAACCTGGTCAAAATACCGCAGGATATGCCAATGGACCGGGCGGCGCTCCTGTCTTGTGGTGTTATATCGGGATACGGTGCTGTAGTTAACCGAGCCAAAGTTGAGCCTAACAAAAGCGTCCTTATCATGGGGGCGGGGGGAGTCGGTCTCAACGCCATACAGGGAGCCACTCTCTGTGGAGCGTATCCGATTATAGTCATCGATATCAAGGACAGTAAGCTTGAGAGGGCGAAGATGTTCGGGGCAACGCACACCATTAACGCCAAAAAGGAAGCTGATCCTGAGAAGAAGGTTCTGGAGTTCACCTATGGCCGCGGGGCTGACTATGTGATAGTATGCACTGCCGGTATTGATATCCTGCGCCAAGGGTTCACGATGTCGGCACAGGCTGGCATGACGGTCGTCGTTGGGCATGGTTGGGGCGAGGAACTATCGGCTTGGATGCCAATCGAGTTCTGCATGGGGAAAATGCTTACGGGTAGCGCCCTGGGTGCCTCATGTATCAGGGTGGATATTCCCCGTCTGATAGAATTATACCAGTCAAAGCGGTATAAGCTGGATGAGCTCGTATCAGGACACTATTCCTTTGATCAAATTAACGAGGCAATAGCGTCCCATGAAAAGGGCGACGTAATACGTAACGTTATAATGTTTTAAATTCCAAGGGCCTATGCCCAAACTGAACCAGTACGTAAAAATAATAGGAGGGTAAGTTAAATGACAACATTGAAGGAATTCAACACCTATGGAGAAGATATTCAGAGGCTTATGTTATTAAGAACGTATCCCCTAGCTGTAAAAATGCTTCGAAGTGAAGCTGATATACCCGAAGGAGCGATAATACCAACAAAGGACCGCGGCTACCACCTCGCTCAATGTCAAACATTTGCTTTGTCCCGTGGCCAGGGACTCAGTATTGCCATGCTGAAAGAAGACAACTGGTGCTGGGGTCCTTTAATGGCCTATGGGCTGGTTGACCCGCGCTTGGCGGAAAAATATGATGAAATCAAGAGGGATGTTGAAGTGCTTCCTCGCCTGGAGTATGGAAAGTATATAGGGATTGTCTCCGCACCACTGAAAACGGCAAATTTTGAACCTGACATTGTCATGATCTATTCCAATGTTGCACAACTAAACAATATGCTCCATTCTCTGATGTGGATAGGCGAAGGACTTGTAACTTCCTCCTTTTTCCCTACTGTCTCCTGTGGTTTCTCCGTCGTGCCCGCGCTTTCCGGCCAGTACTACATTACAATACCTGACTGTGGCGAATATGGGCGAGGCCTGACTGGAGAAGATGAGATTATCTTCTCGGTGCCGAGGGATAAAGTCAAGGTATTAGTGTCACAGCTCAAAAAATTCGAAGTGACAAAAATGGGCTATAAAGATCATCCTTTTTTGGAGATTACTGGCGATTTCCCGCGGCCTCAGTTCTACAAGGATTTATATCGTGAATGTGGACTGTTTGCCGATGATGCCTCAACATGGGGTGGAGACACCAACGAACTCGTACGTTACCTGTCGCAACCGTAGGATGAGCGGGCCAAGCCCGAATGATTCGTCGTCCGAATGTGCAACGACGAATAATCTCTGCAGTTTGCTTTTAGGCGTACCAGATGAAGCGATTCAAAATCCCTTCATAATACTCGATGGTCTTAGGGCTTTTACAATCGGTGCGCTGAGTGAGGATAAATCCTTTAACGAGGGAAC
>CAYWAU010000167.1:0-4170 GCA_964456395.1 uncultured Dehalococcoidaceae bacterium
CCCGAAGGGCTCACCATCCTGACAGCGCTGGAATACTGCGGCTACCGGATGATTCGCGGCTGCGGCTGTCGTGCCGGCTTCTGCGGTGCCTGCGCCACCATTTACAACTTCAAGAACGACCCTCAGCTGAGATATGACCTTGCCTGCCAGAAGACCGTGGAACCGGATATGTACCTGGTGCAGGTGCCCTTCTTCCCGGCGGTTAAGGCTCTTTACAACCTGGAAAAGATGGAAACAACCGGCGAACAGATAAAGGCTCTCTACCCCGACCTGGTAAAGTGTTATGGCTGCAATACCTGCACCAAGTCCTGCCCCCAGGAGCTTGAGGTAATGTGGTTTGTATCTGATGCCCTCAGGGGTGATATTCGGGAGGTAGCCAATAAATCTTTTGACTGTCTGATGTGTGGACTCTGCGCTGCCCGGTGCCCGCAGGGGCTGGTGCCCTATAATATTGCCATGCTGTGCCGGCGCCTGTACGGCCGCTACCTGTCAAATAACTCCCAGCACCTTGATGATAGAATAAACGAAATAGAAGCCGGCAAGTTTGATGCCGAGATAGATAAATTAAAAGGTACGGAAGGGAAAGAGCTCCGCCGTATGTACACCGAGCGAGACATAGAACCGGCTCTTGAGCAATACTGGGACTGAGGTTGGCTGAAAATGTACCCCCCTTATTTGGAAGAAAATATTCAACAGGTAGAAGCTACCAGGGTGAGGCGTCTTTTAGAAACCATGCCGTGCTTCACCGATGAGGAAAAGACAGCCCTGCTGCAGCAATACCACCCTGATTATATCAGGGAAAGTATGCGCCAGCTGCAGGTTGGCGTGAATAAGGGTGATTCTACACCCAGGGAACTGGCTGATTTACTGGAGGGAAACAGCCGGATTAATCCGGATAAAATCGACCTGAGGCATATTGATTATAATGTGGATATTCTGGTAATTGGCTGTGGCGGTGCCGGGGCTTCAGCGGCATTGCTTGCCCATGAAAACGGGGCTAAGGTACTCATGGCCACCAAGTTGCGCCTGGGAGATGCCAATACGGTTGGTGCCCAGGCAGGCACTCAGGCAGCCGACAGGCCCGGGGACTCCCCGGCAATACATTATCTGGACACGATGGGCGGCGGCCACTTCGCCAATATACCGGAACTGGTTGAGGTGCTGGTGAAGGATGCCCCCTCGGCTATTAGGTGGCTGGAGCGACTGGGGGTGAACTGGGACAAGGACTCCGATGGCTCCATGCACGAATTATCCGGCGGCGGTACTTCAAAGCGGCGGTTACACTCCGCACGTGACTACACCGGTCTGGAGGAAATGCGCGTACTGCGCGACGAGCTCAGAAACAGAGAAATAGATTACCTCGAATTCGCCCCGGTAATAGAGCTGATACTTGATGACCGGGGACAGATAGCCGGAGCGGTGCTGGTAAATCTGGAGACCGAAGCCGTAATCATAGTGCGCGCCAAAGCAGTAGTCATGGCCACCGGCGGTATCGGGCGTTTACATATTCAGGGTTTTCCCACCACCAACCATTACGGGGCAACCGCCGACGGACTGGTACTGGCTTACCGCGCCGGCGCTGAACTGGTCTTTATAGACACTATGCAGTATCACCCCACCGGTGCTGCCTATCCTCTGCCGATTCTGGGGCAGCTGGTTACCGAAAAGGTAAGGACTCTGGGGGCGCAACTGGTCAACTGTGATGGAGAGCAATTTGTGATGCCTCTGGAACCACGGGATATCGTCGCCTCAGCCATTATCCGCGAGTGCAGGGAGCGCCAGCTTGGCCTGGACACACCTACGGGTGAATCCGGTGTATGGCTGGACTCGCCCATGATTGATATTATTCGCGGTGAGGGGACGATTGCCCAGGAGCTGCCCGCCATGGTGCGGCAGTTCCGCCGCCATAATATTGATATCACCAGAGAGCCAATGCTGGTCTATCCCACCCTGCACTACCAGAACGGGGGCATTAAAATTGACACCAGTGGCGCCACCACGGTGCCGGGGTTGTTCGCCGCCGGTGAATGTACTGGCGGCGTGCATGGCCGAAATCGACTTATCGGCAACTCAACTCTGGAGTTATTTGTCTTCGGGAGGAGAGCCGGCCAGGCAGCGGCTCAATATACCGAAGAGGTAAAAAGAGGTAGCCCGACACTGGAGCATGTGCGCCGGTGGCAGCAGGAGCTTGAGCAGGCCGACCTGTCCGGGATACGGTCGGTCTCGCCCCGTCTGCTACCCAGCTACGCCAGACGCACCCATGGACAACCCGAGTCAATAGCCAGCCTGGATTAGCTGTGGCTGGCGAGAATACGGAGAGTTGATATGCCACTACCTGTCCAGAGAGACGTTAAAGAGATTGAAAGCATATTGAATGAAATCCTGAACATCAGGACCCCGCCGGTGGGCCGGTGCCGGCTGCTGTCCAGTGGCTTCGGCACTGCTCACACACTGAATATTACTGAGGATATTATCGGGCATAAAGAGTGCCTGGGCTGCGGCAACTGCGTGGACATCTGCCCCTTTTTATTCCGGGAGCCATCTCGCCGCGAGAAGACGGAACAGCGCACCTCCATGGCGCTTGAGAGCATCGTTGGTGAGGACTGTGACCTGTGTGATGCCTGTGTGCTCGTCTGCCCCCAGGTGGATACCACTATCAAGAACTACGTGGTCAATCACCGCATGATAGAGGTCATGTCCCGCCTGGAGCAGAGAATTGGAGATGAAGACGAGCCCGATTTAGACCTGTTCCTGGAGGAAGCTATCAGCCAGGACTGACCGGATAAGGTGGATTTAAGATGGACTTTGAGCTGTCGGAAGAACTGAAGATGATACAGAGTCTGACACAGGACTTTGTTAATGAACAGCTGAAGACGCTGGAAAGAGATATCTTAGGGCGAGCCGCTGACCTGAGTGATGCCCGGATGTGCTTGCCTGCAGAAACAGAGGTAAAACTCATCAAAATGGTCAGGGACATGGGGCTCTGGGGGGTAGGTGTTCCCGAGGAACTCGGGGGCGTTGGCTTGAGTACCCTGGGTATTTGTCTGGTTGAAGAGGAACTGGCTCAGACAGTAATTCCCTTTAATTTTGGCGATATAACCCCTATTCTTTTTGACGTTAATACCGAGCAGCAGGAAAAATTTCTGTTGCCGGCACTGAACTGGCAAAAACAACCATATCTGGCGCTGATGGAGCCGGACAGGGGAACCGACCTCTCCGGTATAGAGATGAAAGCCGAGACGGTAAACGGTCATTATCTCCTCAGCGGTAAGAAAATATCATTCTCCCGGGCGGGTAATGACTATTTTGCCGTTGTCTTTGCTATCACTGACAGGGTTACTGACGCGGCAACCTGCTTTCTCGTGGACAAGGATACACCTGGATTCAGCGTTACTGGCGGTGAGGAGAAGACGGGGTGGTCAGCCCGGGTGAGGGAGCCCATATTTTTGGTCTTTGATAACTGCAGGGTGCCCGGAGAAAATATATTGGGCGAAGAAGGCAAGGCTTTTCACCTTGGTAAAAAATGGCTGGCGCAAAGGCGGGTGATAAGGGGTGCCAGATGTGTGGGCATTGCCCGGAGACTTCTTGACGAAGTAATTATTCAGGCTCAATCATGGCAGTCGTTCGGGCAGGCTATTCACCAGCGAAGCAATATCCAGGCTGCCCTGGCCGACATCGCCACGCTGATTCACGCTGGCAGGCTTATGGTTTATCAGGCTGCCTGGAAGGCAGATAAAGGGGAATCAATACGGCGTGAAGCGGCCATGGTAAAGTTATATGCTACCCAGATAATCCATACCGTGGCTGATAGGGTAGCCCATGTTTTTAATGGGCCGCCATATATATCTGGATTACCCATGGAAAGGCTGTGTCGCCATGCCCTGGCAACCAGCGCTACCGAGCTTGCCCTGGAGCTACAGCGAAACATTATTGCCGGGGAGATTTTAAAAGGGCTGAAAGTCTAGCTGGAAAAGCAAGATAGGGGATAGGGGAAATGAACCAATATGACTACATCGTAGTGGGTAGCGGTATCGGCGGACTCTATGCTGCCCTGCAGGCCAAAGAGCAGGGTAGTGTGCTGGTTATCACCAAGGGCAGTATTGATGACTGCAACACCAAATATGCTCAGGGGGGCATTGCCGCGGCTATCAGCAAGGATGATTCACCGGA
>CAYWAU010000168.1:0-2557 GCA_964456395.1 uncultured Dehalococcoidaceae bacterium
TAATTTTCATGGGCTTGTCCTGACGGCACAGCGTATCCCCGGTGCCGGTAACATTTAATTTGGCAACGGCGCCAATATCACCGGCCGTGACCTGTTGCGCCGGTTCCTGTGTCTTCCCTCTTAGAGTGAACAGCTGGCCTATGCGCTCCGTTGCTTTCTGATTGGCGTTCCATATCTGGGAGTTACTATCAATAGAACCGGTATAGACGCGAAAATAGGTTAGTTTGCCGACATATGGGTCAGCGCTGGTCTTGAACACCAGGGCACCCAGTGGCGCTTCCTCACTCGGCTCAACGGGACCGCCCTCAGCAGCTACCTTTTGCTCCTTGGGCGAGGGCAGGTAATCACAGATAGCATCCATTAACCAGTTAGTACCCACATTTTGCAGTGCCGAGCCGGCTAATATGGGGACAACGCTGCCGCTTATTATTGCCTTTCGCAGGTTTGTCTTGAGTTCCTCCAGACTGATTTCCTCACCGCCCAGATACTTCTCGATGAGGGCATCATCAACCTCGGCAATCGCTTCGACCAGTTTCTCACGAAAGGAATCGACCTGAGATTGCAGTGACGAAGGTATCTCGACTTCTTTGGGCGGGGAACCGGTGCACCCTTTCATTGTCAGCAGGTCAACTATTCCTTGAAAGCTGGTATGGGTGCCTATGGGCAACTGCAGCGGCAGGCATTTAGAGCCGAACTTCGACTGAATTTCTTCAACAGTCCTGAAGAAGTCGGCATTCTCGCGGTCCATTTTGTTGATTAAGATAAAACGGGGCAGTCCGGCTTCCTCACAGTATCCCCAGACCTGTTCCGTACCGACTTCAACGCCGGAGGCGGCACATATTACGATTATAGCCCCTTCACTGACCCGCGTCCCCGCTTTAACCTCACCAACGAAGTCAGCATAACCGGGTGTGTCAATAATGTTAAACTTGGTATCCTGCCACTGGCAGGGGAGCAGTGATAGATTGATGCTGATTTTGCGCTTTATTTCATCAGGGTCATAGTCAGATGTAGAAGACCCATCATCGGTCTTCCCCAGTCGGCTAACGGCTCCAGCGGTAAACAGGATTGCTTCTGAGACCGATGTCTTGCCGGCACCGCAGTGGGAAAGTAAAACGGTATTACGAATATTCTCCAGTCCGAATTTTTGCATCTAATCACCCGCTCTCTATATTTTCCGATACTATTATAACCGCAGTTGACCGAATACGGCAAGCCAGCAAAAGCGAAGTGGAGCATGTCTATTGCAGGAGCAGGGGCGTGACGAATGTTTCAATGATGGCGGCCGGCACCAGCAGAATAAAAGCCAGGATAAGATACTTTAAGTTCGTTTTAAAGTTGGGGAGCAGTTGATTTCTCCTTCCCCTGGAGAATACGGCTATTATTGTCGCGGCTCCGAAGCTGAGAGCAGCGGCCTCACCGATAATTAAAGCCGGTATTTCAAAAATGCCGTGGGGCAGCATTGCCGCCAGTACCAGGGCTAGTGATTCTTCCTGTGCCACGATGACCGAAACGAAAGATATCAGCGAGCCGTTTAAAACCAGAGCCATAATCGGCAACAGGCACAGGATGGGACTGAATACGAAGCTGAAGAGCAGTGCGGATACGTTCTTGAAGAAAATGATTATGGCAGTGGTTGCCTGAAACGGGCCCAGGATGCTGGCAAGCTCTTCAAGGGCAGCCAGCTCTTCGGAAAAGAGGCTGACAATAGTGTCTGGCATATTGGCACTGACAGCCAGTCCGATACACAGACCGATGACGAATAAGCCGGCGGCAATGAGAACCCAATATTTGTAACGCATATAAGCAGCGTCTTAACTACTGACCGTATTTATCATGAAAAACAATCTCAGAGAGTTCATGTTTGGGTGGAGCCTTGCCTTCATGTTCGGCTAAACCCAGCGGGGTCATTACCACCGGACAAGCGCCTTCAGGTATTTCCAGAATTTCAGCCGCCTTTTTAGCATCAAAGGCACCAATAATCACCGTTCCCAGTCCCAGCGTATGAGCCGCCAGCACCAGGTTCTGCGTGGCCAGGGCAACATCATACATAAACCAATCGCCCTTATCGGTTTCTGATGAACCATCCGGTCGGATGCCTGCCTTGCCCAGTTCAGCACAGAGAACTATTAAAACCGGTGCCTGTATAACACCCTTGTAGGCAGGATTATTAACCAGCGCCCCTTCCCTTTCTTGTTTAAGAAGACATTCAGCTATTTCAGCCTTGATATTGACGTCGCGGACCACTATAAAACGACAGCATTGCGTATTTGCCCATGATGGAGCCCAGCGGGCAGCATCCAGGACTGTCTGTATATCTTTCTCTTCGGGCGGGTCCGGTTTGTAGCGACGAATACTCCTCCTGTTATAAATAGCTTCAAGAACTTCCATGGTTTTCTCCTTCCAGACAATTTATTTTTCTTCCCAGGCACCCTTGCCTATAAGGGAAACAAAGCGGCACCCGCAAAGATTTCTGACCATATTTTTGCCCTTACGCTTGGTGATTTTACAGAGTTCCTGTACATAGCGAGAGCCCACGGGAATTATCATGCGTCCA
>CAYWAU010000168.1:2657-4150 GCA_964456395.1 uncultured Dehalococcoidaceae bacterium
GTCATGAGAGCAATGATGAAAGGCTGAGAGATAGTCTGGTCCCAGCCGATTGGTAACGGTCTGTCTTCATAGGCTGAGTGACGGCTTTCCTGCGGGACAAAGAGTTCCCTGGGTATACGGGACATGGCAGCTAATACCCTCTCATCTTTAATCTCAGTGCTCAGTTGCTCGACTAATCTGGCTCTTATCGCTGTAAAGTCCATAATGGCCGCCGGGAAAAGGCTAGGATAAAATCACAGCTAACACAATGAGGATGACCAGAATTATCCCCGCCAGGATACTAATTCTTCGCAGTTCAGCAGTGATGTAAGGGTATTGGGTTGTTCTCGGTTTCGTCGGCGAAGCAGGCACCTTCGGTGGTAGGGCCGTAGTAATAGCGGTCTCTGGCTGGGGAGTGCCAGCTACCGGCGGTTTTAAAGCCATAGTAGTATGACGCTGCTTGGCTTTACTTTTTTTACTGTGATGGGGCTGTTTCCCTTTGCCGTGTCGTGATTTACCTGGCATCCAGTACCTCCTGCACTGCTAGCCGTATTGATACCTCTATATATAAGCCTCTATATTCTGGCTCCTTACATTCTACTCGCTGGCTCTGGGATGGGATTTATCATAGGTGCGGCGGACGTGCTCCGTGGTCAGATGAGTGTAAACCTGGGTGGTAGAAATATTGGCATGTCCCAGTAATTCTTGAACTGACCTCAGGTCAGCCCCGCCACTCAGCATATGAGTAGCAAAGCTGTGTCTCAGAGTATGAGGACTAATCTTAGAGTCCAGGCCGGCTGATTTGGCGTACTCTTTTAGCTTCTGCCAGAATCCCTGCCTGGTTAACCTCTCCCCGCGGGCATTGAGAAATAACGCCTCATCCTTCTTGTTATGGGCTAGCTGGGGACGGTCCTCATCTATATATTTCTTTACCGTCAGGGCTATCTGTTCGTAAATGGGGATGATGCGTTCCTTGCGCCCCTTGCCAAAACAGCGTACATAATAATCACCTTCCGTATTTACATCGCCAAGGTTCAAAGCTACCATCTCGCTTATTCTCATACCACTGGCATATAATAGCTCCAGCATTGTTCTGTCTCTCTTGGCTTCGGCTGTAGACAGCTTGGCGGGTTGTTCCAGCAGGAGACGAACCTGGTTAATCGGGATGGGCTTGGGTAATGACTTCCCCACACTGGGCGAACTCATATTCTCGGTGGGGTCAGTTTTAATAATGCCTTCAGCGACCAGAAAGCCGAAGAAAGACCTGGCCGCCGCTACCTTGCGGGCTATTGTGGTAGCCACATATCCTCTTTCTTTAAGGTTGAGCAGATAGCTTAGCATAATTTGCCGATTGAAATTAGCCCAGGAAAGCGAGGCGCCCTGCTTGGATGCCTCAGCCTCGGCAAAGTCGGCTAATCCATTCAGGTCATTGCGATAGGCGGCTATGGTGTGCTCGGAGTAGCCCTTCTCTACCGCCAGATAATTCAGAAAGCTGTCAATTGGCTCTCTCATCA
>CAYWAU010000169.1:0-4073 GCA_964456395.1 uncultured Dehalococcoidaceae bacterium
CGAGGCGAAGTTGGGCGAGAATTCTACAGCCAGACAGGCATCTGTCGTTTCTAGTACTGTTGCTGTTGAATTATTGAACCCAGCCAGGGTGCTGGTTTCCTTCCAGGCTCCGCCGATGCCCAGCCCGTAGTACCATACATTGCCCTGACTGGCGTTGTCAGTGCCGGATACGGCTACGTAGTTCGTCCCGGCGCTGGCTGCCGAGATGGCAATATCTTTGATGGCGTTGGCAGTGCGGACGATAGTAGTGTTGTCCGCCGCTGATGGTATGCCTAGGACGCTGAAGGTGTTGCCGCCGTTGGTGCTGATGTAAACACTCGGGGTGGCGTCTGTCTCGGCGATAATGAAAATATCGTTATCGTCCGGGGCGACGGCTATCAGGGTGGCGTCAATAGCGGTAACGCCGCCCTCGGAAGTGGCTATGGCGGTCCAGGTGACGCCGGCATCGGTTGACTTGTACACCAGCGCTGTGCCGCCGACGGCGTAAATCGTCTCGCCATCACCGCACACGGCGATGTCGGTGACATTAGTGTCGAGTGCTAGGACCTCGTTCGCCGCACTGGGGATGGTCTCGTCTGTGAAGCTGAGCTCGCCGGCTGAAACCGGAGCGCCCATAACCATCAGACTGGCCATCAGCGCCACAATCAGGCCAACTCCCCATATTCTAGTTATTTTCTTTTTCATCGACCTTTATTTTTCTCCTTATTTTATTTTTAGGTCTTGTTTCTGGTATTTCATATACCTATACCCCTATAAACGGGCACGCTTCCTTTTGCACCACAACTTATAGAGATAAATTGTCTTAGAAGCGACTATTAGAGCGTATCAGCTCTATCTCCCCTTGCGGGCTGTTATCATGGCATCACCTCCCTTCAATTGCATACCAATACCAAATTACACTTCATATTTACTATAGCATAAAATAGATATTTGTCAACCCCTCTGGCTGGTCAATTTACATAAATTATGGCAAATTCGTATAATTCGTGTAAATCAATCATTTGTATTCACGTTATTTAATACCGGCCGGCTTCGCTGATATATAATTCATCAAACAGTTTACCTGACAAATGTTAAGAGAATATTAAGGGAGATGGTTCAGTAAAAATTTTAAAGCGGTTTCTTAAGCAGTCCCGGCAAATCACCGATGGGGACTGTTTTCTGCCGGGCGTTTGCCATGTCCCGAACTGTCGCCGTGCCTGTTTTTACCTCCTCATCACCGACAATAACCGCATAACGGACACCGAGCGAGTTGGCCTGCCTCATCTGGGCTTTCAGGCTTTTATTACCTGTGGACGCCGTGGTGCTGATTCCCGCCTGCCTGAGACGTGAAGCGAGCCCCATTGACGCATCCCTGGCTTCATCACCCGCATAAGCGATGAATACCTGAAGTCCGGGCAATGCGGGGATGGAAATGTCCTGCTTCTTGAGGTTAATTATTATCCGCTCCATGCCGGCGGCAAAGCCGATAGCCGGTGTGGGCTTGCCCCCCAGCTCTTCAATCAGGTCATCATATCGCCCCCCGCCGCCGAGGGTACTCTGGGCACCGCCTCCCGCCGGCTGAATCTCAAAGACAGTCCGGGTGTAGTAGTCCAGCCCCCGCACCAGACGGTGATTGACCGTAAAGGGAATTTTCAGCAGCTTCAGATGTCCCTTTAATCGGTTGAAGTGCGACTCGCATTGAGGGCAGAGATGGTCAACACTTCTGGGGGCGTTTCTGGCGGTTCGCTGGCATGACGGCTGTTTGCAGTCAAGGAGGCGGAGGGGGTTTCGCCTCAGCCTGACTTTGCAGTCCCGGCAGAGGTCTTCGGCATAATTAGCGTAATAGTCCTTGAGGACGGTAAGGTAGGTGGGGCGGCACTGCTTACAGCCGATGCTGTTGAGATGTAATGACAGATTTTTAAGTTTTAGAGACAGGAAGAACTGCCAGGCCATATCAATGACCTCGGCATCAAGGGCGGGGTCATCATCCCCGATAGCCTCACAGCCAAGCTGGTGGTGCTCTCTTAACCTTCCTGCCTGGGGCCTCTCGTAGCGGAAGATAGTAGCCAGGTAGTACAGCTTCACCGGCTGTGGCAGATTATGCAGCCCGTGTTCCAGGTAAGCCCGGCATACCGGGGCGGTCCCCTCCGGCCGGAGTGTTATTTTCTTGCCCCCTTTGTCGGCGAAGGTATACATTTCCTTTTCAACTATGTCGGTTCCCTGTCCCACACTGCGAGTGAACAGCCCGGTCTCTTCAAAAGCGGGTGAATCAAGGCGCTGATAGCCGTAGAACTGGCAGGTATCAACCGCCCCTTGCTCTACGTAGCGCCAGTAGGCTTGCTCCTCTGGCAGGATGTCTGAAGTTCCCCGTACTGCCCGGTACAACTTATCTCCTCCCTTTCTTATGGCTAGAATACAGTATTACTATTGTAATTGTAAAGTGAGTTTTGTTTGTGAACTCATCCTCCCACCCCGGGATTCTTTAATTTCTTTTCCCACCCTGCCGCCCTCGCGGCATCGGCGGCTTATCCCGTGAGATATCCCCCCACCCCCACAGATGTCATTGCGAGGAAGTCCTTCCTTAGAAGGACGACGAAGCAATCTCTATATCTATAGCTTCCAACTCTCCCCCTTTGAAAAAGGGGGATTTTTCTAGGAGGATTTAGAAGTCTCTCTCAATCTCCCTTTCCAAAGGAGGGGGATAAAGGGGGTGAGGTCGGTAAAAATTTCAGGTAGGCAAATTTTACACGAGTAGCCTTTTGGGCTATACTGAAAACATAGTCCTACCTATGGTATTAAAATATAAAGAGCTTCAAAGTTCTGGCTTTTGGTGGGGTGTAATGGATTTCGGTAGACTCCTGGAGAAGGTCAAGAAGTATCTTCCGCCGGAGAAGTTAGCTGTGGTGGAGGAGGCTTACCATTTTGCCGCTGAGAAACATCAGGGGCAGGTGCGTAAGTCGGGAGAGCCTTATCTGGAACACCCGTTGCAGACGGCCTTGATATTAGCCGAGCTTCAGCTTGATGCCAGCTCCATAGCGGCAGCCCTGCTGCACGATATTCCGGAGGACTGCGGTCTGCCGGTTGCCGAGATTGAAGCCAGGTTTGGCGCGGAGATAGCCAAGCTGGTTGATGGCACCACCAAGCTGGGTAGAGTCTCCTTTCCTGCCTCAGAGACAGTGGCCGCCGGGGAAGCGCAGGCGGAGAACCTGAGGAAGATGCTGGTGGCCATGGCTGAAGACCTGCGGGTGGTATTTATCAAGTTAGCTGACCGACTGCATAATATGCGCACCCTGGACGCCCTGCCACCTGACCGCCAGATTGTTAATGCTCAGGAGACCCTGGAGATATATGCGCCACTGGCTCACCGCCTGGGCATATGGGAGCTGAAGTGGCAGCTGGAAGACCTCTCCTTCCGTTACTTGCAGCCGGAGAAATATAAACAGATTAGTAAACTGGTCGCCAGCCGGCGCATCCGGCGTGAGAGGTTCATAACCCAGGCAATTGAGGTTCTGAAAAGAGAATTTGACAAACTGGGTCTGATTGCGGAACTGTCAGGCAGACCGAAACACATATACAGCATCTATCAGAAAATGGAGCGGTATTCTGCCCTGGGCAGGCACTTTGATGATATACATGACCTTCTCGCCCTGAGGGTATTGGTCGGCGGCGTGCCCGATTGCTACAGTGCCGTTGGTGTTATCCATAGTTTGTGGCACCCCCTGCCCGAGGCATTTGACGACTACATTGCCAATCCCAAGTCGAATGGGTACCAGGCACTGCATACGGCGGTGATGTGTCTCGGCATAACTCCCCTGGAAATTCAAATCCGCACCCGCGAGATGCATCATATTGCTGAATACGGCGTAGCCGCTCACTGGCGCTATAAAGAGGGTGAAAAGAGAGATATGCATTTTGAGGATAGGGTAGCCTGGCTGCGCCAGCTGATTGAATGGCACCGGGAACTCAGCGGGGCCGAGGAATTCCTGGAATCGGTCAAAACCGATATATTTATTGACCAGGTTTTCGTTTATACCCCAAAGGGGGAGATAAAGGATTTACCCAAGGGGTCAACCCCGCTTGATTTTGCCTAT
>CAYWAU010000170.1:0-4041 GCA_964456395.1 uncultured Dehalococcoidaceae bacterium
CCACCAGCGGCAGACGCCGGGTGGTGCCATGGACCCTCTGCCCGGCTACCTCCAGGCACCAGTGCCTCGCCTGCTGGCGCAGGTCTTGAAGGTCGTGGAACTGCCCTCCCTTAAAGAATCGCTCTCTGGCATACGGTACCTGGCGTTCGACTTTTGGCTTATCTTTTGGATGACCTGTCCTCGCCGGGTCGGCGATGAAGCCGCGGTGCTGGACGTACTCCAGAAAGCCGCGAGTCAGCCGTGGATTGAGCGGGTCTGTACCGACCACCGCAGCCGGGAAGTTATCCAAGACCAGGTAGCGTGGTATGCCGCCAAAGAAAGCCCAGGTCGCCTCCAGCCCCTCGATGACATCAGCAAGCTGCTGGCTAAATAGCGGCCACAGGAACTCGTGGCGAGAGTAGCCCAGCACGATTACCATTCCCCAAGCCTGACGCCGGCGACCACTTTGAGGGTCCCACATCAGCCCTAAGCGGCCAAAATCCGATTCGGCTACTTCCCCCGGCTCGGTGTCCGCCATGCGTACCGTGGTATGTGAGCTTTTGCCCAACCAGCCTCTTCTGATGACAAAACGGCGCAGGGACATGTAGGGTACCAGGCACTGCCGCTGAGCCAGAAGCTCCTGAATCCGGGTGAGCTTCAGCTTGTCTTGCTTGAGCCACTGCTCAATCTGGTCGGCCCGGGACTCAAGCACCTCGTTGGTTGGTACCACCACCTGGCGCAGCCCGGCTCTGTTCAGCTGCACCAGGGTAATCAGTTGTGATTCTGTTGGCGGCGGCCCGTCACGGGAAAGGCCACAGCTTTGCGCCGTCAGAAGGTACTTCCGTATCGTATTGCGGGCCAGACCGGTTGACCGCGCTATCTCTCTGATACCACGGCCAGCCTGCCATTGCCGAATTACTTCTGTAATCTCCACTCGGGAAACCTCCTTGTATGCCATTGCCGCTCCTTTCTAATGGTTCTGCGACAATGGTAACTTATTCGTTTCCCGGGTGGGTCAAAGATCCTGGTTAGGTGGGTCAATGATGGTGGTAAAAACGCTGTTTAGTGGGTCAAAGTTCGCGGTTTTTCACACTACGCCTGGTGCGGCAGGCACATGGCTTTCAAGGCATTAGAAAGAGAAAAGAACATAGTAAAAAGCGTTGTCGAGCTGGTTTCCGGAAGCATAGGTGATGAATAAATGTGACTATTATGGAAAGTCAGGTTGAAGCCACACATCTCTTCTATTATTACCCCTGCGAGTAGATATACCACACGTGGTTGCAACTCGAGCAAACAGTAGTCACGCCGGTACCGCGCTCACAAATCTCTCTTCTGACTTAGTGTTGTCGTCAGGAAATGTATCTACCTCAACTATGGAACATGCCTAAATCAAGGGAATCTTTCTGCAAGACTTTGTACCCACGCAGCCCTCGGCCGCTGTCACTACCAACCTGCTGCCCAACATAACTACTTACCTACTGCAAAAAATAAAGTAATCCCTAACTAAAAAAGGGGATAGCCCTCACCTCATTTATAGGCCTATGTAATTACAATGTTTATAATGACCGTATAAGCACAAAATATGTTCGCGAAGGTTAATACTTATTCCGTCGATGTAAATAGACAAGTATAAATCGTGCCTGCCAGGGAATGACATGTTGTGGCGATGATATACTATTAAGCTACTGAAAAAATGTCGTAGCTTGAAGGGAGAATGTATTAATGCAAAATCGTGGGCGGAATGCAAGTGCGCCTAATAGTATTGGCCAGAAAAACAATCCCACCTTGCTTCGTCCTGAAAATGAGCTAGTAAGGCTGATTGTCAGGGAATTGAAGCTGGCGAGGCAACTCAGAATTGAGGCAGTAAAATATCAACAGGAAATGGAAGCAAGGGCACGTAGTCAGGCAAATATGCTTCTCCTAAGGGCTCGCTTGGCGACCCAAAAAGGAATAATTGCAGAATTCAAACGCAAGGCTAACGAGGAAATACAGACAGAGATAGAACGATTCAAAGGCAGGGCCAGTGAGGAAATGCAGAAGGAAGTAAAAGCAGAGCTCAAACGCGCGGCAGATGAGGAAATGCAGAAAGAAATGGCAGAGTTGATAAACACGGCCAATCAGGAAATGCAGAAAGAAATAACAGAGTTGGCAAACATGGCCAATCAGGAAATGCAGGAAAAAATAACAGAGTTGATAAACACGGCCAATCAGGAAATACAGAAAGAAATAGAGCAGTTCAAGCGAAAGGCCAATGAGGAAATGGCAGAGTTGATAAGCACGGCCAATCAGGAAATACAGAAAGAAATAGAGCAATTCAAATGCAAGATCAATAAGGAAACACATGAAATGCAGCAAGTATTAACTGATATTCGCACGATGCGTATTGCAGCGGATAATGAACTGAAAATACAACAAAAACTTACTGATGCAAATAGAATTATGGCCTTAACATCCTCATCTCAGTGACCTGCCCCCATATATTATTCTAACTTCTAAATGACAAAGGCAGCTTTGTAACCTCATTACACAACATAGCGGTTTGTGCAACCGCGAAAAGTAACGCCAACAAGCCTTAAACAGGCTTGCCTACCCGCCGCCACAGGTGTAAAATCAATCAAGAGCTTCTCGACACGGCAATAGGGGGTTGCCATGCATTCAAGAGTATTGCGGGTTGGGATAATCAGTCTACTTACTGTGGGACTATTTCTCAGTAGCTGTTCTCAGCAAGAGGTAGCACCTGCGCCGTCTCCGGCTGAGCCTTCAACTGGAGAAACCGTTATCCCTGTGCCGACGACCGAGGAGTTAAGATCCACACCAACCCTTGCTGCACCGCCTATGCCAGCTTGGCTTCATCGTGAACAGGGTATATTGTTTCAAGAGGACTTTGAGGATGGAAGCGCTGAGGGATTCTTTCTGGAAGGAGCAGCCTACATTGAACGGGAGGGCGGCACCAAGGTCATGAGTCTTTCCGGGACAAAGAAACGGGCAGTAGCCAATGTCTACATCCATAGCTGGACTGATTATGTAGCTGATGTGCAATTCAAGGTTAATGCAGGAATTCTTAAGTTTTTCTTCAGGGTTGGGCATGGTGCAGGGACTTACCTCCTCCACATCGAGCCTACAGGCTTGGAACTGCTCAAGAACATTGGTCAGGATATTTTTAATCTCGGTCGCTGGCAGGGAGAGGTGCCCTTGAACCGGTGGCACGCTCTGGAGGTTGCTCTCCAGGGAACGGACATAAAAATATATCTTGATGGGGACATGAAGTGTCACTATGTTGACGAGGAGCTACCAGTAAGAACCGGAGGCTTGTCCTTTGCTGCTGAAGAAGGCAGCCAGGCTCTTATTGATGACATAGTGGTGACCGGGATCAATATAGTACAGGAAGCAAAATGGGTGAAGACCGGTGGCCCCAGCGGAGGCTTGGGCTATGATATAAGAATTCATCCTCAAGACAAAGATATCATGTTCGTCACTGATAATCCCAGCGGTGTCAATAAGAGTTATGATGGCGGCAAAACTTGGGTTGCCAAAAACAAAGGTATAACCGCCCGGGCTGGCTCTTCTGAAGATGGTATCCCTATCTTCTGCCTTACCATAGACCGCAATAATCCCGACATCGTCTGGGTAGGGACGCAGTATATGCGAGGGATTTTCAAGTCCACCGATGGCGGCGAGACCTGGGTAAAAAGGGACAGAGGGGTGAGTGAGTGGGACGAGATAACCCTTCGGGGCTTCGATGTGGCTCCAGGCAACTCTGATATCGTCCTAACCGCGGCGGAAATCGATACCGGAAAACGCGGTTGGATGGGGCTGCAGGTGGTAACAGGAAAGATTTACCGGAGCGAGAACGGCGGTGAAAACTGGCATGAGGCAAACAGGGGACTAGAAAATGCCGACAAGAATATAACCGCTATTGCTGTACATCCCACCAACCTGAATATAGCCTATGCAGCCACCTTTCATGATGGCATCTTCAAGACAATCGATGGGGGTGAAAGCTGGATGGCTATAAATAACGGGCTTTTTTCTCTTGATGTTCGCTCCCTGGCTATTGACCCC